>JACOVP010000017.1 GCA_016177265.1 Candidatus Woesearchaeota archaeon
GCAGCCAGTGCATTGCCTCTAGTGTAAGGATCAACAGCAAGTTTATGATCGCGTAATAATTTCTTCACTTCTATATCTTTCAGCTTATCAAATTCTATTTTTGTATACTGGTGCAATGCTTCCTTCATCGTCATCCGTCGCCATGGTGTTGCTAGATCAATCGTCTTCCCTTGGTACTCAAACCGCAATTTTCCCAGAACTTCTTTTGCCACAGTCACAAAAATCTCTTCAGTTAATTCCATAATAGCATGGTAATCAGCATACGCCCAGTAGCATTCCATCATCGTAAATTCAGGATTATGAGTCCTGTCAATGCTCTCATTCCGAAAGTCTCTCCCAATTTCATACACTTTTTCAAACCCGCCAATCACACATCGTTTCAGATAGAGTTCATCAGAGATCCGCATGTAGACTTTCATGTTTAAATCATGGAGATGCGTTTCAAAAGGCCTGGCATTTGCTCCGCCATACGTTGGCTGGATGCAGGGAGTATCCACTTCCAAGAATCCTTTGTTATCCAAGACGTTTCTTACACCAGTAATGATCTTGCTTCTCTTAATAAAAATCTCTTTGACTTCAGGATTTGAGATCAAGTCTAGATGTCTATATCGATAGCGTTGTTCAATATCCTTTAGTCCATGCCATTTTTCCGGTAATGGCCGTAAGCACTTTGCTAGCAGTTCAAATTTTTTGACTTTGATGGAAATCTCTCCCATTTTTGTTCTAAAGATAGTCCCCTTAACACCAACAATATCACCTAGATCTGATGTGGAAAAAATCTTGTATTCTTTATCACCAACCACATCTTCCCGAACATAAATCTGGATTCTTCCAGTTTGATCTTGGATATGGCTAAAGCCAGCCTTGCCCATAACACGATGCGTCATAATTCTTCCCGCTATCGATACCTCATGATTAGTTTCTTCATGATTTTTTAAATGTTCAAAATGTTTCAGAATAGTTGCTGCATTGTCTTTATGTTCAAACGAATAGGGATAGGGGTTGATGCCTAGTTTCCGTAACGCTTCTAACTTCTTTTTTCTATCCTCGATCATCAACTCTTCAGGCTTCATGACTTAAACCAATTAGAAGGTACTTTAAAAAGGTTTTTATAGCCTCAGCAAAACTTTCTGGTATGACGCATTATTTATTTATCCTCGGCCGTAATCCAAATCTTAGTATATTGGAAATTGTAGCTTATTGCAGAAGAAAAAAGATCAACTACAATGTTCTGGACCATAACGAAGACATTGCTCTCCTCAATCTCCAAGGTTTTGACGAACACCAAGCAATCAAGGACTTGGGTGGTACTCTCAAGATTGGTCGTCCTCTCGATGAAAAGATGATCTACAGAGGAACCAAAAACAAGATTGTCTACGCCATCAATTACTACAAAGCAGATCCTAGCCAAGTCGATAGAAAAATAAAAACGTTGCTGAACAAAGAAGAACTGAAAGCAACACGGCGTCATGGAAAATCTAGGAACATCATGCCATCACAAGCTCGTACACTAGATCTAGAATTTTTAGCCTATCGTGATAAAATATTTATGACAACTGCAGTCTCCAATCCAAAAGAGTACAAGCAGCGTGATGCTAACCGTCCAGCTTACGATCCGCTTAAAGTTATCTCCATCCGTCTCGCAAAAATCTTGATTAATCTGGCAGAACCGCAGCAAGAAATCTTTGATCTCTTTTGTGGCTATGGAACAATCTTGCAAGAAGCTTTATTGATGGGATTTATAGCTATGGGTCTAGACAAAGAAAGTCAATATGCAAAAAAGAACATGGAATGGTTAGAAAAGCAGTATCCAAAAGTAAAAGGAAAATGGCAAGTCTTCCAGGGAGATGCGACAGATCTTCGCCAGTTCAAAACCTTTGAAACCGTTGTCACAGAACCATATCTCGGTCCTTTTTACCGCGGTTATCCATCGAAGCAGGAAGCAGAAAAAATTGCCAAAGAATTAGAATCTTTATACAAACGTACTTTAATAGAATTGGCAAAAAAAGTCACAGGAAAAATAGTTATCATCATCCCGGAATTGAAAACCAGGGAGAAAGAAAATATCAAGATAGAATTTAGTACAATCCTTAAAAGAGCAGGATTTTATCCAGTGTCCCCCTATCAAAAAATAAAAATACCGATAGCTTATTTTGACAAGAAAGACAAGATCAACAGATATATTTACGTGCTAGAAAAGAGGAAATAACCGGAAAATTTTCGGAAATTTCTAGCAAAAGTATATAAAGAAGTGTATGTTAGTAAAGAGATGAAAAAGGTAAATCTCTTGTCCAGCAACTATAAGATTGTCATAGGAAAAAATGCGCATAAAAAGAAGTGGACAGACAAGGATTTTGAATGGATGTATAATTTATTCAGGTGGAAAAAAGAATGCCAGAAGAGTCAACAGAAATAGCTAAGTTTATATTTGGAATTGAGATAATAGAATACGAAGATGGTCGAAGAGAAAATCAGACACATATCGTAAATCAGAATATACCTATCGAGCTAGTCATTATGCAAATGCGATCTTATATTAACAGTTTAGAAACACAGTATTTTGATAATTTTGAAAAGACACTATGTTCATCCAAAGAAGAATAAATCTTAATAGAGTATACCCTTCCGCATCATATCTCTGTTGACATCTTCTTTTCTGGGATCAGTGCGAAATAGATTTCTGAACTGTGCAAAGAATCTTGGGTCTCGATACCTCGCGTCAATCAATGCAGCAGCAATCTTCTTGAACTCCACAGCGACATCTGTATGTGGTTTGTACAAGGTAGCAGGCGTAGTTTCAGCTACAGATTCTGGCATCGTAATCGCTTCTGGTAACACTCCAATAATAGGCACGCCACAGCTTTCTTCAATTTCTTCCACACTCAACTCAAAGCTTTTTCCACGGACACGATTTAGGACAAGACCGACAATGGGTGTTCGTTTCTGCCTCGCAACTTTCACGGCATGCATCGTCGTGCTTAGCGTTGGAAAATCAGGGTTCGTCACCACCAGGAGTTGATCAGAAGCAAGCATCACTGCCCGCAGTTCATCATTCAGATTGGGGGAAGAGTCAAGGAGAATGACATCATAGTACGCTTTCAATTTTTTCACTTTTTCGCGCAATGCATACGGATTGATTTTCTCATTCAACAGGCTCCCAGGAACCAAGTGCAGATGCTTGTCATACTCATGAATCGCATCGCCAATATCAACCTTATTGCTCAGTACATCATGCAACGTCACACTTGGCTGCGTCAATCCAAAATGCAATCCAAGATTCGGGGCAGAAAAATTCGCATCGACAATAATGACGTTTTTATTGAATTCTTGTGCCAGAGCAGCGCCTATGTTTGCAGTCACTGATGTTTTCCCAACACCTCCCTTGATAGAGATGATACCAATAATCTTGCTTTCCCTACTCAATCTTGTACACCTCTTGTAATCCTTTCAGTACTTTATCTTTTGAAGTCTTATTAATCTTTCGATTGGTGTGCAGTGCTTGCTTTGGTTCTGTTCTGGCTAGTTTTTCAGGTTGTTTGAGGATGTAGTGCTTGCTGAAATCATCCTCTCCGACCTTCGCGACGACTTCCTTAGTTCGCGGTGTCAAGATAAATGTCTCTTGTTGTAGTTTCGGCGCCCGTCCTAACGTTTCAGGGAATAATTTCTTCATGTCACTAGCAGAAATAACTTTGTTTTCTTTAGTAATATCTCGTTTAACTTGTTCAAGACGCTCATAATCAAATTTCTTAGGACGCACAGATATCTTCTTTTCCTGCAATTCCTTGGCAGTCTCGGGAAAGTGATGAGCAAATTCTTTATCCCTAGGATCAATACGTTTGTGCTGTAAATGATCGCCTTTCTTTAGTCTGTCAAGAATTTCAGCGCTGACGTAGCCTTGAAGTTTGTCAAGCACATCAGGATTTTTCACCATAGATTTTTGTGGTCGTTTGTTGCTATATAAATGCTTTGTTGTTACTCGTCGTTCACGGAGAATATAGCTGACAACAAAGAAAAGTAAGGCTACCAGGAGAAATATGAGGGTAACTTTCTTGAACGTTACACCAGCATCCTGTTGACCAACTGCCGCACCTGTTAATGGTGTCGTCTCTCCCGTGGCTGATGGTTGTTGCGTAGTCGGTGCTCCTTCAGAAGGCGATGGTGAAGGACTAGATTGTCGAGGCAATGGTTGGTTGCCAATCACTGCTGTACCTGGGGGCGCATTACGCAATGCACCTGGTCCACTATCGCTGCCAAGATTACTCGAACTACTGCCAGAAGAACCGCCACCAGAAGAGCCACTACCAGAACTTTGGTTTGCAGCAAGAATAATATATTGTTGACTGCTATCTTGGGCTTCATTACCGCTGCTATCATTCGCAATCCAGAGCACGCTCACATTGCCTAGTTGTGATGCATTGTAGGTAAATAAATAGTCATCGCTAACATTCACGACCAAAGGAGATACAACAGTAGCATCTGGTAAAGTAAGATTTACAACAACAGTATTAACCTGCACATCATCAGTAATGGTAGCATTGCAGGTCACATCTTCTCCGATAGTGCTCGGATTCGGTAGGCAGACACCAAGTTGAATGACTGGTGCAATCATGTCTTGTGTTGTAACAAACAAAGTTGTAAACCCATCAGTGAAATTCTCTGTTGCCGGTGCAAAAGCCGTAACATTAAAAGTACCAATCGTAGAGAAGAGAGTGAGATTACTCAAGACCCCAGTGCCTTGCTGATAAAGGAGTTCATCAACCAGGAGTTGCAAAAAACCCTCTCCCAATGCCAATGTGGCAGTGATGTTGACCATGCTATTGGGCTGGACAGTCAGATTAGAGGCATTGTCATCCAACGTTAAGTTGAGGAGGGGGATTGCAAGTGCAACAGTAGAGGATTGTAGTGGTGTTTGATTTACATTATCGCTGCTATCATTCGCAAACCATTGGTAAGTATGTTCTCCCGCAGCCAAGCCAACTCTGGTAAAGGTATAAACATCAGACATATTAGTAATGGAATTATCCGCAGTACTGTAATTGATACCATCAAAAGTAATGGAAACAGCATCGACTTGCATATTATCTGTCCACGTAATGTTGAAGGTAAATATTTGGGTTAAATCATAAGCAGTATTATTAGCTGGTGCTGCCGTCAAATTAGCAAAAGAAGGGGCCTCCCCATCGGAAAAGTTGCTATACGTGACGTTGAAGTAAAGCACATCGAAGTTCCAGATGGTGAAACCAGTTCCTCCAGTCTTGAGGGCCTGCATTTTAGCTAACGTTGTAGCAGTAGTGGTAAAGAAATCAGCGCAAGTCCATGCTTCCAAGGAAGTTACATCAACACAAGTAAGAGAAGAGGGTTCACTGTTTTCACAAGTAGGAGAGACAGTGCTCCAAGAGAGACCTGAATCGCGATCAACAGCAACAGTGCAGGTGTGAGAACTACTCGATCCCCACCACTTATAGCAAAGGTTCACAGAAGTAATACTCGTGCAATCAGTAAGGGTGCTATTGAAGTAGCTCGCATTGACACCGCCATAATAACTAGTGTTTCCAAAACGCCAACTCAAGCCAATCTCTTCAGAAGTATCATCACATCCCAGATAATCTCCACTAGAATTACAAGGAGCTGGATAGCTTCCTAAGCAGGGAAGGTTAAAAGTATTTTGAGATGTTTGTATGCTTTGGGTGGCGCAGGTTTGTGCGTAGATGGGCACTACCTCACTGAGGACTAAGGAAGGCGAGAAAAGCCAGAAGCTAAGCACCATGAAGCAAAAGAGCAAAAATCTGCAGGAGATCACTGTTAGGACGGTTTTCATGGCTCTAGCAACACCCGCTTTTTGGTATGAGGACATTTCCAATGTCGTAAAAAATGTTCCACATCGTCACCAAATGACCCTGGGACTAGCAAGACAGTTCTCCCTAAGTGGTGGATATGGTACTCCTTGACAATCCCAGATTTGCCATCTCTCCCTTTCAAGGCGTAGTAAAAGCGAATCTTCTCGCTCTGCGTTAAATGTGCCAAAGAATACGTAAACAGGAAGCGATCTAAGTAATGCGATATGCCTTCTCCCATGCAAGTGATTTAACAGAAGTTCTATTTAAAGCTTTTTATAAGAAGAAAAATAACAAATATCATTAGAAATAACTAAATAGAATAAAATATAACAAAATAGAAGAAAAAAACTAAAATAGTTAAATAAATTAACAATAAAAGCAATGAGAAATACTCAAGAAAGCTTTAAAAACCCAGTGCTCTAACTCCCTCCTTACCATGGGGCGCATCAAGACACAGTTGATCAAACGCACTGCTAGGAAGCTCTTTACTAGGCACCAGAGTGACATAAAACACAGCTTCGAGGAAAATAAAGCAGTCGTTGCCAATCTGCTCCAAAATCCTAATAAGAAGATGCGCAATATCATTGCAGGGTATTTAGCCCGTTTGATCAAGCAACAGCAAGAGCAGTCCAAGCCTAGAGCGCCACGTCCTATGATGTCCAGATCTCCAAGATCGCCCAGAGCAGAGCATTATACTTCTCGACCACGATAAAGCTTATATCTCACAACGCCTTCAGAGAGCTCTCTTGTTTAGGTAGACGATGGCGACAGATCTGGACCAAGGCACACTAACAATACCCCCCAAGCGAAACGAGAATACTATTTTTGTAGGCAGTAAGCCCCTTATGAATTACGTGACAGGCATTGTCATGCAGTTTACCACTCATAATGTGCAGGAAGTAGCTATCAAGGCGCGAGGCAAATTTATCTCCAAGGCAGTTGATATTGCAGAAGTCGCTATGAAACGGTTTCTTGAAAATCAAATCGATATCCAAGATATCAAAATCAATTCTGAAGAATTCACCAATGAAGAAGGAAAATTAGTCAGAGTTAGTACCATCGAACTTTTTCTCAAGAAAAAATAAGTCACAAACTATATAAACGAAGAGGCATCTCAAAATAAAAATAAAAGAGGTGTCCAGTGGCTAGCATTTTTGTTGAGTTAGGCATCATCCTCATAGTTGCTTCTCTTCTAGGATTAGTGTTCCGTGCTATTAAGCAACCGCTCATCCTCGCATACATTGCAACTGGACTGTTGATTGCAGAATTCTCAGATGGCTTGTTTGCTGTTGATGCCTACCAATCCTTGGCTGAAGTAGGTATTGCATTATTGTTATTCATCGTCGGTCTCAATATGGATCTCAGAATCCTGAAAGAGGTAGGAAAGACGTCATTGATTGCAGGTCTTGGGCAGGTTGTATTTACAGCAGCCCTTGGTTATCCTTTGATTCGTTGGCTTGGTTTTGATCCTGTTGCTTCACTCTACCTTGCTGTTGCTCTGACTTTTAGCAGTACGGTCATTGTCGTGAAGCTCTTGGCAGACAAAAACGATCTCGACGCACTCTATGGAAAAATTGCAGTAGGTATTTTGTTAGTCCAAGATTTTATTGCGATTGCACTTTTAATTTTAATTGTTGCCTTTGACGCAGGAAAACTAAGCTCGCAGATGTTCTTGCCATTAGTCGTAAAGGGTGCATTATTATTCCTTATAGCATACATTGCGCATGCAATCTTCAAAAAATACTTCGAGGTCATTGCACGATCGCAGGAATTATTGTACATTATCGCTGTTGCTTGGTGTTTCTTGATGGCCTTAATTGCAGAACAATTCGGTTTGTCCATTGAAATCGGTTCATTTTTAGCTGGCATAGTTCTTGCAAGCCTGCCTTTTAATATAGATATTGCCAGTAAAGTAAAACCACTCCGCGATTTTTTTATTATTTTATTCTTTGTCATTCTCGGGACACAATTGACATTTACAGGAGTTTCTGCACTGATAGTTCCAGCACTTATATTGTCACTTTTTATCTTGATTGGTAATCCCTTGGTTGTTCTCATCTTGATGGGGTTGTTAGGGTATCGTTCAAGAACCAGTTTTTTGACAGGATTGATTGTTGCCCAGATTAGTGAATTCTCTCTGATTATGATTGCTCTTGGTGTCAAGCTAGGTCATATTCAGCAGGAAATTCTTGGGTTAACGACGATTGTGGGCATTATTACTATCGCAGGTTCAGTATATATGATTACCTACGGTGACAGACTGTATGCATGGTGTGCTCCCTTTCTCAAATGGTGCGAACGCAGGCATGTGCACGAAAGAAAACTCAGTCTGCACGCAATAGGAAAGCAGTATGATATGCTCTTGCTTGGCTACCATCGTATTGGCTATCATGTCTTAAAACATTTGCAGGAGCAAAAAATAAAATATTTAGTTGTTGATTATAACCCTGAAATCATTCGTAATTTAATGGAACGAAATATCCCTTCCCTCTATGGCGATGTAGCTGATGATGAAATGCTCCAAGAACTGAAGAAATATAGGCCAAAAGTCGTCATATCCACAATCCATCTCTTTGAAGATAATCTCTTAGTCACGCAAGCATTCAGAAAAGCAAATAAAAAAGTAATTGTGTATGCAACAGCAAAAACTGTTCCAGAAGCATTAATGCTTTACAAGAAAGGAGCAGATTACGTTATTGTTCCTCATTTATTGGGTGGAGAGCATATTGCTGATTTATTGAAACGAAAAATAACGGACAAAAAACATCTACAAAAACTGAAGAAGAAGCACATTGAACACTTGGTATCATTGCATAATCATCATAAGATTTAAGAGAGTGCCTCGGGAGTGATTTGAACACTCGACCCCATGCTTATGAAACATGTGCTCCACCAGACTGAGCTACCGAGGCTTGAGAAAGACGTTTTTATTGCTCTTTTAAAAGATTTGGGTTTAGATAACTTTTTATATTTCACGTGTTGAACAGAAAGATGAACACAGCAGTCCTTATACATCGTTGGGATGGCAACCCTGGGGCCGATTGGTATCCTTGGCTAAAAAAAGAATTAGAAATGAAGAATTTTAAGGTTATAGTGCCTTCAATGCCAAACACAACCGAACCAAAAATTGAAGAATGGGTATCACATTTAAAAAAAATAGTTCCAAATCCAGATAAAAATACTTATTTTATTGGGCATAGTATGGGATGTCAAACAATCATGCGATATTTGGAAACTTTGCCTCATGTAAAAGTTGGAGGAATTATCTTCGTTGCAGGTTGGTTTTATCTAAAAAACTTAGAAAATGATGAAGTAGAGCAGATAGCAAAACCATGGTTAACAACACCAATAGCTCTTTCAAAGATTGAAGGAATAACAAATAAAATTACAGTTTTTTTATCTACTAATGA
>JACOVP010000013.1 GCA_016177265.1 Candidatus Woesearchaeota archaeon
GATAACAGAGCCGATATACTTTGCCACAATAAGAGAGGGCTGGCAGTATGTTGTTGAGCACAGCCAAGAGGGGCTGGTTGCAAAGAGCAGCAACTATGATATATACAAAATCAAGAAGCTCATTGAGGCAAAGGTCAGGATAGTCGGCTATGAAAGCGGCTTGCAAAAGGGGGCATTCATTCTTGAGAACGGCGGAAAGGTATCTGCCACAAGCGAGTCGTTTGTTGAGAAATACAGGCAGCTGTCAAGAGGCAATGAGGTTAAAGCAGAAATTGAGTATCAATTCTTAACACCAGACGGCAAGTTCTTCCAGCCAAGATTGAGGGATGTTATATCAAAATAAGATGGAATGCGAACATAAAGAATTGAGGAATATTGCTACGATCCTTGTATTAGATGCAGGAATCATATTAACCAATAAGGTATTACAGCAGTGCAACGCCTGCAAAGAGGTTATTCTTAAATAGGTGATTTTATGAAATACACAAAAAGGCAGATTGAGAGCAGAATGATAGAGCTTCTGGGAAAAGCTGGTTTGTCATATTTTGACAAGAAAAAGGTAAGAAGAGAAAAAGATGATGGTTCTGATACTATCACTCTTTATTTGGATTTTTGTTTGCCATTTGACAGCATCAAAAACATAATAAACTTATGCAAACTTAAAGATTTGGGGTGTGCTTTTGACAGAGGCAAATTTGAAGTTTACTACTTAAGAAATATAAGAAATAGGGAAAACGAAAAGCTCCTATTTACTGATTGAGGTGTTTCAAATGTCAGGAAGTTTAAACCCATTGATGCTGCTTTATGCCAACTACCTTTATGAGAAAGGCTATAACTCTTACAATGAAGTTATTGGTATGAATTTTACCCAACTGCAAGACAGGTTCTTTGAGATTATAAGAACCGAAGCTTTGATTAATGAATGCGGCTGTCAAGAGGTGGAACAATGAAAATAGAGGTATTGGCAAAGATAGGGATTGAAACGGATAATCATTATCTAATTGACGAAATAGTAGATGAGATACAGCACAGCCTTACTGAATTAAGAGGAGGCTACAATGCTATCAAAAGCTGCAACATCACAAGAAAGGTGTTATAGTCCCTTAAGGCACAAGCAATGTGGACAGCGATGGAAGTCCCTGATATGCTGTAATGGCTAAAATCAGGTTGTGCCTTTCCTAGTCCTTTAAAGCACAAGATTGGGCATCTGTCATAAAAGCAATCTGCTACAATCACCACACTGGGTGCAATGTAATAAAGCAGATTTGTGCCTTTCTTTAACTGGCAACGGATAAAAGATGTATTAAATGGGTTCAGCCCTTCAGTTAAACAACGTAAGTAGTGTAAACGAAATTGGGGCTTAACTGCAACGGAGAAACAAAAGACTTAAGGGGAGTTGACTGGATAAATCTTCCTTCCGTGTCTTATCCAGAGTTACCATTATAGTCCTTTGCCCTATGTGTCGGGTGGGCGATTGACACAAGTAATAAGACAATGCGGCAAAACATATACCTGTGCACAAGAAGCGTGGCGAGACCGACATAGCCACCTTTTATAATCAACGAGGTGTTAAAGATGCCAAAGCAACTGCCCAAAATAAAAAGAGGGAAAGGTATCTATTTCTTTGATGAAAAACTGAAGCAGTTAAGAAAGGTTGATAACCCTCATGACTGCATAGACTTGACTAATGATGAGGTGTGGTTCTATAAAGAGGTTGCAGAGGGCAGAGTTAATACAAAAGAGGTAGGGCTTGTTGAAGCTGCTAAAGAGGTGTGAAAATGGCAAAGTGCAAAAGGTGTGGAATTTGGGAAGCTACCTTCTACGGAAAGCCATCACCTGATGGAATATGCGGAACTTGCAAGGCAGAATCTATATTTAGACTTGCTGAACCAACAGAAGAAGAAAAAAGGTTAGCTGGGTTAAAGTGATTACGATGGAAGAACCAATAAAAGAATGATAAAAGTTAATTGCCCTTGTTGCGGAAAAGAAAGGGAAATCACAGAAGATGATTACATTAATGATGATGATACATATCCCTGTTTAGATTGCCAATATGAAGGGGATGGTGAGTTGGTGTGACATCCTCCCACTAATAAATTAGTGGGTTTCCAGCGATAGTTTTTAAATGGTCATTCAACAACTATCGCATGTAGTTCCTGCTTCGACTACCGAACTTGCCTTTCCATCGCTGGAAGGTAGGGGTTCAATATCCACAGGCGTATGGATTCCCGCCAGTCCGGCGGTATCTTTAATATGATTAACAGCAGAGTTATGATCACGATGCAAAGACAAAGAGCAATTAGGGCAACTGAAATACCTCTTGGAAAGAGGCATGTCTACAATAGCTCCGCATCCGCTGCATCTCTGGCTGCTTCCTCTGGTCTTGGGATTTTCAAGGAACTGTCCACCGCTTGCTACAGCTTTGTAGGACAGCATATCCATAAACATGCCCCAAGAAGCATCAGATATACTTTTGGCGAGATGATGATTCTGAACCATTCCTTTGATGTTAAGGTTTTCACCGGCAATTATACCATACTTCAGGGTAAGGCTTCTGCTCAATTTATGCAGCCAGTCAGCACGAATGTTGCTGACTTTGAGATACTGTCTAGCGAGTTCAAACCTTGCCTTTCTTCTGTTATTGGAACCTTTGACTTTTCTGCTGACTTGCCTTTGCAGTCTTTTAAGTTTGTGCTCCGCTTTAACAAGGAAGCGAGGATTAGCTATGGTCTCTCCGTTGGAGAGGGTAGCAAAGTTCTCCAAGCCAACATCAATTCCAACTTTGCTTTCAGGATTTGGATGAATAGCACTGTTGTCAGGCAGTTCACAAGAGAAAACAGCAAACCACTGGCCAGCTTTGTTCTGCTTGATGGTGAGAGTTTTGATTTTTCCTTTGGGTATTCTGTGGAGTATGATTGGCAAGTTGCCAATTTTGCTGACTTGAACATGCTTATTGTTGATAAACTTAAAGCCGGATTGGGGGTAAGTGATGCTCATAACTCTGGACTTGTAGCGAGGAAAGCCTTTTTCTTTGGCGTGTTCTTTGACACGCCTGAAGAAGTTTTGGAAAGCCTTGTGAACACGGTCAGAAACGTTTTGCAGAACCTGGCTATGAACTTCAGAAGAATACCCTTTGGTTATGGAGTCATAATCAAATTTTGTCAGAGAAACTTTCCCAAACTTGTAGGCATCCTGAGAAATGGCAAGAAGATTGTTATAAGCAGATTTGCAAACCTTAAAGTTGTTGATAATACTCACTTTCTGCTTGGAAGAAGGATAGATTCTGTATTTGAACATTTGCTGAATGACCATAGTGTATGGGTGTATCAGCCAATATATAAACTTTTTGGAGGGA
>JACOVP010000016.1 GCA_016177265.1 Candidatus Woesearchaeota archaeon
AGTAACAGAATGAATGCTGCTATCCAGAAAGGAATGGCAACTTTCGTTAAGAAGAGGAGTGGCATGAAATTGATGGTAATGCCGAGAAAAGCTAACACTGCTATAATACTCAAGCAGATGCTATGACAGACTTGATAACTGCCGAGAACACTGACTGCTCCAGAGACACCGCTGGAGACACTTGCTGCTTTCTCTTTGATGTGACTGTGTTTGTGCATTTTTTAGTTCTTAAGCCTCTTCGATTTTGACAGAGTGTTTGACTATGTCACTGTTGCAGCTTCCAGGATGCTGTAAACACCACGCACTGCACTGCTCTGCCCATGTTTTGTCTCGATAATACAAATTACATTGATCACATTGGTAGTACAACCTTTTTCCTTTTTTAAGCTCACTTACCATTGTCTCTCACCTTAATGATTCTTCCCGAAATCAGTTATCGAATCCACTTGCTCTTGTAGTTCTTGTTGCTGTTCACTGCCATAACTTATTAATATTTTTTCTCCATCTTTAAAGACGTAGTTTTCCCATTCTTCATTGGGTATGCCGTTGACATAAAACTTCAATGTCTTTTGTTCATTACTACAAAATTTTTCTCCTGTTTCCAGCACTAAACAATTCTTATCGAATTTCATACGTAAACTTTCAAAGAAGATCCACAATGGAACGCCGGTAGCATGCATGTGCAGCACGTCACCGGTTTTTTCTGGAGATTTATTGCCAGAATCTACATGGATGAAACTACTGACGGGGGCATTCATCTTCATTCTTTCCATGTGTGCCTTGTCTGAGAGATCTAAAGCTTTTCCATTAATATAGATCTTCCAATCTGCATGGATGTGTGTTGAGTCAAGAACACCAATCGTAGATTTTGAGTCCATATTACATTGCAATTGACCGGTATCTATGCACATATCAACTGGCATGCCACAGCTGTCGCACTTGCCATCACTATCTTTGTCCATCATCTTTCTTCCTAGCTCTTTATCAAATGATGTTAGTGATAATCTTCCTTTTCCTCCCATTGAGCTTGGTACATCCTGTGCAATGTCTTGTTTTGGTACTACTGATTTGATTGCAGACCAGAGAGCAAAACTTGCTAGGAGAACAGCAAAGACAGAGCCTATGATCAAGAGTTTTTCACCTGTTGTTCTTTGATGCCGCTTTTTACTCACTTTCTTCATGATGCACTCCCGCTGTTTGATATATAGGTAATCACAATTTCATCACCATCTCTCATCAGATAATTTTCAAAGTCGGTATTCTCTTTCCCATTAACTGTCATAGTTAGAGTTCCTTTATCGGTGCAATAGTCAAAAATACACTCCTTGCTAAACTTCTTATCCCACACATAGAAGAAATAGCCTAACGTCGTTGTTTCTGGTTTTGTACTGGGGTTGTTATTTTCCAGATGGATGATGCCGTCATTTTCGTGGGTGTGTAGCGGTGACATCTGCATGCCACTGAGATGAGTGTCTACAATCTTTCCTGTAGAAATACCAATGTTTGTAGGAATCCGCTGTTCTTTGCCATCAATACTAATTTTCAGATGCGGATGCCAATGAATTGCACCCTTGGGAATATGCGATGCGTCCTTGATCATGACATTCAGATTTTGTGAAGGTGTTTCTTGTTGCAGTAATGCAATAATGCCCCAGAAAGCAAGTGCTACGAATATAACAGCAATACTCCAGTTGCGGATCTTTTTTTTGACTGCAGTTGTCAGTTTTGGTGCTTTATAGAGAGCAGGATGTTTTGCTCTATTATGCATATTGAGAGCATCTGCTGAGGTAAAGGTTTTCTCACATTCCTTACACTTATGTTCCTCTGTCATTTAATACCCCTCCTGAATCACCTTCGTGTTCGTGTCCTGCTCCGCCACATCCATCTTCCAATTCCCAGACTTCTGCAATTTGTTCTGCTGTAAATCCTTTTTCAGTAATCAGATATTTAGCCTGGCCTTCAAACGCATCCCATCTCCAACATTTACAACAACAAGGTCCTCCTTCCATGGACATTTTCATAGCCTTGTTATAAATCTCTTGTTGCTTAAAATTTAGCTGTATATTTTTTTGATATTCCAATAATTCTTTAGCTAACGAAACAGGAATGTCATATGGATCAGAGGGAATCTGTTGTATGTTTGAGAATTTTTTCAGGCCTTCTACTTGCTCTTCATATCTATGAAAATCCA
>JACOVP010000020.1 GCA_016177265.1 Candidatus Woesearchaeota archaeon
ATGTTTTTTCTTGATCCAATCTTTTGTTGGAGTCAAGAGTTTTTTCTACATCTGAAATACTATTACTGAGGTTTATAATAGCTGCAGAAAGAATATTTAACTCAAGTTCGTCTGAAAGATTAACTTCTTGAGCACCACCAAACGAACTAAAGATTATTGATACTAGGAAAAAAATTAAACAGATCTGTTTGTTTTCCATGAGCTATCCATGTATAAACAATGATATCAAAGGCGACAAAATTGGGGTTAATACGACCGCAACCATTGTTGCTCCTATAATAGCTATAAAAACTCCAAATCTTCTAAGAAATGCCATCGCAATTAACCATATTCCTACAAAACTTATCGATAGCTGATTCCAAATTAAATTTAAAATTCCAGATATAATTTCAACCATAGTATTTAATCCTCCTCATTATTAATTCCCTCAGAAATAGTATATATCTGAGAGGTCATGCCTCTTTTTTCTCTAATTTGTTATTTCTTTATATTTTAAAACTTTTCTATGGCTTAGTGGCAAAATTAACCAAGAAAATAAAATAAAAAGTTATAATTATCTCTTAAAACTTTTTAGCTAGCAATACTATTACAATCTTCAAGCAAAACCTAAAACTTATATCTGTCGTAGACATCTAAGAAAAGCGTAAAATCAATAGAAAACTTTATACATCATAAGCTATAACAAAAGTATAACATGAAAACCATTATCCATATGAGGAAAGTAAGAAGTTCCTTTGGTATATTGAGAGGCATGCGTTCATTCACAAAAGAGGACGAATTCGAAACACATGCCTAAGTGTGTTCTAGACTCATTATAAGATTGTGTTGTCCAAATACTATGAAATAATTATTGCTTCTTATAGCCAAAGATAGAATCATATCGCGGATGGTCGCATATTTCGAAAACTACAACAATAACACTTAGTTCATCACCAGCGACATAATAGAGCAATCTCCAGAATTGGGACAGCTCCATGCGAAATAAATTAGGTAACTGCTTGAATTCTTTAGGCCATAAATGGTGTTGTACAGGATGTCCAGCAAAAGGATTTGTTTTAAGGAGATCCAAGGCATGTGTAATGCTTTTCAGAAGTTGTTTGTCTGCTTTGGCAGGAGTTTTTCCCTGTGCTTCAAGAGTATGAATCTGTGTTTCAAGTTGAGCAAGGGCAGTTTCTGCAGCACCTATAACTTTGACAATTTTTTGTTTGTCTTTTAAGTCCATGTTCTTCCTTTGCTGAGAATTGCTGCTCTATCTTCTTTTGGTAGAAATATCCAAACAACACCATAGGGAGTAAATTCTATTTTGCCGCTGTTCTGAAGATAAGCAAGTATGACTTTCAGAGTATTGTGATTGACCTTTCTTGGGAGTCTTCGTTTAAGTTCCGCAATGCTAAGGACTTCCTTTGCTTCTCGCAGAGTATCCTCTACCATTTGTACAGTTTCCAAAGTTGGGCTATGGAGGAGTTTTGGGCGAACAAGGAGTTGAGGCATAGTTATCAATAAATATCAAATAGATACATATATATAAACCTTTCTATCTTAGGAGTTTGCATACTAAAGCAAGTAATCTGTTAAGTTTAGATTATAAATCATCGAATGGACTTTTAATCTTCTTCAGTTGCTCAGTGCTCACATGAAGATATCTTTCGCTCGTTGAGATTGAGGCGTGCCCGAGGAGCTGCTGTATATAGCGTATATCAGTTCCAGCCTCCAGCAAATGTGTCGCAAAACTGCTGCGTAAGGCATGACAAAAGACACGTTTCTTGATCTCTGCTTCCTTTGCAGCATCATTCACAATCCGTTGTGCCATCCTTACTGACATTGGTTTTCCGCCATGGCCAGTAAATATATAGTCTGACTGATACTTTCTTTTTTCTAAATAGAGTTGTAAATTCTGAATCAATTGTTGTGACAAGATAATATGCCTGTCCTTTTTTCCTTTTCCACTTATGACTCTTCCCATCCTCTCGCTAAAATCCAAATCATTGACTTTCAATCGCATGCATTCAGACACGCGCAACCCAGAAGCATACAAAAATTCTATTAAGAGTTTATGTTTAGGATTTTTCACAACAGCTAACATTTTTTTTATTTCATCCTTAGTCAACACCGTCGGTAATTTCTTCTCTATCTTTGGTGGTTTGATGTCCAAAAATACTTTTTTCTTTAACATGGTTTCATACAAAAAACGGAGTGCAGAAAGCGTTAAGTTGACAGATGCAGGTTTCAATTTCTTTTCTGCCATCAAGTGTGCTAAATACTGTTTAATATCTGTTTCAGTGATAGTTGCTGGTTCTTTTTTAGTAAACTCGAGAAATCTTTTGTTATGGATGGTATATGCCTGAATAGTCGCAGGCGTAAATCCCCTAATCTTTAACTCTGTCTCTAGCTGTTGGAGCATTACTCACCTCTTGTTAGTTTGAAAGAAAAAAGACTTTATAAAAGTTCGTATAATTCACTGCAACTCTTTCAGCAACGTTTCCAAATCAGGTCGTATCAAAAGCTTTTTCCTAGTTCTTGGTGCCAGCGATGTTCCAGTAAAAAACTGCCAAACCATATATTTATCATCATGCAGGAAGTAGAGCCGTTGTCGCCGTTCAGCTACTAGGATGCATGAGCGAACAAGAAGCTCTAAAAGCAAAGGATCAATGCTGATAGCCTGCTGCATATCAAAGGCCAAATATCGTTTTTGTTGTTTTTTTGCTTCTCCTAGATATTTTTGTAGACTAGAGAGATCATCATATCCTACATGACGGTCAAAACGAAGCGCATACAACGAAGGAACTTCAGGCACATCGATTTTCGTAATCGGCATAAAAAATGTACAAGAAAAAGAAATTATAAACCTTCCGTCAGAAAATCACTCTTAACTAAAGACAAATTATCCGAAGTAGCTCTGCGTCTTTTGCTGATGGGTTTCCGTTGCATGCTTTGCTTTTGTTAATAAATCTTTGATTTTCTCTTCAAAGTCCTCTGCTTTTTCAAGCAAAGGTTTTACATCTATCTTCAATCCTAAATAATCGTCCAAAACACGCATAATATTTGCTGCAGCTCTAGAGTCTGGTAACGCGCTGTGCGTCTCTGCAAAAATACAGTTGATAGGAAAATCTTTATGCAGCAATAAAGCACCAGTCACACCCATAATGATACCTTCTTTTAACGGTTCCATCTGCTTGATACTTTTTAATTTTTTACTGTCTCCAAGGTAAAATGTTCTTGATTCCTCACTCTCCGGATTATTGCTCCCAACACCTTCCAAGCTAATAATTTCCTTCGCCTTCAAGTCTTTGGCCATCTGTAAAATATCTCTTGCTAGCTCCCATTCAAACCCAGCAACAGAAGTTAATGCATGCAGCACAACAAGATTTTCCCTTGATGAATAAAAGATACCTATTGGTTCAATCGCTTTGCCCTGATGCACTGGTACTACTGGCGGTACTTCTTCCATCCGGATATAGCCAATCTGCTGTGCATCCAAGTGCTTAATCAAAAATTCAGTCGTAATGGTGCCAACCAATCCAAACCCAGGAAATCCCTCTATGATGATCGGGCTTTTTGGCTTCTTGTGTAAAACAACCTGCATAGAATTGCAGACGTCCCATACTTTATATAACTTTCGTAGAAAAAAAGAGGTAAGAGAAAAAAGAACCTCACCAAAATTGAAGCACTGTACCTTTCTGCACATCACAAGAGCATGGTGGCAAAAGTGTATTTTGTAACTTCTAAAAAGTAGTTATAAAGAGAAAGATTTATATACTCGCAAGAAAAGCGCCTACCATATGACTCAATACATAAGAAAAAGATTAATAAGGCCAGAAAACTATAGAAAAAGAATAATGGGCGAATCTGGTGAGAGTAAAGGTATCTTAATTGAGCAGCACAATCTCTTTAAAAGAGATGTCGAACTAGAAAAAAAGTTAGGTAACGCTTTCCTCGATGCATTCAAGAAAACGATTTCATTAGATCAGCTGTGTAAAGTTGCAGAAAAGATAAGAACAGAAGTTGTGCAACGAGACTCTCAAGGATGGGATGACAGATTCTCTTACTTATTGCTTAAAGATGCTATAGAAGAGCTCGACACCTTCCACGACGACTTTACGAGGCAGGAATATGAACAGCACCCAGAAGATCTCTTGTCTTATGCACAAAAATTGCTAGGTCAAGAAACAGCCACATTTTTCATCGCTCTTCCGCAGCGAATACGAGTAGGCATTAGTTACCTTAAAGAAGAATAATAATTATTTCTGATGAAATATTCTCTTTCTGTAAAAATATATAAAAATCAAGCAAAGGACAAGGAAGAGGAGAGCCAAAATTGTAGAATTGCTAACTATCTCAGCTGCAGCATAACCAACACCACCTTTCTGTTGAAACCACACGAGTAAAAAGAGAAAGCCGATGAAGAAAATGAGGATGATACTAATTGTCTTCTGATCCCCAGCTACTTCCCTTCTTTTCTGATATTCGTACATCTTCTTAATTTCCCAATGTCTGTGTAAGACATGACTTCCTAGAGGAGGATAAGCTCCACCTTCATATCGTTCAGAAATTCTTCCTTCCAAGCGTTTTCTCTGCCATTTCCCACCAGTTTTCTCATACAGTTTTTCTCCATACTCACTTGAACCCCTTACAAGTTCGTGTGTTTTTCCAATAAATCCTTTCTCAAACAGATCTTCAGCTTTTGATCGAGAAAGATATTTCTTTCCTTCAAGATATTGAGCAGGCCCCCAGAATCTGACGATAGAAGTAGCATGAGGATGATGTTCACTTGTTCCATATCGAGGCTCTTGATGCCATAATTCTACCCATTCACCTTTCTCTACCTTTTCATTTGATTCGAGATAAATCTTAACAGCTTCTTCTCTTGGTGCTCCGGCCACAATAGCATTTCTTACCTCTTCACTTTCACTGATAATTGCTTCTAGTTTCTTTTTATCCACAACCCAACTAGGGAAACTACACTTAATAAAATTTATTATGAAGAAAAAGACTTTTAAACTCCTTTCCTGTCAAACACTTTACGGGTCCATAGCTCAGGCTGGTAGAGCACTTGTCATCAAGAAGATGGGTGAAGCTCTTAACCAAGGGGTCGTGGGTTCAAATCCCACTGGATCCGCTCATGCTCATGGAATCACTTGATGATTGGTTGCAGTATCTAAGAGAAAATAAAAAGTGCATCGTGGTGGAAGGGAAAAGCGATCGAGAGGCATTAATGTCTTTGGGGATAACAACCATTCTGACTATTGCACAAAAACCATTCTATCAAGTTGCAGAATCCATCAAAGAAAAAAAAATTTGCATCCTCACCGATCTTGACGCTGAAGGGAAAAAATTATTTGCTAAGATAAACCGCTATTGCCAGCAGCATGGTATACGAGTGGACAACACACCACGAGCATTTCTCTTCAAGCACACAACGCTCACGCAAATAGAAGGTCTCCCGCATTATTTACTGGCGCAACACGGTAAACATCGAGTCAAAGATGTTATCTTCGATGCAGCACGTGTGGAACGTGGCACCTAAGCCCTCTGCTAGGCGTTTCAATCGTAAGTTGTGGTCTTGCAGCTTTGACAGGTAATTCTTCCGCAGGAAAGGGCTAATATACGTGCGCAAAGTGCTGTGTGTTTCACTGTCTTTCAGGTTAAACTCACCGCTTAAATCCAGACTTAATTCAACTTCATCTAATACCTGGATCAGTTTGATAGTATTATTCTTAAACCCAAACAAAGCACGTTTGACTTGCTCAGGTTCATAGAGGAAATCAGAAATGATAACAATCATCGATCTCGAGTCAATGAATTTTGCATAGTTCATAAGAGATTCTTCAAATTTGGATTCTCCTGCTGGTTGTTTCGTCCGCAAGTAATCAAGAATGGTCACTAATTGCCGTTTTCCTCGTCTTGGTTTGAAGCGATCCAGTTTGTCAGAAAACGTTGATAAGACAAAACGCTCATTATTTTTCAAAGCCATGTATGCAAACCCAATGCCAAGCATAGCAGCATATTCATGCTTCTTCGTTTGATCGCTGCCAAAGTTCATGCTGTTGCTAAAATCAAGAATAATATGCACGGTTAAATTGCGTTCTTCTTCTCTCCGTTTGATATGGAGCCTGTCTGTCCTTCCGTACACTTTCCAGTCAATCGATCGGTAATCGTCGCCAGGAGCATACAGCCTGTGGTCCTTGAAAATCAATCCTTGTCCGCCGTGCATACTTTCCCGTTGCCCGATGTAGTTTGATGCCACCCGTTTATTGATAATCAAGCTTAGGCGATGCAGATGGCGTAAGAAATCAGTCTCGATCATTTTAGCAGATAACCAATGACATCGTCCTCATCAAAATTATTCCGCTCAGCTTCAAAGTTTAAGATAATGCGATGCCTCAAGATGGGATACACCATCTCCTTAACATCATTCTTAGTCACATAATTTCTGCCATCCAGCAAGGCATTCGCTTTCGCTGCCAAAATCAAGCCAATAGATGCTCGTGGTGACGCTCCATATTCAATTAATTCTTTGCGTTCTCTGGTTTTCTTGACAATTTCCACGGCATACTTGCGGACATCTTGAGCAATGGGGATCTGTCGCACCAGTTCTTGTAGTTTGAAAATAGCTTCTTTCTTCAGCAGAGGTTTTAGGTCTGGCATTTTTTGATCAAACTCCGTATATCTCGTCACGATCTCTACTTCTTCGTTGAAGTTAGGATAGTCTGTTTTAACTTTAAACAAGAAACGATCACTCTGCGCTTCAGGCAGTAAATAAACTCCTTCTTGCTCAATAGGATTTTGTGTTGCCAGGACAAAAAACGGTTTTTCCAGTTTGTAGGTATGGTTGCCTACAGTTACCTGTCGTTCCTGCATAGCCTCTAAGAGTGCAGATTGCGTCTTTGGTGTTGCCCTATTAATCTCATCCATCAGCACGACGTTCGCAAACACAGGGCCAGGTTGAAACTTGAATTCTCTGCTACCCTTCCCATCTTCCAGCACATACGTTCCAGTAATGTCCGAGGGCATCAAATCAGGCGTGCCTTGGATACGAGAGAACTTCAGATCCATCAGCTTTGCTAACGTGCTCACCGTCAAGGTCTTTGCTAACCCCGGATATCCCTCGAGAAGTGCATTGCTGTCCGTCAAGATGGCAATAATAATCTGTTTCACAACATGTCTTTGCCCGACAACAACCTTGCCAACCTCATTGAAAATAACTTCAAATGCTTCTTTTGCTTTCTGGATGGATTCAGTGGTCATGGCTCATTAATGCTCCTGAAATAGTTGCTGACAATCTGTTTGTCTTCGTCATTAATCTTTTCTTTGGAGGTTTCACTGCCAAGAGCTTCACGATTGCCCTCGCCTGCTGTTGTTCCTTTAAATGTTTTTCCTTCTTTCTCGCGATTATAGTTTTTCACATCAACCAGCCCCAGCATTTGATTGAGCTCAATAAGCTCCTCCTTGCCGCCATACTTGATCTGCTCCTCTTCCCCATAGAGATCTTCAGTTGTTTCTTCACCAAAAAAGGAAACCTCTGTCAAATTTGCTGCCTTAGCAAAAAAGCCAGTCACTGGTGAGATGCCATCCTGAAGCGCAGGAAGAACGTTGTCAAAATGGATGCTGTTGAGAGAAAAGAACACCACAAGGAAGCACAGCCCAAAAAGAGCCGTAATCTTGGAAACCGCCTGTTTTTTGTTCATGATTTTAGCAGCACTCACTTGCTGGAGCCGTTCAAGCACATCGTGATGCAAGTCAACTGCCAGCTCATCGTCACGGTCAACATTGTCAGCAGATGTTCGCAAGCGCCATTCAAGATCCGGGACTTTCTTCTCGACATCGTAGTAGCCAACGTTCTTCATACCTCGATAGGTGTTCAACGTCAAAAAAGCAAGGAAAGGAACTAAAGCGTAAATCCAGGGGAGCTTGAAGAAAAAGAAGAGCAGAGTAAACAGCAGAAGGATCAGTAAAGAGTTGATGAAGCTATTAAAGAAGCTCACAAAAAAGAGGATCTGCTTCACTTGCCGCAATGCATGCTTAATAATATCCATCGTCCATGCTCAGTCACACACGCTTAGGTTCTCGTTTAATTCATCTTCGATGCAATTTTTCCATTTCGCAATTTCACGTTTTTGGTCGCTCACCGTTTTTGTCAGGTTATCCAGCTCATCTCTTTTCGCCGCGATATCTGCTTCAAGCGTCTTGATCTCGTTTTTGAGATATTCAATTTCTGCTTCCAGTCTATCCTGATCCTTCAGAAAGTCTTTTTCTGATGTCTCTTTGTCCTTGAGGAGTGTTTTTGTCTCATTCAGGTCCTGGAGTTTTTCTTGCAGTTCAGTTTCAAGCGTTTCAAGTTTGTCAACTTTCTCTTGATACTCATCGTTAATGCTCGTAAATTGACTTCTGTAGTAGAAGCTGAGCACTATCAGGACAACAACACAGACCAGCAAGATGCCAATGAAAAGAAACTCTCTGCCGCTACGGAGTGGGGAATAGACGTTCTGATGCGAAGGGGTAGTTTTTGGCTTTAATGAGTCTGTAGCAACGTTCTCATGTTTCAGCTGTTCCAGAGCTCTAGTAACTTCCTCAAGCTTTTTTTGGCGGCGCTGTAACATATAGTCTTTGATAATGCCCATAGCCTGCAAAACACCATTGCTTATTTAAATAGTTTATTGTCTTCCAGCCCTCCTCAGGTAGATTTCGAAGAGGAAAACAAGGAGTGCTAGGAGAATGAATGGCCAGCGATAGTACCAGCGCTTGAACACGGGTCGCTCTGCCTGTGTTTTCACTGCTGCAATGATTTCTGCAATCTGGTCTTCAGAAAACAGTTGGCCACCCGTTGCCTTCGTAATCTCTTCCAGCTCAGAGTTAAAACCAATCCCTTCTAGCTCTTTGTTATAGTTGACTGCAAACTCCGTGCCTAAAATGCTCTGGAATCCCAGCTGTGTTGGGGTGAGCATAGCAGCATATAACTGGTCATCCCGTTTGTAAAACGTCAATCCTTCAGCAATCGGTTGTTGTTGTGCCTTGACTTTTACTTCAGTGCTGCGCTTGATATTGGTGTCTTGTACTGAAACATAATACTCGCTTTTCCGCTCAGGATCGCCAATCAGCCAATTCAATGTTCTGGTATAAAGCAAAGAATTTTCTCCATCGAGCAGTTCTCCCCCCCAGGCACTGCCATCATCCGTAGCCAAAATTCCCACACGGCCAACCCCATAGCGCCACACAGTTAATAAGGGTTCTCCAGAGTCCGTTGCCACTAAATGAGACGCAGTAGACTTGGGGATAACATTGTTGAAGCCAGTCACGTGTGCACTCAGTTCTAAATTTTGTGTGATGAAATGTCCTTCATCGAGAACTGTAGCAGTATAAGTATCTTTGTCATTATCTTTCTCTCCACCGCCAAAAAGAACTTTGACTTTCTGTGGCGTTTTTTCTCCAGTGAAGTAAGCTCCACCACCAGCTAAAGCTATACTCTTAATGGCATCGGGACCATACATTTCTGAAGGTTGGACAATACAATCTCCGCGAGCATTGAAACGAATGCAAGCATTGCGATCGCCTACACCTACACCATAAATTTTAATGCCTTGTTCTTGTGCTGCAGCTGCTAAAGACTTTCCGTAACCAATACCCGCTGATCTTCCATCAGAAATAAAAATAATATTTTTGCCACCGGAAACACCTTCCAACATTTTGATAGCCGCTTCAAGACCAATAGGAATATACGAGTTGCCATATTGAGGATCCAAACTACGAATTTTTTGCATTAAATCATCACGTTTATCTCCTAACGGAGAAATTTCTGATATAATATAAGGCTTGTCAACAAAACCAACAAAACCAACTTGACTACTGTCTCTGATATTTTCTATAACACTTAATGCAATAGCTTTTTGTACTTGAGCATAATAGCCTTGACCATAGGAGGTTTCCACAGAACTTCTAGACAGGTCAGTCGCTATAACAATATTCACCATGCCCTCCTCTTTTTCCTCTGCGACAGCAACAAACGCGGGCAGCAGCTCCTCCAGTTTTGTTCCCTTATAATCTCCCTTGTCAAACGACGCCTCTCCGCCTATAAACAAAACCCCATTGTCATCCGAGAGGTAGTTTTTGAGCAGGGGTAAATCGAGTTCTAGAGCGCCAAAGGGAATATTATCGATCACAGCAGCATAGAAACGATTTTTGTCAAGATTCTGGAGATTAGAAACGACTTTTACATCATACAGTTGTTGTAGTAAGGGGAGCAGTGGAGATTCTTGCTGGGTAACGAAGAGCACGGATGGTTTCGGAATAACCTTAACTGTTTTATAATACTTATTGTTCTCTGAAAAATAACCTTGTTCATTAAGGAGCGCAGTAATGCGGTGTGCTCCCTCAGAAAAGGTCTGGGAGAAAGAGAGTTCTCTGTCACTAGTATACACATCAATAATCTTTTTGCCATCAATATCAACAAGCACATGTTTTGCTTCTTTCGCACCAGTCCCACGAACATAAACAGTGAAGAGATTCTTAATACCAGCCGACACTTTATCAGGGCCAGTAACTATAATGGATGCATCATGCTGCTGAGGGGGGAGCAGAAGCGCATGAATGGATGCATTGACTTTTGTTGCTTGTAACACGACGCTCTGCAACTCTGGGCCAACATTGTTGTACCCATCAGTGACAAGGAGGAGATTTTTTCCCTCCTGGAGTTGCTCAAGGAGCGAATCACTTAATGGTGTCTTGCTCTCGTCACCAATAACCTGCTTGTGCACTTTGATGTAGTCAGAAAGGCGCTCTTCAAGTCGCTCCGCAGTTTGGGTGTCAAAGACCTGGAAAGACGTGGAATTGTCTGCAAGGAGCGTAAGAGAGTAATCCCCCTTGACGAGGCGCTCTCGCAGGACAAAAGGCGATGCCAGGGCTAAGATAATGCAGAGAAGAATAATGCTTCTGGTCAATAGGATTGTTCTGCGGCGGCGTCGGAGAAGAGGGAGATGATCTGGATGTGAGCGAACAAACGTCAAGTGCAGCAACAGAAATACGAAAAGAAGAACAGGAATAATCCAGAGAAGCATAAGGGGATTTTCAAAATAATTGGCAATACTATTGAGTGACACCACTATACTTCACCTCGGAATTTCATAAGAAGCAGTTCTAGGAGCAATAAAATGCCTGCAGCAAAAAGAATCAGTTTTTCAAGACTGTATTTTGATGTTTCTGCAAATGCAGTTTCCAGGGCAGATGATGCTAAAGAGGCTTCATTACTGACAGCATCAACATCGGATTCTGTCTCATCTGCTAGAGTAACAGCAATAATTTTCTCATCGATGGTATAGAGACCAATTTCATCAAAGAGAACAGTCGTGGTTGTTAGTTTCTTCGATGGTGTTCTAATTTCTTTCTTCGATGGTAATGATAAGATGCTTCCACTGTCAACATTGAAGTCACTAAGAGTGCCCTGCCCCGCTAAGTAGCGTATGGCATTGGTCCAGAAAATCGGATAAGATGGCTGCAGTACAAAATCACTTTCCTCCTCAATGAGGCCATAGTAAATAATCTTGCCCATGCCTAAAGGATAAACAGTCAGCACAGAGGAATTATGCGCAGTTGCAAGTATCAACCCTTGTTCATTTTTGGTCGAGAAGTAACGGCGAACGTCGCCAAAGAGAATATCTTTCGTCAATTTTGTTAGTTGCGCGATTTCGACAATCGCATCGTATTCATAAGTAGACAGCTCAAGGGGGAGAAGTTCACCATAATCAATAACATTTGACGCTGGTTCTGCATGGATAACTAATCCTTTTCCTTCTTCAACTTCTCGAGTAAGTGTGGCAAGCACATCGTTTCCAATTTTTCCTTTAATGGTATGGAGCGCATAGACATCAAATGCTCCTTTCGGTAGGGTCCTTGTCGATGTCACGGTAACGTCAACTTTGCCAGATGACTGCAGGGCCGCCTTCAGATACTTCGATTCCTTGTCCGTAATCAAGAGCACAGAAATGCGCTTTCGTTCAGGAACGCTGAGGTAAGCAACATTATCCACAAGGAAATCATCTTCTTCTGCAAGGCTGACTTCAGTAACGCCAGTGTATGTTTTAAAGGAGTAGGGTTCAATAAACAGTGGTTTGATGGATACGCTTTTAGGTTCACCATTGACGGAAAATGCCACCTGCTCTTCACGGTCGCCATAATTCTTGAAATAGACTGTGCTTGATGATTCATCAACACGCACATCAACAATGCCTATATTATGGTGTTGCTTCTGGTCTTTCACAGAAAGGAACTCGGGCACAATGTTTTTTGCTTGCAAAGCATTTTTTGCAGCTGCAATACTGACTCCTTCTGTCGGAATAAAGTCACTCACGACAAAAACCTGTGTGTCTTCTCCTTTGACATAGTTGCTTGCAAGGGCGAGCGCATCACCGATATTGGATCGACCAGCAGTGACCTTCAGATGTTTCAGAAATTGTGCAGCATCGCGTTTGGAAATATCTTCCGCACCAACACGAGGCGTATTGCTTATGAGGATAAAGGTATTTGTTCTTCCTAGCCGTTCTTGCACGAGGTCAAGTGCCTCAGAAAAACGATCATCCACTTGCATGCTGGCGCTGACGTCAAGAACAAAGACAGCATGATCAACCAAGATGTTACTGCCAAAACTAGTAAAGGGATCAACAAAATAGAGTGCTAGCAGACTAAGAATCAACAGCTGCAGCAGAAAAAAAATGTCGAAGCGGAAGCGTTTCAGAAAGGAGCGTTCTTTGTCGACATACCGTGACTTCATAAAGAACATCAACGAAGGAACTTCCAGTTCTTGTGGCTTTGGTCTGATGAGGTAGAGAAGAAGAAAAGGAAGCAGACTCAAAAATGCAAGCCATCCTAAAGGATTTTCCCAGCCGAGCAAAACCATATTCCTGTCGAGTGAGAGCTACTTTAAATAAGTTTGGGAGAAAAGAAGAAACGTTAGAGCAAATCCCGGATTTTTTCAATATGCTCTGCTATTCTTTGACCATTCTCTGTGAGTTTGATAGTTTTAATGCGACCTTGCTTTTCAAAGTTGACCAGGTCAGCATCTTGCATTTGCTGTAAAATTTTAACCGCATGGGAGTAAGTGCAATCAACTTCTTTGGCAAGGACAGAACCGTAGCGATTTTTGACGCCGTTGCGTAAAGCGACTAGCATCATAGCTGGCTTTCGCCTGAAGAAAACCTCAAAAATGTCCTTGTCTTTCTTCTTCATGTATAACCCCCCGATGAGTGAAATACTGTCGGATAGAAAAATCCAGCATGATGAGCTATTTAAACTTTTGCTTTTGCTACATATATCTTTTAACAGAGAGGTTATAATATAGCAATAAAAGAATATACTAAAGATTATGACTTTTGCTTAATACTTTTGCACAAACACAACCTTTATATAAATTCTTCTTGCTATCAAAGGCATGCTGGACATCAAATTCCTTCGCGATAATCCTCAACTCGTGAAGGAGAACCTGAAAAAACGAGGTCAATCTGAAAAAATCCCCTGGGTTGATCAGCTCATAAAGGAGTACAAAGAATACCTAGATCTCAAGCAGGAAGCTGAACAATTACGGCATAAGCGCAACATCCTCTCTCAAGACATTAATAAATTGCAGAAAGAAGGCAAAGACATCCAGGCAAAAGTCAAGGACGTTCGTGAAATTCCAGAGTTGATTAAGAAATTGGAAGGGCGGCAAGACCAATTAGAGCAAAGCATCAACACTAAACTGCTTAGTATCCCCAACATCCTCCATAAAGCTGTTCCTCTGGGCAAAGATGAGAAAGACAATAGAGTGATCAAGCGGTGGGGAAAACCCGTAAAACCGAAGTTTGAACTCATCAATCATGCAGAATTAATGGAGAAACTGAATCTCGCAGATTTTGAAACAGCGCGCAAAAATAGTGGTCAGGGATTTAATTATTTGATAGGTGCCATGGCATTGCTAGATTTGGCCATCCAGAGGTACGGTATGGAATTTGCCATCAGGAATAAATTTGTTCCTGTGATTCCGCCCATGCTCCTGCACCATGAAGCATTGCTCGGTGCCTTAAGTGGACTAAAAGATTTCGAAGACGTCATCTACAAGATTGAAAAGGAAGATCTCTATCTCATCGGAACTGCAGAACATCCCCTAGTAACCATGCATCGCGATAAAACATTCCAGGAGAAAGAACTGCCTTTGAAGTATTGTGCCGTCAGTCCTTGTTTCAGGAAAGAGATAGGCGGTCATGGTGTCGACATGAAGGGTTTGTTTAGGATGCACCAATTTAATAAAGTCGAGCAAGTGGTGTTTAGCAAGCCAGAAGATTCCTATAAGCTCATGGAGTTCATGCAAAAAATAACTGAAAAGTTCTTCCAAAGCTTGAAGATTCCTTATCGAGTTGTCGAAATTTGTTCAGGTGATCTGGGTGCAAAATTCAGCAAACAATGGGATATTGAAGCATGGTTCCCACGGCAGAATGCCTATCGTGAAATCACATCAGCAGGCAATTGCACTGACTATCAAGCTCGGGCGCTAAACATTAAATACAGCAATAAAAAACAAGAAAAACAATATGTACATATTCTCAACAATACTATGGTAGCAACATCACGGGCTATGGTTGCTATTCTAGAGAATTATCAGCAAAAAGATGGTTCGATTAAGATTCCAATAGTCTTGCAGAAATATATGTTCGGCTTGAAAAAAATACCTGCTAAATAATTACGGTGCTACAACCTTAACACCGACGTGGAATTGGGCGCTGGCGCCTGCTTCTTGTTGGGCAGATTGATTTCGCTCTGTTTGTTCTACTAGACCTTGTTGCTGGACTACGGCATTCCCTGTCAAAGGAGTAGTCTGCTGTTGACCTTCACGAACAGCAAAGCCCGTCAGGGAACCGCTGGGGGAGTCAAAAGACTGAAACAGGAGAAGAATGCCTGCAAACAAGAGAAGAGCTAGGCTGACATAGAGGAGTTCCCGAAACATGGCATGAAACAAAAAAGAGAACCTTATATAGTTTCACCTTTTGTAAATTACTTACTATAGACGTAAAAAAACTTATTTTATATGTGGAATACAATAAAAATACTTACTGAATACGAATAACTACTGCTAAAAATAAATGGAATACATAAATAAACATACTATAGACGTAAAAAAACCTAATATAGCATAAAATCAAGAGTTAATTCCTTACTATAAACGTAAATTAACTGCCATATAGTGCTAGCAATCTTAAAATATACTTACTATTAACGTAATAATACTAATAAAAAGGGAAAAAAGAAGAGAATTTACCTACAAAACACGTAATTATACATAATCTTTATATAGAGGAACTAGCTCTCTCCAGCCGTTAGATGGAAAGGCAACGCAGAAACCCACTCAGAAAGAAAGAGGCAGAACAGGAAAAGCCAGAGAGTTTTCTCAAGAAATTGCAGACTGAAGAGCGCATTACTCTAGAACGCATCAAGGAACTGCTCCATCTGCTCCGGGCAAAATACGCACTTACCACTAGGGAACTTATCCATTTGCTCGATGATAAGGATGTGCTTGTTCCCTTCTCTATCTTTACAAAAAAACTCAGCATCCTTGAAGCTATTGCAAAATATCTCAAGGAAGAGCTGCAATTGTCGTTTCATCAGATTGGTTCGTTGCTCAACCGCAATGAACGAAATATTTGGCACACCTACAGCAATACAAAGAAAAAATATGCTGCTCGCTTATCCATAACAGCTTCACGATATTTTTTTCCACTGTCTATTTTCCAAAATAATCTGAGCATTCTAGAAAATCTAGTTGTCTATGCGAAGGACGAACTCAATTTGTCTTATCATCAAATTGCAGTATTGACAGAACGTAATGATCGTACTATCTGGACCATGTACCAACGTGCAAAGAAGAAGGTGGCGCAACAATGAACGAGCAACTCCCGCGCTACAAGGAAGCACAGCAAGAGTTGATGAGGCAGATCCAGACGACGATGAAGAATAAAACTCTCTTGCAAGATACGTTGAAAGAATGGCAGGAGCAATTGAAGCGAGGAACAATAGATACTGCAACATACACAAACTCTATGCAGCAATTCCTGCAGGGAAGATCAGCAAATGAATGGAACAAAGTATACGATGATCACGTCAAGAAATGCAACCAGGGATTGGTCTATTATGCAGAAAAGATCAATGAACTTGAAGCATCTGAAGAGACAAAAGGAAGCATCTGGCCAAAAGTTGGCATTGTAGCGGTTGCCTTAGTGCTCTTCTTTACCTTCCTAGCATTCAGTGATACGAAGATCACAGGTCTCTTTATTTTCGGGGAAGATGCAGGCAAGATAGTCTTTGAGGACGGATATACGCGAGAAGGAACGCGCTGGTCTGAAATCAAGGGAGACCATTATTATGAGCGTTGCCTCAAGATTAAGTCTGAAGCTGACTTCACTGCTGCTAAGGTTATGGGTAAAGTGACACGTGCAACTGAAGGGGAGAATATGCAATTTATATTAAGAAATGACAATAAAGGAGATCCCGCACAAGAAGTCGGTTCCTGTGAAGTGCGAAGCTATGAAGATGTTATAAAATCTTGTACTATAAAGAATTTAGAGCAGAACAAAGGAGATTATTGGGTTTGTGCGTCTCATCCGGAGGGAGATAAAGATCAAACCTATTTCACTATTGCCTACAGAGTTGGTGGAGAAAGAAAGACTGCATTATGGACAGGCAAAAGTTGGCAAAAGTTGGATAGATCTTCTTACACTATGAGGGTGCAGTTTATGAACGATGACGCATAAGTCATTGAAGAAGAGATTAGTATTTTTTCTTAGTTTGGTAAGTTTGGTATTCTATCCGCAAATAAATATCGCAGAAGAAAATGTTCCACAACAAATCCAGATGCTGGAGACAGTGAAAAATGATGGTCCTACTACAGCAGACAATGAGATTACTTTTACTGGACAATGCAATGGACAAGATACCAAGCTAATTATATGTCGAAGCTCAGCGACACTCTGTGACATGGGGACGCTTCCAGGTGACCTGCTTTGTCTATCTGCTAGAACAAATGAAACGGAGAAATCATGCTCCTATACACCAACGCTAGAGGAAGCTGGTGAACATGCAGGATATAGTGCAACGTGCTGTGATCTACAAGAGAAATGCGCTGAAAATCAAACAACAGTGGACACATGGGTAATCAATGCACAAAATTCATTAATTATAAAAGATGATAATGGTTTGCAAGTTCCAGCTGCTATTGAACAACAAGACACTTCTACCATACTCTCATTCACCAGCCAACCAATAGTCAAGATAACATTCACGAATTTGGAGGGTAATCAGATAGGACTTAGTCAAACAACTAGAGGGATTATCCCTCCAGAGGGTGTAGAATTTTCTAAAGTCTACGGCATTGATCTTGAGCAAGTCTCCTTTACAGAAGCAACACTCTATGCAACGGCAGAGGGCTCATCATTATATGTCTGTAAATTTTGGGACTTCACGTTAAGCACATGTATTGGATCTTGGGAAGCAGTCAAAAAATTGAATCAAAATGAAGAATATACATTCAACCTGCAAAAAAGTTCATTCGGATTTGCTGAAACAACAACCAGTCAAGAGCAGATCGTGGAAAGAGAAGAGCCATCAAAACAAATAACATCTCCACCTAAACAAAAAATAGAGGAACAAACATCGATAGACCCAGAGCTTCTTTTAGAGCCGATAAAAGAGGCACAAAATGAACCATTCCCAGTGGAAATAGGGAAAGTATCTAGCAATGGACCAATAGCTGCAGGTTCTCTCATAACTTTTACTGGAAGCTGCACCGGAGAGAATACTAGACTTTTACTTTGCAGATCAACAGCTACTTCTTGTGGTCTAAATACGCTCCCTGGAAATATTATTTGCCTGTCCGCAAGAACAAATGAATCAGAAAAGTCTTGTTCTTACAGCGCTATAGAAGAAGATCTTGGTGAACATAAGGAAGATACGGCTGTATGTTGTACAGAAGAGTATGGATGTACTTCTAAAATCATCTTGATAGAGCCATGGACTGTGACAGCTCCTCCAGAAATAATACGGGAGGAAGCAAAAGAATCTGAGGAAGACATTCAAGAACAAGCAGAAATCAATAAGCCAGTCAAATGGATCAAGAGGGTGCGATATCTTGAAAACGCTAGCAATGTCACGGTCAAAATTCACCCACGCGCAGCAGACATCAAAGTGCACAAGGTTGCCAATAAAGTGAAGGAAGAGCTCAAGCTAGACAAATGGGAGAAAAACGAAAGACCACAAGAGACAGAAATACTCATCAAGGAGCCAATTCAACAAGCAGACATTGAGTACAGCACTGCTCCGCCGACAATTGCTGAAGAGGTAATCAATGACTACAAAAAGAAGGTAGTTATTGGTTCTGATATTCACTATACTAATATTCTTGCGTATATTGACATTCATGAGGCACAACAAAACCGCATCAGACTCTATCATGTGCAAAATGAGGCTAAAACGCCCGTGCAGATTACAGAATATCAAGATACTAATAAAAATGGATTGATCGATAGAATAATGTGGGTTGTTCCAGGACTCAGCACAGAAACATATATCATAGAGATTACGAAAGCAGATCATCTTGATAACAATAGGGAATTCATCTCGGACATTTATGAAGAAGTTCGTGAACTTGATGGGAACTGGAGTGAAACAATTCCTAATCAGCATTATGTAAGAGTTACTTTCGAAAAAAATCTTACAAATGAGAACGATATAACTGTTTATCCAAGGATTGTTTCAGGGAATCCAAGAATTGAGATATATGAAGTGAATGGCAATGATATAATCGCTGAATTTACTTCATTGAGTCAAAACCAATACAATAAAGTCTTGCTAACGAATCTGCAGGGAAGCCAGGACACGTTTGATTTAAAAGTCCAGGGTGGAAGTTTGCAGTTTGACCATATTGTTGATCCTCCAGCAAAAATAGTCGACAATAGTTTTGGCTGCGATAAGACAAGCATTCAAGTCGGAGAAACAACGAATTGTACCGGAGACTATGGGAATGCTGGTGACTCTTTTTTAACAGCCTGCAGTCTTCAGATCAACAACGAAATTACTCTCGAATTCTCTAATGTTTGCGGCGCTAACAACCTAAGAGTAAGCGCTATTGATGTAAGTCAGGCGAGTGCCGCAAGTTGTACTGACAACGGCAATGGCACTGTCAACTGCGTCAACTGGCCCAGTACCGCCGACAACGTAGTGATTAACTGGACGCTAGAGGGTTGTGCCGTTTCTACAGCAAATACGCTCGACACAGAGAGTGTAGATTGCAATGATCAGTTTAATAATAATGCGCTAGATATTGAAGTTACTGCTGGAGCAGATACAACTCCGCCGACATATTCTAACATAGAGTTTGATCCGGCTAATGCTTCAAGCTATTCGGTCACGCAATACTATGAGTTCAACGTAACATGGACTGATAATGTGCAGATAGATACAGCATACATAGTATTTGACGATGTGAATTACAGTGCTGGCGATATCTATAATTTATCAAGCGTGTATTCATTCAACAGAACAGGACTTTCTGTTGGAAGAGAGCACAATTATACTTGGTTCGCTAATGATTCTAATGATAATGAAAATCAAACAGAATTGCAGTCTTATACGGTTGTTCAAGCAGAGCCAGGCGTCAACCTCACCTTAGACGGCAATGATGCCAACCTTACAATTACTATGCTTGACGCAGTGAACATTACCGCAACACAAGAAACAGGAGAAGGAGATTTCCAACTCTTCCAAGATGGTGTTTTGATTAATGAAGGACAAACACTGCTCAGCAACAGCACCAACTTCACTGGAGAAGGCGACTTCAACATCACGTCCTTCCACCCAGACACGGAAAACTTCACCACGAACTTCACCACCTTCTACGTCATCAGCAGAGAGAATATCACGCCTGTCATAAATCTCACTGATCCCCTAGACAACAATGTTACGCTGATTACAGATAGTTCAACGAACCTTACTTTCTTGTCCAACGCGACAGACAATATCCAATTAGCGAATGCTACGCTGTACCACAATCTTTCTGGAACTTTCGAAGCGAATGAAACAGTCTTTATTGACGGCATCTTCAATGAAACAGCTTTCTCACTCAACATAGCGCCCACTACATCATTTATCTGGAATGTCCTCTACTGTGATAATGCTACGAGTCCCAATTGCGCCTTTGGTGACACGAATTTTACTGCTACCGTAGAACGAGATACGCAAGCTCCCATAGTCAATCTGACCGATCCATTAAACAACAATATCACCAGCACGGACACGACAGCAAATCTCACGTTCTTGTCTAATGCAACCGATAACCTTGAACTAGCCAACGCCACGCTGTACCACAATCTTTCTGGAACTTTCGAACAGAACCAAACCACAGACATTAATGGCACCTTTAATGAAACTGCGTTCTCCATAGATATAGCACCTACAACAACCTTCATTTGGAACGTGCTCTACTGTGACGCAGCAGGCAACTGTGATTTTGCAGTAGATAATTTCACAGCAACCGTCCAACCAGATACAGTAGCGCCAATCGTCGAGGCCATTGATGGACCAGGCGGCAACACTATTAGTGATCAATCCGTCACGGAAGATAATATCACAGACTTAGAAGTCACGTTCACCGTCACCGATGACAACGGAGTTGCAGATTTAGACTTCTCCACCGTCAACATCACTCTCTACAACAGCACATATATCACAACCGATGTCAACTACTTCAGCCAGAATACGTCCTGCAATAATAATGAAAATATTTCAGCCACGCAGGCGAACTTCACCTGCAACATCGAAATCAACTACTGGTACACGGCAGGAGACTGGAATATCACTGCAGGAGTAACAGACATCTCAGGTTTCAGTAGCGAAAATGCCACGAATATGTCGATCCAAGAAACCACAGCCATCGCCATCTCGCCAACGAGTATCACCTTCCCAGAACTGACCTTGGGAGCAGAAAACATCACCTCAGACACCGATCCTATTACTATCAACAACACTGCCAATGACTACATCGATCAAAACAACACGAGAGTCACTGGTTTAGATCTCGTGGGCGAGGTAACTGATACACAAGCCATCACGGCAGAGAACTTCACGGTCAGCGAAAGCACAGGTGAAACTCCCCCCGTAGAATGCTCCAATATTGGCGATGATTTAAATAACTCGCGCCTGATCAACAACACTGCAATAAATGTCAATATGTCAGTCTTGCCCGCGGGCAATCGCAGTATCGCTAATGAGGGTGTCGAGCAGATCTACTTCTGTATTCCTCTGGTCCCCGATACGCTGTTGCCTCAAGCCTATTCCACCCTCAACAGTACCACAGGATGGACGGTATCGGTGATTTAAGATGAACTTTTCATATCAGAAAAAAAAGAGAAACGTCTTTTTACTAATCATAGGTCTCTTTTTAGCATTCACAGTTGGGGCAGAGAATCATGATATTAATCAAGAACCTCATGTAGGAACAGTAACAAGTAATGGCTCTGTTATTGAAGGCACGCCAATTACATTTATGGGAACTTGTCAAGGAGAAAACACTCAACTAGTTGTTTGCCAAGAAAATACGATCTGCAGTACACAATCTAATCAAGAAGATATAATTTGCTCCTCAGAGTTTACAGATGATGCAGAGAAAGAATGTGTATATATAACAACCAAGGAAGACTTATCAATTCATAATAATGACATTGCCACCTGTTGTAATGGAGAAGGTATTTGTGATTCCAATGTTGTGGCAGTTCCTCCTTGGATGGTCCTCGATGAGCAAGCTACATCACAAATAATAATTTTAGATGATGAAGATAATCTTGTTCCGGCAACAGTTACACAACAAGACACAGAAACTGATATAATTTTTATAAATCAACCGATTACAAAATTGCAGTTTAGTGTTTTTGAAGGAAATAAGATTGGTTTAAGTCAAGCGACACGAGGGATTATTCCACCAGAAGGCATAGAGTTCGCAAAAGTTTACAGCCTAGATGTAGAAGAAGTAAATTTCACTGAAGCAACGTTGTATGCCCTAGCGCAGGGCGCATCACTCTATCTCTGTAAGTTCTGGGACTTTACATTGAGCACTTGTGTAGGCTCCTGGGATGTAATAAAAAACATTGAACCAAATACAGAATACACTTTCAACCTGCAAAAAGGTTCATTCGGCTTTGCTGAAGCTATAACAGAAGCACAGCCAGCAGTGCAGCCAGTGATTGAACAGCCTCCTGAAGAGCCAGTCAAGGAGCCGGTTGTCGAAGAACCAATCATCATTGAAGAGCCAGTTCCAGAAATAAATATAGAAGGTCCTATCACCAATAATGGCCCAGTAGAGCAAGGGCAAGAAATAATATTTTCAGGAATATGCAAAAGCAACCAACCAACACAAGTAGTCATCTGTCGAGATAATATTGTTTGCAATGCAGAAACTTCCAAAGAAAATGTGTTGTGCACTTCTGTGCAGTCCCCAGATGAACGTAAGTCATGTGCTTATAGTACAACTACAGAAGACATTGGAGAAAATGTAGACTCTATTGCTACATGCTGTACCACTGAAGGCAGCTGCGCAGCAGAAACTAAATCTCTAGAATCATGGGCAGTGACAGCCCCTCTAAAAATAATACAAGAAGAGATAAAAGAGTCAGAAGAAGATATCCAGGAGCCAGCAGAGATCAATAAACCAGTGCATTGGAAGAAAAAAATAAAGCTTAAGCAGGATATGAAGGACCTTACTGTTACTATCCCTTCCACAAGCACCAACATTACTATTCTTAAACGAGAAAATGAGCTTCTCCAAGAATTACAGACCGAACAGTGGAGTCTTCTTGAGAAAGAAAAAGAGAAAGAAATAACCATCAATATACCAGTAAATGATGTTGAGTTAGATTATGTTACAGAACCGCCACAGGTAAGTGAATCTGAATTGAGTCCGCACAAAAAACAAGTTACCGTGAGCTCGGATCTGTCCTACACGAATATCACCTCGTATACCATCATTCCAGAGACACCAGAGAAAAAACTGCGGCTCTTTTGGATGGTCAATGAATCACGGCAACCAGTAGATAATGTACGATATCTCGATACCAATGGCGATAGGCTCATTGATCGGATTGAATGGTTTATTTCCCATTTAAGCAATCAGACCTATGAAGTCATTATGGTGACGAAAGCGGATCATCTAGATGAGAATAAAGTGTTCTTGTCCGATGTCTACAACGAGGTCAAGCAATTGGATAATGTTTGGAGTGAAACCATTCCAGAAACCCATTACGTTCAAGTGACGTTTGGCACACCCCTGACAGCAAGACACGATATTTCTATCTATCCACGCATAGTGGGTGGTAATCCAAAGATTATAGTCTATGAAGTCAATCAATCGGAAGTGCTGGCGGAATTCTCTACCATCACAGCAAACCAGTACAATAAAGTCTTTTTAGAGAATCTCAACGGAACGCAAGAGACGTTTGATTTGCAGATTCTTAATGGTGCTGTTGAGTTTGATCATATTGTTGATCCAACGCTCACTATTTCTAATATAACCACTCTCTGCGGTGAAGTCACTGCTTATGACACCATTGTGGTCACGGAAACAGGTGAGCTGGAAATTTGTCTTATGAATGGAACTGGCACGAATAGCAATACTGGTTTTGTGAACATTACCTTGGGATCTGTAGGAAATTTCTCTGTCGCTGCAGGCGGGATAGTGAATGGCACTGGTGGCGGTGCTGAAGGTGGCGCGGGTACAAATTCAGGCTGCGCAACCCAGGGAGATAATGGTCAGAATTATACGAATGGAGTGGCTCTTTGTAGTCCGAATGGTGGAGGCGGTGGAGGAGGAAGTGATGCTACTTCTACTGCCGAGACCGCTGGAGGTGGTGGAGGGGGATTTGGAGGCGCTGGCGGTACTGGTGGGAAGTCTGCAACTGGTGGTACAGTGGGCGCGGCAGGTGGAACGTATGGAGATGCTGAAGAACAAGAGCTCAATACATCTGGTTCCGGTGGTGGTGGTAGTTCAGATGACGCTGGAGTTAGAGGAGGTTCTGGTGGCGCTGGTTTTAGGGTTGACGCTGGCAGCGGCGAGATTAATATTCAAGGCACTATTAATGTGAGTGGGGAAGATGGCACAGATGCCGCGGGAAACGCGGATCGGGCGGGAGCAGGCGGAGGAAGTGGCGGTCATGTTATCCTGATTGCGAAAAAATTAAATCTTAATGCAGGTGCTATTTACGCGGAAGGGGGAAGAGGAGGCAATGGAGGCACTACCGCTGATGGTTGTGGTGGTGGAGGCGGTGGCGGAGGAAGAATTGTCTATGTCTATGATAATATTACCGAAGACAGCCTTATCAATTCAACAGATGGTGGTGACAGAGGCAATAGCCCAGACACTGGTCCTTGTGCGGCCCTGCCAACGTTAGGTACCAACGGAACAGTCTTCTATAATCAATCAACGTTCGCGGATCTTTCACCACCAATAGCTGACCCTAATAGTATAGTTTTCGATCCAATCAATGAAACAAATTACACGCTTACACAATTCTACGAATTCAATGCCACATGGACAGATGATGTGGAAGTAGACAATGTCTTCATCACGTTCAACGAAACGAACTACAGCTTTGCAAAAGGAGAAGTCTACAACAGTTCAGAGACACCAACCGTCTTCTCCTTCAACCAGACAGGATTGGCAGCGGCAGAATATAACTACACGTGGTTCGCCAACGATTCTAGTAACAACGAAAACCAGACAGACTTGCAGTTTGGATACATTGTCGCGCGAGCGGAGCCTGAAGTGAACTTGACCTTAAATGATACCATAAATAACATCACCATCATAGTCAGCGATGCGGAAGTCAATCATTCTGCCTCGTTAATTACAGGTGACTCTGAAGCAACCGTCCAGATCCTTCAAGACGGAGTAGCCATGGTGACAGAAGGCGCCTCTCCTACCATCAGCAACGTCACCAACTACACAGCAACAGGAACCTACAATATCACTGTCCTGTATCAAACCTCGGAAAATTATACCACGAACTTTACGACGCTCTTCGTCGAGGTCACTGCAGCAGCTGGAGGCAACACTGCACCAGTCGTTGAAGCGATTGATGGCCCAGGTGGTAATACCATCTCATCTCAATCAGTAACAGAAGATGGCATCACTGACCTAGGAGTCACCTTCACCATCACAGATGCAGAAGGAGTTACAGACTTAAATGCAACAGAAATAAACATCACGCTCTTCAACACCACCTATATCACGACCGATGTCAACTACTTTAGCCAAAACACCTCGTGCGACAACATCAACAACATCTCATCAACACAGGCGAACTTTACGTGCAACATAGAGATCAACTACTGGTACACAGCAGGAGAATGGAATCTCACCGTTGGAGCAACTGACATTGCTGGTGCAAGTAGCGAAAATGCTACCAATATAAGCATCGGAGAGACAACAGCTATTGTTATTGACCTAACGTCACTGACATTCCCGCAATTGATTTTAGGGGCAGAAAACACCACCTCAGACAACGATCCTATCACCATCAACAACACAGCCAATGACTACATCGATCAAAACAACACGAGAGTCACTGGTTTAGATCTCGTGGGCGAAGTAACTGATACACAGGCCATCACGACAGAGAACTTCACGGTCAGCGAAAGCACAGGTGAAACTCCGCCCGTAGAATGCTCCAATATTGGTGATAATTTAAATAACTCGCGCCTGATCAACAACACTGCAATAAATGTCAACATGTCAATCTTATCCTCAGGTAATCGTAGTATCGCGGGAGAAGGCGTCGAGCAACTGTATGTGTGCATTCCTATAGTTCCCGATGGACTCCTGCCCCAGGCCTATTCCACGTTAAATGGTACAACAGGATGGACAGTATCTGTGGTATAAAAAGGAACATTTATAAATAAGGTATACAACATCTAAAGGAAAAAAAGATGGCTAATTGCAAAAAGCAGGTGTCAAAAAGACAAAAGATAGTATTGGTAATTCTCCTGCTTATACTAGGGTATAATATGCATTTCGTCGCTGCAGATTTTTCAGAGGCATTTACGCAGGCAGTAACCTCTTTCTTCAGAGGTAATGGTAACCTTATCACGGGCATGCCAACAGCAAGAGAGTCAAATGTTTCAGCTACAGTCGGGAATAACGTTCCAGTAGTCGAAGCAGTTGATGGTCCAGGCGGTAATTCCATTAGTGCACAAGCTGCTACTGAAGACAACATTACTGACTTGCTAGTAACTTTCGTAGTCAATGACTCGAATGGGGTAGCGGATATTAATTTGACAGGCGTCAACATCACACTCTATAACAGCACATATATCTCTACTGATGTCAACTACTACAGCTATAATACCTCGTGCGATAACACTGCCAATCTCACAACAACGCAAATGAACGTCAGTTGCACAATAGAAATCTGGTACTGGTACACGTCAGGAGAATGGAATTTGACAGCGGGAGTTTCAGACTTTTCAGATGCGGCAGCAGAAAATGCTACTAACTTCACCATCGATGAATCAACAGGCATTGTCATCTCGCCAACGAGTATCACCTTCCCTAGCCTGACTTTGGGAGCAGAAAACACCACCTCAGACAACGATCCTATCGTCATCAATAACACCTTGAACGACTACATCGATCAAAACAACACGAGAGTCACTGGTTTAGATCTCGTTGGTGAAACCGATCCAGGTGCACAAGCCATCACGACAGAGAACTTCACGGTCAGCGAAAGCACAGGTGAAACTCCTCCATTAGAATGCTCATTTATTGGCGATAATTTAAATAACTCGCGCCTGATCAACAACACCGCAATAAATGTCAACATGTCAATCTTGTCAGCAGGTAATCGTAGCATCTCTGGAGAAGGCGTCGAGCAGATCTATGTCTGTATCCCCCTTGTCCCTGAAGGTCTTGTAGCGCAAACGTATTCTACAGCAAATGGCACAACAGGATGGACAGTATCGGTGGTATAAAATGAACAACGCACAATATATACAAAAAGTACTCCTCATGATAGGGCTAATAACATTAGCAAGTAGCGTTGTTGCTGCGTTTGGTGTGACGGCTCCTTACTGGAAAGGAAGCCCTCTAACGCTCACTCCTGGTGAAACAAGAGAAATAACATTTACCTTGCAAAATATGGTGGGGGACGACGATCTTCGTGTTCGAGTTGAACTTCTTCAGGATAAAAGATATGTAGAACTTATCGACACAGAGACAGAATATGAAATCCCAGCAAAAACCAAAGATATCCCTGTTCGCATCAGGATAAAAATTCCCATAGATATACAGCTTGGAACTACATTTCCCATACGACTGTCGTTTACCAGCACCTCTAAACTAGGAAGCCAGCAAGTCCAGCTTGGAACAGGCATTGAGAAAACATTTGATGTCATCATTGAGGGAGGAGAACCTGCAAAACAAGTAGCAGAAACACCAGCAGAAAAGCCATCAGCCCAGCAATATCAACTTCTGAGAAAACCGGCAACACCTGCTCTAATTGTCTTAATCATGGTCTTTATCCTCTGGTTTGTCCTCAGAAAACACAGAAAAAAATTGCAGGAAAGGAAAGAATCCTCTGCTGACAACAATGCAAGATGGTAAATATTTTATCTCCTTTCGACAGCTGTTCTTTATTCTAGTTCTAGTACTCCTCGCTATGCGACTTTCCTTCTATCAAAAAGAAGAGCAAAAAACAATAATTGATGCAGCCTCTGTCTTTGATGCAGCCGCCACCACAGGGCTGACTAACATTTCCGCAACCGTCATCGACAGTTCACCATTCATCACGATCACTAATCCAGAGAACAAAACGTATGAAAATAATGAAAGCGTAGAGCTAAACATCTCGGTTGCGAATATGTCCTCTCTTTCTATCGATCAGGCGTTCTATAATCTTGATGATACTGATAATATTACCTTGACGTTGGACAGCAATAATGAAAACAGGACATTCTTTGGTACAGCTGAGGGTTCACACACATTGAAAGTTTTCGCTAATAATACAGCAAATGAGCTCAACAGCACGTCAGTAGACTTATTCTTAAACAGATCGATTCGTTTTCATGTCAACTACTCTAAATACGATGCATTGACCACAGCGTTCAGTACGCTGAATGAGTCAGACTTGGAAACGATACAGAACATGATCTTAGAGATATCTTCATTTGGCAAGATTGAATTTAATGAGGTAATTAATATGACAGATGATAATATAACGGATGAGAATGTCGATATTAATCCAGATTACCATATCAATATCACAAGCATGCTTATCTTTATCAATGAAACCGTCTTTCCAAATTTGGAAGGCAAACAAGCTTCAATTGCTTTCTACAATGTATCCTTTGCTAACCCTAGGGTTCTTAGAAATGGAGTAGCATGTCCTGTAACTATCTGCACATCACAGACTCTTGCAAACCAAATACTAACAGTGAGCATATCAGGCTTTTCACAGTATGAAGTAGAAGAAGGTGAAGGTGAGGGTGCAGGAGGAGGTGGTGGGGGCGGTGGAGTTGGAGGTGGAGGCGGAGGTGGCGGAGGAGTTGCTACTACCGCTACGTATAATTTAGACGAGGTAGATGAGCAGACCAATCTTCTTGCTAGAATCGGTAAAATATTCATTATCTGGAAAGGAGAAGAATATACCGCTCGTGTTGGAAAGCCTTCGCCAAGCATAGTCTTGATTGATTTTACAGTTCTTGGAGCAAAATTAATGCTAAGCGTTGGGCAAACAAGTACACTAGATCTCGATAATGATGGGGAAGTAGATATAAGAATAAAAGTAGAGGATATGAAAAGCAACTTTCTCATTCTAACAGTGAGTGCTCTACGACCGAGAAGCGAACCCTCTAGAGATATTAAAAAACAAGAGGAAGAACCAAAGCCATTACCAAGGTCACTCATCACGATCACAAAAAAAGCATTACTCAATAAAGATCTCCTAGGAATAATTCTTTTATTAATTGTTGCTGGCATTATTGTTGAAGTTGAACGCCGCAAGAAAATGAAGAGTCATAAAGGAAGAGCTTTGCACAATAAATAGTCCTTTTCTTCAGCAGATGCAATCTACGTCACGAGCAAAGGTTTTTGTGCTTGTCCTCTCATCTGCTCATCAGAATTTACCCTTTCCAACGTGGGCTGATAAGGGTTTACTCTTAGAGTGGAGGACTTCTGGGCAGAAGCGACTACCCCTAGTCCAAGCATATAGCTCAGACCCCGTTTGCCGATATTGAAGGCTGCATTTCTGTCGGCATTGTCTCGATATCCACAACTACACACAAACCAATTCTTTGTTCTTGTTCCTGGAGTGCCACAGACACTACAGGTTTTCGAGGTGAATGCTTCTGACACAGTGATCAAAGGCACACCTCGTTCCTTGGCTTTGTACATTACGAGTTGTGTGAGCTTGTAGTGGGAAAATCCTGAGAGTTTTCTGTTGAATGTTCTTCCCTTATTTTTTTGAAGATTATGTAGTGCGCCTAAGACAATGGCTGCTTTTTTCTTTTGTGCTTCATGGATGATGTACTTTGAGACTGCATGCAGTTGAGCATGTACTTTTCTTCTTTCTTTATTCTTTATTTTTTTGATGATCTGGAACTTCTTCTGCTGTCCTAATTGTTTTCTCAGATAGTAGTATTTTCCTTTGATGTGCTTCAGTTTCTTGCCTAAGAAGCGCGTTGTTTTTGTTCGGAGATCAACCATAGTTACAGGATTCTTTAGTCCTAGATCAATGCCAAGGATAGTTTTTGGAGCATATACATGCTGTTCAGGAATATCCATGCAGAAATGCACATAATACTTCTCGTTTTTTCTGATCAGATAAGAATCTTTCAAGCTATATCTCTTTGGTAGTGGTTGATGAAAATGCAAGGGCAACCAGATGCCTTGACCTTTTCTCTTGCTATTTGGTATTTTAATCCAATGCTTTGTTAACTTCGTTTCTCTTACTCTGAACCAGTCTTTGATGAAGCGCGATTGCAGAAGCAATGGATAAGACTTGTACTTGATGACTTTTTGTTTGAATCCTTTTGCAGCCTTGAAAGCACTTAATAATCCATGATCAATGCCAAAGATCATCCACCATTGATAATTGTTATAGTCCGCGTCTAACCATGTTTGTTTTCTTTTTGTCAACCCAATGACTGACGCTCTGATTGTTTTTTCCATAGAATTACCGATTATTGTTTTCCCTTTATATACTTCAGTGGGGTGTTTGAGAAGTGCAGTGCTACTCAACAGTATGCAAAAAACACCGAAAACTTTTCGGAATATATGATTTATTGTGCAAAGCCTAAAGGAAGAAAACATTTATAATGGCTTCTGTGCTCGTAATGTTTTCATGCCAGAAAAATATGAACTCCTCATTGCAGAGAAGCCAACCAGTGCGAAGAAGATAGCAGAAGCTTTGGCAGACGAGAAAGTAGCGCAGGAAAAAAACAAAAAAGTTACATACTATATACTTGCGCATAAAGGAAAAAAGATCGTCATAGCAAGTTGCCTCGGTCATCTCTACGGGCTTGTGGAAAAAGACAAGAAAGGCTGGACATATCCGGTATTCAGCTACGAATGGAAACCGATTTACGAAAATGGCAAAGCAATGACGCAGACGAAAGAATTTATCAACACGTTAAAGAAACTCGCAAAGAACGCAGAATCATTCACAGTCTGTACAGATTATGATGATGAAGGAACTGTTCTCGGCTTAAATGCAGTCCGTTTTGCCTGTAATCAGAAAGATGCCAACCGGATGAAGTTCTCCACCTTGACAAAAAAAGATTTAGTAGAATCTTACGAACACAAAATGAAGCATCTCGACTGGGATCAAGCATACGCAGGTTTAACTAGACATGAATTAGATTGGATTTATGGTATTAACAATTCTCGTGCTTTAACCTTGGCGTTGAAAACTGCAGGCATTTTTAAAATACTCTCCACAGGACGTGTCCAAGGCCCAGCATTAAAAATCATTGTTGATAAAGATCGGGAAATTATAAAATTCACACCAGAACCTTTTTGGCAGATCAAATTAGAGGGAGCAGCAGACAAACAATCAGTTACTGCTTGGCACACAGAAGACAAATTCTGGGAAAAACAAAAAGCAGAAGGGGTGATGAAGAGAACGAAAGGAAAGAAGGCAGTTGTTGTTTCTATAAAAAAGAAAGAGATGCTTGTTGCTCCACCATTTCCCTTTGATCTCACAACACTGCAAACAGAAGCTTACCGTTGTTTTGGTATCAGCCCAAAAGAAACCATGTCCATCACACAAAATCTGTATCTCAATGGATATATCTCCTATCCTCGTTCAAGCTCCAATAAGCTGCCACCGAATCTCGAGTATCAGAAAATCATCCAGGATCTAGGAAAACAAAAGAGCTATAGGGAATTGGTAGTACAACTGTTGAAGAAAAAAATATTAAAACCAAATGAAGGACCAAAAATAGATCCAGCACATCCGGCAATTCATGCGACAGGTGAAGTACCAAAGAAATTGACTGAAAGAGAAGCAAAATTATACGATTTAGTTGTACGAAGAACTCTGGCAACCTTTGCAGACCCAGCTAAGAATGAACTCATGAAAGTAGAGATTGACGTGAACAAAGAGCTATTTGTTGCACGTGGTGCCGTCACCAAAGAACAGGGATGGTATCTGTTTTACGGAGCATATGCCAAAGAAAAGCACGAAGAACTGCCGCCCATGAAAGAAGGGATGGAAATCAAAAATCCAGTTATTACTCAACTCGAAGATCAAACAAAACCACCGAAGCGTTTTACTCCAGCATCTATCATAAAAGAACTTGAGTCCCGTGGGCTCGGAACAAAGTCTACAAGATCAACTATTATTGATACATTGTATCAACGCCACTATATCAACGAAAAATCCATCGAAGCAACCAAACTAGGCATCGCCACAGTAGAAACGCTGGAAAAATACTGCCCAGAAATTCTTGACGAACAATTGACACGCCATTTTGAAGAGGAAATGGAGCAAATTAGGGAAGAGAAGAAAAAACCAGAAGAAATCATTGATGAAGTCAAAACAGAATTGACAAAGATTTTAACAAACTTCAAGAAGCACGAGAAAGACATTGGCAAAGGATTATTGCAGGCAACCAAAGAAACACGGACAGAGATGAGCACCATAGGCCCTTGTCCGGTCTGCAAGCAAGGAGAGCTCCAATTACGGTATGCAAGAAAGTTCAAGAGCAATTTTGTCGGTTGTTCTGCCTATCCAAAATGTACTGCTACGTTCAGTCTGCCGCAAGGACTGCCAAAAGTCACCAAAACGTTTTGTAAAGAGTGCAACTATCCGCAGGTCATGATCATTCGTCAAGGCAAACGTCCTTTCAACTACTGTATTAATAAAAATTGTAAGCTGAAACAGGAATGGTTAGAGCAACAAAACTCAAAAATGGAAACCATCAAAGTCAATAGTGAAGAGTGATTCCTGTTGTTGTGGTTGTTTGAGCATGATTTTTCTCGGATCTTTTTGTAACTCAATCACGCGCTGTCCAGATCGCAACAAGATAGCACCCCCAACAATTTTCTGCTCTTGTGTTTCAACATCAGTATACACCTGGTTTGTAACAATGATAGGAAGACGACTCGCATACGATCGTAAGGTATTCACCTGAGTTATAAGCATGCGATTCGCCAATAATAATTTACTTTTCAGTAATCGCCTATAATAATATCCCAAAGTATCCACAATGAGTAAGCCAACGTTTGGTTGTTTAATAAACTGCTCTAATTTCATAATCTGCTCATGCTGTCCCTTAAAACTCGTTGGCCGAAAGAGAATAATCTGATCTAAGTACTTGTTAGCATCCTCTCCAGCCAGTTGTTGAAATCGCTCCACAAAAAATCCTTTCTCAGTATCTATAAAAATGACCTTCTTTCCTTGTCTGACTGTGTATAAAACGGCAGTTAAGCAGAGCAATGTTTTTCCAGTAGCAGGCCCTCCATAGACCACAGTCAAAGAAAGTGGTAAGTCTCCAAGAAAATCTTGCATCAAGTTCATAGGTGCTTCTGAAGGAGTAGTCTTTAAAACAATTTAGTTCTTAAAACCGTAAGATTTATATACTCTAAATGATTATAATAGAGTATAAATAGATGTAAAATGATGAATAATGATTATATCAAACAGCTCGCCATTAATCTTGTTAGCAAAAATAAGTAGGCTAGAACTGCTTAAGAGAATGTATCAAACAATATATATCCCAAGAGAAGTCTTTAATGAAGTAATAATCAAAGGCAAAGAAGAGCAATATAGCGATGCATTCTTTATCGAAAAGCAGATCAATGATAGCATACATGTCAAGGAGTTAAAAACAGCATGGAAAATTGAAGCGGAAAAATTGAAGAAAATACTGGGAAGCGGAGAAAGTGAGGCAATTGCACTGGCATTACAAGAAAAAGCAAAACTCTTGCTTATGGATAATATAGAACCAAAAAGAATTGCTGAACTGAAGAATATAAAATGCAGAAGTACCCCGGGCATCTTATTAGAAGCATTGAAAAAGAGAATAATAAAACCTAGAGAGTATATAGAAGATATCAAGAAACTTGCTTCATTTGCTTGGTTATCGGCAGATGTTGTAGCATATTTTTTAGAAGAAGGATTTAAACATAGAAAAGGTGAGAATCATGAAAATAAATAGAGTAAGTTTAACTGTTCCTGCAGAAATATTGGAGCAATCAGAAAAAATAGCAAAAGAGAAGGCAGAAGATAGATCAACGACAATGAGAGAGCTCCTGCGATTAGGAATAAAGCAGTATATGGCAGAAAGAGCATTAGCACTCTATGCTGAAGGAAAAATAAGCCTAGAAAAAGCCGCAGAAATGGCAGAGATATCTTTATGGAAAATATTAGACTTATTAAAAGAAAGAAAAATACCTCTCCATTACTCAGTAGATGACATCAAAAAAGAAATCCGTGATATTCTTTCACAGAATGCTTAATAAAACATGAAAAGAATATTTATATAGGAACACGTATTCTTTTTTGCCCATGGTCAAGATAGGCATTATCGGCGGTTCTGGACTGGATAACCCAAAGATACTCAAAGAGACAAAAGAACTGACATTCAACACCAACTATGGTCAGCCATCCTCTCCCATCACAACTGGAAAAATACGAGACGTTGAAGTAATGATCCTTGCAAGGCATGGAAAAAAGCATACTATCATGCCAACCAATGATGTAAACCGTAACCTTTATATAGTATACATTTGTTCGTATACACATGAAGGATATATTCGAAACCACGATGGTCTGTGAAGATTGCGATCAGAAGACAGAGAAGATCATCACCAATAAGGAAGGCTTCCAGATACGTGCCTGGCGTTGTAAAGAATGCCAAAAGCTCTGGCCCCACCCTTTAGATATGCAGGAGTATGAAAACTTCCAGAGGTTAAAAAACAAAGAATTCCAGGTCAAACTCCGCTTGGTCGGTAATTCCTATACAGTCTCCATCCCCAGAGAAATTATAGATTTTGAAGAGGAAATGCAGCGGGAAATTGATGATATGATCAGAATGACCTTAGAAGGCCCAGAAAAACTCAGCTTATTCTTCTCAGGCAAACTAAAAAGGTTTATTAACGATAATCACCCCAGGTAAGAACTATGGTACAGCAGCAAGAAGTCGTCCTCAAAGTCCAGGAAGCATTGCAGGAAGAGGCCTACAAAGGCATCGTCCGTGTAGACACCCAAACCATGCGTCAGATTGATGTTCGTGCAGGCGACATCATTGAGATTGAAGGCAGTAGAAAAACTGTTGGCATCGTTGATCGTTCTTATCCCTCTGATATTGGTCAAAATATTATCCGCATGGACGGTATTTTACGTCGTAATGCAAAAACTGGTATTGGGGAAAATGTCAAAGTCAGAAGAGTGGAAGTAAAGGAGGCAAAATCCGTGACTATTGCTCCAGCACAGCAGGGCGTCATGATTCAAGCGAATAATGAATTATTTAAGCAAGGACTCTTAGGCAGAGCAGTCATTAAAGGTGATATTATCTCTCTAGGCGGTGCACGCAGAAGACGCAGAACATTGTCTGGCTCTTCATTTGATGATATCTTCAACGTCTTTGAAGAAGGCTTCATGGGTAATTTTGGCTTTGGGAGTTTGAAATTTATTGTTGCAGAATCCAATCCAAAAGCAGCAGTTATCATTACAGAAAATACTGAAGTCCGTGTTTCTTCCAAAGCACTCCAGGTGACTGAAGAGCGCATTCCTGATGTCACGTATGAAGACATTGGCGGGTTGGAAGAGGAAATCAAAAAACTGCGGGAGATGGTGGAACTGCCTATCAAGAACCCAGAGATCTTTGAGCGTCTCGGTGTTGAACCGCCCAAAGGAGTCTTGTTGTTCGGTCCACCAGGAACCGGGAAAACACTGTTGGCAAAAGCAGTCGCCACTGAATCTGAAGCAAACTTCTTGTTCGTGAACGCCCCAGAGCTGACGAGCAAGTACTACGGGGAAAGCGAGCGAAAAATTCGCGAGTTATTTGAGGAGGCAGAAAAAAATGCACCATCAATTATTTTCATAGACGAGATTGATGCCGTTGCTCCAAAAAGAGAAGAGACCTATGGTGAAGTAGAGCGGAGAATGGTCGCACAATTGTTAAGCGTCATGGATGGCTTGAAGAGTCGTGGTAAGGTAGTTGTCATCGGTGCGACGAATCGTCCCAATAGTCTTGATCCAGCACTTCGTCGTCCAGGTCGTTTTGATCGTGAAATCCAGATCGGTGTTCCGAATAAAAAGGGTCGATTGAATATCTTGAAAATTCACACGCGTAACATGCCATTAACAAAAGATGTTCATCTAGACCATTTAGCAGATATCACCCACGGATTTGTTGGTGCAGATCTGCAAGCTCTTTGTAAAGAAGCAGCCATGAATGTCATCCGTCGTATTCTGCCAGAATTGAAGTATGAAAGTGAAAAAATCCCACCAGAAGTCTTGACAAAATTAAAAATTACTTCAGAAGATTTCAAAACAGCGCTCAAAATTGTCCGTCCTTCAGCATTACGAGAAGTCTTAATTGAAAAACCAAATGTCACCTGGAATGATATTGGCGGTTTGGAAGAGTTGAAGAGTCAATTAAAGGAAGCTATTGAATGGCCACTCAAAAATCCCAAGATGTTCACCCGCATGGGTATCAAGCCTCCTCGTGGTATCCTGATGTATGGTCCTCCAGGCACAGGAAAAACCATGCTGGCAAAAGCTATAGCGCATGAAGCAGAAGCTAATTTTATTTCAGTCAAAGGTCCAGAGATCTTCAGCAAATGGGTAGGAGATAGCGAGAAAGCAGTTCGCAAGATTTTCGAAAAAGCTCGGCAAACTGCCCCAACGATTATCTTCTTCGATGAAGTCGATGCGATTGCTCCACGTCGTGGTACTGATATAGGCTCTAAAGTAACAGAGCATGTAGTCAATACCTTGCTAGTAGAAATGGATGGTCTCGAAGAATTGGCAGACGTTGTAGTTATTGCAGCAACCAACCGTCCAGATTTAGTTGATCCAAGTTTACTGCGTCCAGGAAGATTTGATCGCGTCATAGCGACGCCCATGCCAGGCAAAGAATCTCGAAAAAAGATTTTGCAAGTCCACATTGGGAAAATGCCTTTGGCAAAGGATATTGACATTGATAAATTAGCAGGAAAAACTGAAAATTATAGCGGTGCAGATTTAGCTGGTGTTGTCCGTGAAGCAGCCATGATTGCGTTGCGAAAAAATGTAGAAGCGCAAGAAGTCACGAATGCGGACTTCGAAGAAGCTTTAAAGAAAATCCATCCTTCATTGAAAGATGAAGATTTGAAGAGATACAAAGAAGTCGAAGAAAAATACTTGCGAAAAGCAAAGATTGCTAATATTATTGTACCAAAGCCAAGTTATTTAGGTTAAAGCTCAACTAGGAAAATACTCAAAATTCCTAAAAATATTCCTATCTTGTTAGCCAAGGATAACTGTTCATTAAAAAGGACCACTCCTGCTAAAGTAACGGCAATCAAATTCAAAATAGTAAAGATAGAAACTGCCTTAAATAAATAATGATATCGTAAAGAGAATGCCCAAAAAACAGTGCCAACAAAATAAAACAATAAACCTACACCAAGAAGCAGATGCTTATTTCCTAATGACCATCGTTTAAAGAAAATATCCGCAAGAATTTCTAAAAAGACTGCAACTAAAATCAAGATGAAAAATAAAAATTTAGTATTCATAATCTCTTATCTCGTTAACACGCCTTCTCCAACACTAAGTGTATGCTCTTCTTGCGTCACCATGCCTCCACTTCTTTCAGGAAGCTGTCCATATTGCATAAGCACACCTTCTTTTTCTAGATAATTAAGTAAAAATTGGTAATTAGGAATATGCTTCACCCACCTCACAGTAAAAGGTAGCGTTTTCCATTCTTTCAAAATATGCTGGATCATTTTTCTAGCCCCATCTAAGCGAACAGGTTTCGGATTGACTAGCGCATAAATCCCAGAAGGCTTGCCATCTTTGATAAATCCCTCTCCATCAGTCACAAAAGGTTCTATAGCTATTCTCTGCCCTTTGGTTAAAGTTGTTTGATCTCCATTGTCATAATTCGGAATCGTTGGTTTAGTATGCACTTCCCATGCACCAACACCATGACCACACAAATTGCGAATAGGATTATAGCCATAAGGTTCGATAGCATTCTCTATGGCAGCCCCAATCTGGCAAACTTTGACTCCAGGTTTGACTACAGCAATCGCAGCTTCCACTGCAGCATGCACAGCCTCTCGCATTTTTTTATACTTCTCACTTTCCACTTCAATCGTGACAGCAGTATCTGTTACATAGCCATCAATATGAGTTCCTAAATCTAATTTTACTAAATCGCCTTTCTGCAAAACTATAGGATCATCAACAAAAGGCGCATAATGAGCAGCCATGGTATTCAAAGAAACATCAACTGGAAATGCTGGTTTTCCGCCTAATTCTAAAATCTTCTTCTCTATCTTATCGGCAATATCCACAATTTTCGCGCCAGGGACACAGAGCGTTTTCCCATATTCCCGTGCTTGGCTAGAAATCTTGCCTGAAAGAATCCAAGGTTGCTCCATAACTTGGCTCAAGAAAAAGTGCTTTAAAAGATTAACCAATAGCTTTATAAATAATTAACTACTTAAGAGTAACTATATGAGACTCAAAAATCTGCTTCAGGGATTAGGTTTAGTAGCTTTGTTAGCTCAAGAAAAACCAAAGTATGAAATCAATGAGTTTGGTAAAACTTATGCTTATGCTACAGAAGAGCAGAAAAAGCTTGTACAAGATGTCCTACAAGTCGCTACAAACATTGAAAATACCTATCGTAATTTCCCCTATGTCTGGGGTGGCGACGGGTTTGAACCTTTAGCAGAACAAAGGAAAAAATATGTCAAGCATAAATGTGTTACTGATGTACAACCTACTAAACCTCATAATTGGCGTTCTGGCCTCAAAACTGTGCCTGGTGTTGACTGCGCTGGATTAATCTTTCAAACTATACTCGCATTCAATGCACTAAAAGATCAAAAAGTAAACCTTCCTTATGGCCGTCTTACAGCAAAAGGCTACAAGACAACGACAGAGGAAGTAGTCAAGCCAGGATATAATAATCTTAAGGAAATCGTAGATAAAGCACGTCCAGCTGACTTAGTTTTCAAACATGAAGCTGATGGAGTCTCACATATCATGTTCTACATGGGCAACGGTGTTGTTCTCGAATCAGCAGGAAAAAAAGACAGAAGTCTTTTAAAACCTGTTCCAAAAAAAGATATGGATGAATGGAAAACCTTCTTCTGGTCAAGATCACCAGGCAAAACAGATGACGAACGTCTCGAAAACTATGGTGGTATCCAAGCAACATTCTTAAATAAAAAGTATGAAAAAGAAGCTTTGTCCGTTGGTCGTTGGAAAGAGTTCAAAGAGCAACCAAAAAAAGAAGAGAAATAATTACTGAGGATAAAAAGAAGAGAGCGAAGTATTATTAGTTAGTAATTGTTGTGTCGGTTGAAACACAAAAGCTCGTTGATGATCAAAATAGCCACACCTAATATGGTCCAACGAAAGATTGGTTCTTCTACTTAACATGAGTGCATAAAAATACACTTGTGTAGCTGCAAACTTTTCTTTAGCAGCATTTGGCTTATAATCCCAGATCCAAATCTTGTCTCCCTCAACTCGTAGCACATCAATATGCCCTGTTAAAGGTTTAGTGCTATCCATGACATTTTTATAGCTTTCTAGTTCGTGCTTCTCCATCCATAAAGGAACTTCCATAGCAACTGTATGATTATCATGTTCCAGCATATACACCTGGACTTTTGAATGGTTGTCAGGAAACAGTTCTTTATTAAATTCCAATCCCAATCTCGCCAGCGTAGACACTTCATGCCCACTGACTTCAAGTGGATCACACGGCAACCGAAATTTCAACATACTCCCTCTTGGTCCAATATTGAAGTACTCATCTGGCCGTCCATGAAAGACCTGTTGTAGAAAATCTTTGAGTGGGGCAAACCCATTCCCATTGCATAAGAGATTGATCTTAGGCTCATGGACTCTATAACAGTAAAAGCCTCCTTTATGATTAAGCACAGTAGAGTGAATCACCGTCTTTTTCCCTCGTAGAAGATGCTAGAAAGAACCTCCATATAAAGGTTGAGGGAAAAAACAATATAAACATAAGTTCTCATACAAGAACGAAAAGCTTATATATAAGTTCTCTTTAGGATACGTATGTCAACTCTCAGTGACGTCATGCGTTTGACTAATCCATGGTGGGAAGATCAGCAGATGAGCGATAAGCTTGCCTTGCCATATAAAAGAAAGGTGTTTGACAAAGTCCACAATCTAAGAAAATATAGACAGATGATTATTCTTACAGGTTTAAGGAGAGTGGGGAAAACAACGATACTGTACCAAGTAATACAAACTCTGCTTAAGGAAATTGAGTCAAAAAAAATACTCTACTTTAATTTTGATAAGGAAGTAGCAGATATCTTGTCTATTTTTGAAGAATACTCCAGTCTTGCAGGAATAGATTACAGGAAAGAAAAAATCATCGTCTGTTTTGACGAAATAACAAAATTAAACAAATGGGCAAATCAATTGAAGTTGGTGTACGATGCAAATCCAAACATAAAGATATATCTCTCATCCTCAAGTAGTGTTCTTCTTGAAGAAGATGCTATAAAGAATCTGGGAGGAAGATATTTCTTGATTAGCATCAATCCTCTTTCATTCAGGGAATTTTTAGAATTAAGTGGTAAGAAGAATTTGCTTGAACATCATAAGCTCCACGAGCAGGCATTAAAAAGAGAATGCGCTGGATATATGCTCAGAAACTTTCCAGAAACAATCACATGGGAGAATGAATTAGTCATCAAAGACTATCTCAAAACGACCATCATTGATAAAATTATAAAGTCAGATCTTGCTGAACGATTTAAGAATCTCAATAAAGATTTATTATACACTTTAATCGAGTTGTTTTATAAAGATCCTGGCATGTATCTTGATTATGACAACTTGTCGAAAAGCCTCAGAATAAGCAAGAATACCCTCTATAAGCATATCTTCTATCTTGAATTCTGCTACCTCATCACCATTGTCAAAAATTACAGGCCAAGTACGCTGGCAACAACAAGAAAACTCCAAAGAGCATATCCCTATTGGTGGACAATGGCTTACTGCTATGGGGAGAATAAAGACAAGATGATGGAGGCGATTGTTATCAATAGTATCGGAGGGAAGCATTACTGGAGAGATCTCAACAAAGAAATAGATGTCTTGCAGATCACAGGAAAGAAAATAATGCCCATTGAAGTCAAACAGAAAGAAAAACTCGATGACAGAGATATAATGACGCTAAAATTTTTTATGCAGAAATACAAAGTAAAGGAAGGAAAGCTCGTTTATCTTGGGAAAGAAGATACAAAACATTTTGAAGGTAAAAAAATAGAAATAGTTCCTCTATGGAAGTTTTTATTAGAACAGGAGTAAATACTATGGGTGTCAACTTACGGGAAATCTTACCGCGGAAAGAAATAACCTTTGAATTCTTAGCAGGCAAGAAGATAGCTATTGATTTTTCGAATTCAGCATATCAATTTTTAAGTAGTATCCGCCAGCCTGATGGCACCCCCCTGATGGATGCAAAAGGAAGAATTAC
>JACOVP010000018.1 GCA_016177265.1 Candidatus Woesearchaeota archaeon
ATACAGGAAGAGCACATCAGAATCGGGCACAAGTTGGTGGGGTTCGCCAAATGAACTTCTTAGTCGTCGGTGGTTCAGGCTTCATTGGTTCTGCGGTCGTCAAGTATATCAGATCAAAAAGTCATATTGCTTCAGTCATAGACTTGAAAGGAGATGGACGGCTTCCTCATGATATCAGACATAGAAAACTGATGGTCAATGCTGACCTATCCAGCACAGACACGGCTATGATATTTGCTGCCCTGACTTCACAGATGGCATTCGAACATAACCCCGAAGAGTCTTTCTCGACAAACGTGGAAGGGCTATTCAACGTTCTTGAGGCTTGCAGAAGAAGCAATGTAAAGAAAGTCTTATTCGCATCGTCATCAGCCGTATATGGAAACTCAAGGAAGAGGATGTCAGAAGAGGATCCGTATGAGCCATTTAACATGTACGCGGCATCGAAAGTTATTGGAGAATATCTAGTCAACGCTTACATTCGGAAAGGGTATTTTGATGGGACGATCATAAGATATTTCAACGTCTACGGCATCGGTGAGAATGAGAAGGGTGACTACAGAAGCATAATCTCGATATTTCTGGATAGCATAAGGACGAGCGGAGAGGTGCTGGTTTATGGAGATGGTTGTTTGCCTGCGGGTGAGACAATATTCTGTAATCCCAATCCTAAACAGATAGAAACGTTGGTTCCAAATGATTTAGTTCTTACAACTCATGGATTTCAACCCGTTCAAGAGAGCTTCAGAAGACACTATTCGGGGAAAATGTTCAAAATTAAGGCACATGGGCTTCAACCATTTAGAGTAACAGAAAAGCATCCAGTCTTAATCACAAGACTGCTCACGGAATGCAGAGCATCCCTTTATCACAGATGTAAACCAAGATGCTGGTGCATAGCAACGCATCAAAGGGGATTTAAAGGAAAAGTAAGAAAGAGTCAAGTTCACAAGATAGAGACCTCGACCGAATGGATACCAGCATCAGGTATTAGGGTTGGTGATTTTCTTACAGTACCAAGATTGGTCGGGGGTAATCAAAAAATCCTTGACCTCTCATCGTTCGTGACATCGAATATCAGCAGACTTGCTGAAAGAAAGTCAGTTCTCATAGATGAGGATTGGGCATACATCATCGGACTCTTCATAGCTGATGGATGGACTTCAAAGAGCACACGCCATAAGAAGATCCATATCGCATTGAATGATGGTGAAGATGCTCTTGTGTTATCAAAGATTAAGGCGATTATGCAAAAGAAAGGATTCAAGACATTCAGTCGCATACGGACTGGTGAAGTTGAATTGTCTTTTACTTATACATGGTTTGCTAGATGGCTTGACGCAAATGTCGGAATAAGAGCGAAGAAGAAACGCATTCCGTCCATTTGTTTCGATCTGCCATACGCTGAAACTAAGGCATTGATTGAAGGATTATTTGATGGGGATGGCTATGAAGCTCACTATGCACGGTGCTACACATCTAGTTCACCTGTTCTACTAAGGCAATTACAGGTCTTGTTGACTAAGATCGGGAGATTCGGAACTATTGCAAAAGAGGTGATAACGAAAGACGGTCGCAAATGGGGCATGATAAATTGGGGAGAAGAAGTTCGCACTAAACACTGGCTAGACGAATCCTCAATTCATACTCCAGTCCAATCAATTACTGTGGAAGACTTTGAAGGTGAAGTGTATAATGTTGAAACAGTAGCACATAATTATTGCACACCAGCAACGATTCATAATAGCCAGCGAAGAGATTTCATAAACGTGAAAGACGCTGCGCGCATCACGTTTGAGTTGGTGATGAATCACACTGGCACATTCAATGTTGGCACTGGAAGATCTGTTTCTTGGAATGCGATTCTAAACTATCTAAAGAGTCAGGGGTTGCAATTCAAACAGAGAAACATCGAGAACCCGATCAGAGACTACCAGCATTTCACTGAATCAAATACTGATAAGCTGGCATCAATTGGCTTGAAATCCGAAATCAGCATCGAAGATGGAATACGTGAACTGTTATGAGAATCGCTGTTACGGGAAGTCAGGGCTTTCTTGGTAGATGGGTAATTAAGGTTCTTGCAGAAGCAGATATCGAAGCCCGAGGTATAGACATCTCTGGCAACGGAGACCACATCCAAGTTGATTTGGGAATTTATTCCCACACTCGTTCAGCAT
>JACOVP010000009.1 GCA_016177265.1 Candidatus Woesearchaeota archaeon
AGAAAGATTTAAATAGTTGTAATGTTAAACAGTTTAACAAGGAAACTTGGAGGTAAAAAATGGAAGTTGATCTTGTTAAAATGAGCCCAAAAGGGCAGTTAGTAGTATCTCAATTTATTAGACAGGAGGGAGGATTCCGGCCAGGAGACAGATTTGTACCATTTCCAGTAAAATGCTGAGACTTGTTTAAGAAAGTAGAAATACCAAATGTAAAAGCAGAATTTCAAAAGTTATCTAAAGAAATTGAGAAGCAATTCAAGAAACAAAAAGTAATTCCTGAAGATGTAAATGGGGCGGTTAAATGGGCAAGACGAAAGTCCTCCTAGATTCAAACATTTTCATCTCTGCTCTTGGTTGGAAAGGAAAGCCCAGTGTAATATTTGAAAAATGTTTGTCTGGTGAATTAGAATTAGTTACTTCTGCTAATCAATTAGATGAATTAATGAGGGTGATGGATTATCCAAAATTCAACTTTACAGAAGAACAAAAACAAACAATGCTCGGTATTATTACTGCCATAGCAACTGTTGTTGAAATCCCTAAAAAACTGAATGTTATTGAAGAAGATCCAGACGATAATGTAATTTTAGAGACTGCCATTGTTGGAAACGTGGATTATATTGTTTCTGGTGATCCTCATTTGTTGAGATTAGAAAAATTTGGAAGAATTAAGATTGTTACGGTAAATGAATTTTTAGGAATTTAGAACATTTCTGGAAGGTAAGTGAATTTATGGAAATATGATCTCCCAAATGGATGGAGGCTCTTGTACACAATCACTCCGGAAAATGAAGTTGAACTAATCTCCGCAATTCTAGAATGGTTTAATCATAAAGAATACGAAAAAAGAATGAAGTATTAAGGAAAACTGTGCCCTCTTCTATTTTTAGGACCTCAAATTTATTGAATATAACAACTCTTAAGCGAGATACATATTCGTTTAATGGTACCTTTTAGGAAAAAAAGCGAGATTTCGTCTCTTCTTTACTCCCAGGGATGATAGCAATCGTATTCTGGAAGACAAGGGTAATAGCGGTAGCGATAATAGCGTGGTGGCGGATAATAGTAGTAGCGGTTGTATTGCCTGTAATGATCTCTGTAGCTAACATAATGGTATTGATGATGGGTGTAGGGATAACGATCGTAGTAATAGCCACGACCATAGCTGCCATAATAGGAAGGATCGTCGTAGAAAGAGTCATGACCGTGATAAGCAAAAACTTCTTCTGGCACGAGAGTAAAAAGAAATAATCCCACTATTCCTAAAGCAATGAACCACAGGTATTTTTTAGTAGAAGCCATAGCGTGGACTCCTCATAAAACTATCCAACGCATAATATTTCCAATAGGGATCACGGTAGTAGCTGCTATAATATCCGCCGAAGTAACTCCCGCCGTAATAGGAACTATAAGGGCCATAGGAATATTGGTAGGGATTATAGGAACTGGAGGAATAAGGTCTTTGATAGTAATCCATCATGTAGTAATTTCTTTGAGGGTAGTAGCCATAAGGCTGGCCGTAGCCATACCCGTACATCATGTAGGCACTGACTGCTTCTATTCCTAGAACTAATGCAAGTACTAGAGCTCCTATCAGCGCTATTTTCTTCATCGTTACCCCCACTACTCTTCAATGGTTCCTAGCTTTATAAACTTTACTTTTTATCTGTGACATGCCTCTCCTTTTTCAAGGAGATAAGGAGGAATTGGTGTTCCTGTTTCTCTGCTTCTTTTTAAGCTTGGTCTAATTTTTGTCGCAATATTTTCACTAAACGAGAAGTTTCTTCTTGCAGAGCATCTAGATTTGTGATGCTGTTGGTTAGAGGGACATACCCATGTCCACTTGCGTCTCTGTTATAGAGGTCTACAGCTTGGGCTATTTCTCTCTTTACAGGTTCTTGATCCGTTGCTGCACGCCCCTTGTATTGCCTAATCGCTGTTTGGATATAGCCAACAACAGTATATCGGTGCAACAAGATCTGCCAATGCGTATCTGGTGGTGGGACCATGGTTCAGAACTTCTTACATCTCAGGCATGCCGCCCATACCGCCCATTCCACCAGGAGGCATAGATGGCTGCTTGGATCCTGCGCCTGCTATGACATCATCGATTCTTAAAATGAGTTCTGCAACTTCTGAGGCAGATTTGATGGCTTGCGTTTTAATTTTTAGGGGCTCAATGACACCAGTTTTCCACGCATCAACAACTTTTCCTGTGTGGACATCGATACTGGCCCACTTGTTGCCTTTGTCATGCTGTGCTTTTAATTCTGTCAACAGGTCAATAGGATCAAGACCTGCATTCTCTGCCAGAGTTCTTGGAATAATCTCGACTGCATCTGCAAAGGCCAGGACTGCAAATTGTTCTCTCCCAGATAATTTCGTTGCATATTGTCTAATTTCTCTTGCAAGAGCAACTTCAATAGCACCAGCACCACCGACTGCTTTGCCTACTTTTAAGGTTGCAATGATATCACCGAGGGCATCCTTGACTGCACGCTCCACCTCATCAACGACATGCTGTGTGCCACCACGAACTAACACGGTTACTGCCTTTGGGTTCTTGCACTCGCGGACATAGGTCATCTGCTCGTCACCGACTTTGACTTCTTCAACGAGACCTGCATGACCTAAATCTTTTTCTGATAAATCATCAAGACTCATCACCATGGAACCACCGGTTGCCTTCACTAATTTTTCCACGTCAGATTTTTTAACACGGCGACAAGCATAGACGCCAGCTTTAGCTAAGTAATGTTGGGCTAAATCATCAATCCCCTTTTGGCAAATCGCTACAGTAGCACCAGATTTAATGACTTTCTGTGTTTTGTCTTTAATCATTTTTTCTTCCTGCATCAAGAAAGCTTCCATCTGGTCAGGAGAGGAGATCTGGATCTTAGCATCAGTTTCTGTATTTTTAATTTCGAGAGCAACATCTAACAACGCAATCTTTGCATTTTTCACTTTCGTTGGCATCCCTGGGTGGACACGTTCTTTATCCAAGACAATACCCTCAATCAACTCAGTATTTTCAATCCCATCACCGACTTTCTTCTCGATCTTGATATCATTCATGTTGATGCTATTCCCTTCGATGATGTCTTTCACTGCTTTGACGAGCAAGTCTGCGAGAATTTCACGTGAGGCTTCTGCACCTTTACCTGTCATGGCAGTGATAGCAATCTGCTTGAGAATGTCTTCTTCCTTGGCTGTGACTGGAACTGCTAGGCGATGGAGGATTTCCTGGGCTTTTTCTGCTGCCATGTGGTAGCCGCGGGCAATGACTGTTGGATGGATCTCTTGATCTAGCAAGGCTTCTGCTTTCTTCAACAACTCACCGGCAATAACGACTGCAGTTGTTGTGCCATCTCCTACTTCATTCTCTTGGGTTTTGGCGACTTCGACGAGCATTTTTGCTGCTGGATGCTCGATCTGCATCTCTTCTAATATAGTTACTCCATCATTTGTTACTGTAATATCGCCAATAGAATCCACAATCATCTTATCCATCCCTTTAGGACCGAGAGTAGTGCGGACGGTTTCAGCCACTAATTTTGCTGCCATAATGTTGTTTCTTTGCGCGTCTCTACCGATTTGGCGGGTATAGCCTTCGGGTAAGATAAAGATTGGTTGGTTTTGGTTTGCCATTGTTTATCCCCCCTATTTATATCTCTTATTCTGCTCTTTTTGCAGCTTGGATACTCCTCAAGTTCTTTATAAAGATTACGCTTTTTTCCCTTTTCCAGTAGTGTTTTTTTCTTTTCCTCTTCTCCAGTTGAGCACAATTCTTATAAAGAAAGACTCCCTTCTCTCTTCTATGTGGCGATATCTCTTCTTGCTTCTAGTTGCAGGAGTTCTTTTCTCAGCAGGATGTGCACCAAGGCAGGTTCCAGTCGGTTCTCCAGAACAACTCTGTGCACAAGCAGGTGGAGTATGGAAGGAATTTCCGAATGGGTGTGTGGACAGTTGCGAGTTAGCAAGAATAAAGAACATTGCGTGTCTCCAAGCATTGACTGATGGTTGTGATTGTGGTCCTAATCAATGTTGGAATTTTGCAAAGAATCGTTGTGAGCCTAATTAATCTTTAGAGTAGAAACTTAATAATCAAGTCAGCCTCATTTATAAATCTTATCGTGATGGTCGTAATCTTC
>JACOVP010000023.1 GCA_016177265.1 Candidatus Woesearchaeota archaeon
CTATAAAGGCTATCACAGTTAAAGCAGCTATGTTTATTACTTTATTTCTATTCTTCTTATAGTCATTTACTGTACAAATTCCCCTTCTTCGAAAGTAAAAGTACAATGCGCCGAAAGCCAATAAAAGTCCGGCACCTCTAAAAGCCCATTTATAAGTTCCATATAAAAAATCTCCTAATGATGCTGCAAAAGTAACGCTACTTAATCCAAGCAAAACTAAAACTATTGGTGTTAAACAACAAAGTGAAGCGAAAATACTAGCAATTATCGAGATAAAAAATACATTCTTCTTTTCTTTTTTCTCTAATTTCATGAAAATTCTTAAGTTTTTTACTTAATAAATTTTATCTTTAACTGAAAAATGTGTAGATTAGTGACATTTAGTACCACTTTAAAATAGCAAGATAAAAAGGAACATCCTTCATCAAATTTTTAATCAGAACTATGACTCGATTAATCTTTTAATGACCTTTACTTCTTTTTACCTCATTTGTCCCCTCCATATGAGCCTCACGGCACACTGAGCTAAAATGTTTTTTCAACAGCGCCTCTGACTTCATAACATTTAAAAATGGGAGGATAGTAGGGAATACCATGGTGATAAAATGACAGAACTCGTAGCTTGCTTGAGCACAGGAAAAGGAACTTGGGGGCATGTCAATAGACTCATAGAAGATATCCAGTGGGACAAAGTCCTCTTGTTTACAAATGCCTATGGGAAAGAGAATTTTAGTGCTAATGCAAAAACCGAGGTTGTGGTGATTGATCCTGAGCAAGGATTGAAAGAATTGCGGGATGTCATCTATACTGAACTCAAAGCAAGGGTGAAGAGCACTGAAATAGCAATTAATTTTATCTCTGGCACTGGGAAGGAACATATGGCGTTGATGGCTGCAGCGTTAAAACTGGGGGTTGGAGTAAGGCTGATGGCGTTGACGAAAGAAGGGGCTGAGGAGATTTAATACTCCATTACCATAATCTTTATATCCAAACAAATCTTGGGGTGAGCTATGGGGTTGTTCGATACTGTCTTGAAAGATACTGAATCACTTTTTCTGGATACGTTACCCTTAGATATCGACTTTATTCCGCCCATCTTAGAGGGACGAGAGAATGAGCAACAGTATATTGCTACTTGCATCCAACCATTATTCCAAAAGAGGAATGGGAAAAATCTCTTCATTACTGGTGCTCCGGGGATAGGAAAGACTGTGGCAACCAGATATGTCCTGAATGAACTCCATAAGAAAACCGATGATATCCATACTCTTTATATCAACTGCTGGAAAAAAGACACGCCCCATAAAGTAGCGTTAGAAATTTGTGACCAGATAGACTTCAAGTTTGTGCAGCAGCGGGATACCAATGAACTCTTTAAGGAGATTGCAAGAATTCTCAATAAGAAAAGTGCTGTCATTGTCTTAGATGAGGCAGACAAGATCACGGATGAACAATTATTCTACCATTTACTTGAAGAGATCAACAGAAAAACAATTATTCTCATAACCAACAATGACCAATGGCTGTCGACGTTGGATGCAAGAATTAGATCACGGCTGATGTCTGAAACACTCATTTTTAAACCGTACACGTTTGAGGAAACAAAGAACATTTTGAAAAAACGGGTTGAGTTTGCTTTTCCTCCGGGAGTTTTGGACCAAAGAGCGTTTGCTATCATCGTTGAGAGGGCATTTGAAGCTAAAGACATTCGAGCTGGTCTGTACTTGTTAAAAGAGGCTGGAGAGATTGCAGAACAAAGTGCACAACGCAAGATTAGTATGAACCATGCAGCAAAAGCCATTGCTAAATTAAAAGAGTTCAAACTGAAAAGCACTACGACCTTAGATGAGCATGAACAGCAGATTTTGGACATTATCAAACAGAACAATGGATTAACAACCAAAGATCTTTATGCTGTGTACCAGAAAAAAGGAGGGGAACAGAGCTATTCTAATTTCCATAAGAAGATTAAATCACTGGAAAGCGGGAGGTTTATCACACTAGAAGAGCAGAATGAGGGCGCTACCAGAGCAACTCTTGTCAAGTATGGGATGAAGACGCTGCAGGATTTTACTTAAACATATTTTCTGTGATATCTATATAGGATTATCGGTTTACTTCTCAAAGGGGCGCCTGAGGTTTATAAATGGAAGTTTCTTTTCCTTGTCTATCAACACAAGAGGTGGTTGCCATGGATCTGTCTTTGCCGACGATAGAAGACCTAACGAGCAAGCAACTGAGGAGACTGGGTTTAGGACGACACAAAGAACAAGAAGAGGATGAGGAGGATGACATTTACGCTGAGGAAGTCCTTCTTGACCTTGAGGATAATGACGAGATCTCTCCTGCAGAAGGTGGTTTCATGATGGGTTACTTGGAGGCTCTAGAGTAGGAATTTATTCCTTCTTTTCTTTTTTCTGGAGAAACGCTAAAGATTCATCTATAGTTGCGATGGGAATTATCTTTACGTTTGTTTGCATGTTCTTGATGTCTTCTGTATAGTCTCTTGCTGGAATAAAGAGGATGTCTAACTGTTGTTTTTCTGCAGCAAGGATTTTTTGCTTGATGGCACCAACAGTGTAGACTTTCCCGTCTCTATCAAGATTACCGACTGCACCAATCTTTAAGCCATTTGTTAAATCTTTGTCTCCTAGTTGATTTATGGCTTCGAGGGCAAAGGCAACAGCAACTGATGGTCCTTCTGCAGAGACATTTATGGTAAGATTAAGCTCATCAACTGCCCTCTCTAGTCTTTTTGCCACCACATACTTTATATTCGTGACAGAGATATTCGTTGCTGATTGCATCATAGCTTCAAATTGTTCTGAGGTTGTTCCTTTGGGCAAGAAATCACTGAGCTTTTTTGCTTCAACTGAAGGGCTTACTAATGCATATATCACATAGAATGGATTGGTGTTCAGTTTGTTAAACAGGGTTGTGTTGACGAGAGCAAAGTACTTATTCTCATAGACTGCAACTGATGGTGCATAGAAATGATTTTTTTCTTGGGTTGCAGATGTAAGAACAAATGTTTTGAGATTAAAGACTTCTCCTGGGGCGATGATGTAATAATCCAGAGGGATGAAGAACAAGACGATGATTGCTAGAACGCCTATTGCAAGAACCTTTACTTGTTTCTTCATTATGTTGATGACAAGAAAGAACCCTATAAATCTTTCTTAGGGCATGAATGTTGCTTGTCGTTCCTCTTGGTATTCTTGTACAATGGTAGAAAGTATGTCCTTCTTCTTTTTTTCTCGTTCGAGTGCTTGCTGGTCAATCAGAGCTATCCCTTCTTTTTCAATCATGGGGAGGTTTTTTGCATCAATAAAAGAAAAGCCCTGCTTGAGTAGTTCCTTGGTTGGTTGTTTTTTATAGATAATAGTAGCGACCTTATCTTTGAGGTATTGCAAGGACTTCTCACTGAAACTGTTGACATCATCTACTAGAATGATATCCTGGTCCTTCACTTTATTTTCAATCTCTTCCCACCCTAATGTTTTGCATTTTTTTGCAATGACTTTTCCCCTGCTCTCTATCAATAGTCTTGTTGCTTCATCAGCTTTTTGTTGCAATCGTTTCATTTCTTCCCGGTATTGTAGAATCTGCTGGTTGAGATGCTCTATTTTTTTGTTTTTGAAGGTGAGCATGTCTTCCATTTTCTTATTCGAGATGGTGTCCACTTTTTTGATAATAGTTTGCAGTTTTTTCTCCAGATATGTCGCTTTTTCCAGTAACGATTTGTTTTGCCTCTTAAGGTAAGTATTTTCTTCCAGAAGCCGAGATCGTTTGAATTTTATTTTTACCTTTCTCCTCTTGATACGTATTTCTTCTTTGTCTTTCTTTTTGAATGATGCCACTGCTTCTGCAATATTATGCCCCTGCAACACCAAAATTTTTATGTCGTTGGAGAGATGTTCCTTGCCCAGTTCTTTTAAGGTCTGGTCTATTTTCAAAAATGTTGGGCGGACTTCTCTAAATGCATGGATAGCTGCTGCAAGTGCATCTCGTTGATGATCATCTCTGGTTTTATACGGTTCTGTCAGCCGTGCTTTAAAACCAACTTTCATGTCTTCTTCTGGAGCAATCACTTTAGCACCTACTCGAGCAGCAAATTTTTCAATAAGCCCTGGAATATGTCTGACATCTGTGCCAATCACTAGTACTTTTCCTTCTGCTGTGATCTCTGCAAGCAATGTCCTCAAATTAAGGCTCTTTGAGCTCTTCAGCTTCAGGAGATTCCCTTCTGCGTCCAAGACGGCATATGCTGTCGTTATGCCCGGGTCTATGCCAATGATGAGTGGTTGTGGGTACAAGGTCATGTTTTCCTAGGGGAATAAAGTATAAAAACCTTGTTTTTCTCTGGTTTTCCTATGAACATCCTTGCGTTTACTGATGTGCATGCAAATAAGAAGATGCTCCTCACCCTAGTCAAGAAAGCGAAGCAGGCTGATCTCTTGATTTGCTGTGGGGATATATCGGTCTTTGAACAGGGGTTTAAGCAGTCGTTGAAGATTCTTACCCACGTAGAAAAGCCCTTGTTGCTTATCCATGGCAACCATGAGGAAGAGCGCACTGTTGAGGATGTGCGCATGAAATATGTCATTCCTTTTCACAGAAAGCCCTATAGAATTGCAAATTATTTATTCCTCGGTCATGGTGGTGGCGGATTTTCAATGGTTGATCGGAAGCTAGAGAAACGGTTGCCACACCTGAAAGCAAAAATTCATCCCGGAGATAAAGTTATTTTTGTGACGCATGCTCCCCCTCATCATACGGAACTGGATTATCTGCCTCTCTTTGGTCATGTAGGATGTAGGAGCATTACGAAGGCTCTTCGAGAATTGAAACCACAATTGTTTTTATGCGGACATCTCCATGAGAATTTCAATGTTCGTCAGAAGATGGACAAAACCTTGCTGCTTAATCCTGGTCCTTTTGGGACATTGATTGAGCTGTAATCTTTTTTTTACGGTAGTGCATCCAGAGTTCTTTGATAACTGGAATAAAAGAGATAAGAATAATGATAAGGATAACCAAGGTGAAATTTCTCTTTATGGCCGGAATATTTCCAAAATAATACCCCCCGAAGACAAAGAGGGCAATCCAAGTAATTCCTCCTAGAATATTGTAGGTGATAAATTTCCCGTAGTTCATTTTGCCGATGCCAGCAACGAAAGGAGCAAACGTCCTGATGATAGGAATATAACGAGCGAGGATGATGGTCTTAGCACCGTGCTTTTCATAGAACTGTTCTGTCTTATACAAGTATTCTTTCTTCAAGAAACGGATTTTTTCATGAAAGACCTTAGGACCAAGATGGTAGCCGATCCAGTAGTTGACGGTATCTCCTAGGATGGCAGCACTGCTCAAGAGGATAAAGAGCCAGAGCACATTCAGAGAACCTTGGGCTGCAAAAGCGCCAACAGCAAAGACTAGAGAATCTCCTGGGAGGAAAGGAGTAATAACAATGCCTGTTTCTAGAAAAATAATGATAAAGAGGATAGCATAAATCCAGGTTCCATACGCTTCAAATATTATATCGAGGTATTTATCTATGTGCAGGATAATTTCTAGAAAATCTAGGATGAGGGCCATCGCCTTACCAAGAATGAGGTTCTCTTAAAACTTTCGTTGTGGAAGAGTAGTGAGTAAAGAACTTAAAGAGATCTCTCTTTCCTTCTTGTATGCCTGAAGATAGTTTTGAAGCACAGCATGCTAAATCCCTAGAAACTTATCGTCAAGAAAAAGAAAGTTTGGTGCGAGAAAAAGCTGAGCTCCTTAAACAACTTGCTGATGAGCGAGCACGTCGTGAAATGCTAGAGAAATCATCAAAATACCGCACCATTACTTTAGATACTATTATTCGAGATCCTGTCTTAAGCACCAAGCAAGACAATACTATTCGGTACGTCAATCCTGCATATGTTCGCGTTTCTGGATATGTAGAGTCAGATGTGATTGGGAAGCCCATTACAGAATTTGTTCGAGGTCTTGAATTTCTTACTCAATTTCATGAATATCCCGAGCTCATAGACGCAGAGAGTGCTGAATCATTACAAAAAGTTCACATCACCCTATCTATAAAAAATAAGGAGGAGTTACGCATGACCGCCAATGTTGGCTTTAGTCCAGGGGAAACTCCAGGATACAATGGGGTAACTATTATATGTGAACCGAAAGTCGATAAAGCATGGTACAAACGTCTTGCCAGTTTTATCAAAGGTCCTTGGTTCAGTCGCTGGTATGTCATTAAAGCTAAAGAATATGCAGAGAAAGGCATTATCACGCTCCCAGATTCACCTCTAGAGTCTAGAGAGATTAGTGCTGCAGAGCGTTTACTACAGGAAGCAACTAGGGAAGTCATGAAACCAACGAATAGAGGTGTTGCCATTAAATTCGAAGGTGTTACCTCTTGTAGTACACGGATGTATGAACTTCTTGTTAGTGTCGCAAAAGTACATGAATGTCCTTTTACCTGTTTTGTTGATGAGAATTCAGCTATCCTTGCAGGATTTCGAGAAGTACACTTTCCAGATAAACATCTCAAAATCATCAAAAAGAAAAATAAAAGAGAAAAAGAAAAATGAAGTTGACTTATCGTCTCCTTCGTGCGCGTGTACGTCGTGCTGCTGCACGTCTTCGTCTTGCCATGTTCCCGTTCACCTCTTTGATAATGATAGTTTTCTAGAGTCAAGCTCACTTAAATACTTTTCTCTTTTTTTGTTACCCTAGTTTTTTGTGTTTTTTAGAGAAACATCTTCTGGAAATTCATAAAAATATTGTTTTCTACTTCCTGCTCGTCCATTTTTTTGATTTTGGCAATCATCTTGATGGTTTCTCTGACGAAAGCTGGTTCATTTTTCTGGTCACTGTAAGGGCTTAGGTAGGGAGCATCGGTTTCTGTGAGGAGCTGATTGATGCTTACCAACTCTGCCATCATCTGGAAATGTTGTAACTTGACAATAATTGGGGGTATAGAGAAGCAATAACCTATGTCTTCTGCACGCTTGATGAGCTTTTTGTTGCCCATGAAGCAATGCAAATTTACTTTTTTTAGGGTTGATGATTCTAGAATATCAAGGACTTCTTTTTCTGCTTGACGGGTATGCAAGATGATTGGTTTTTTTATTTTTTCTACAAAAGTGATAATTCTTTGGAGATTTTCTTTTTGCTGCTGCATCTTGTCTGCACCAAATTTTCCATCAAGACCAACTTCACCGATAGCAATGACTTCGTCTTTGTGCTTTGTTATGAACTTGCATTCTTCTTCTATGTCTATAGGTTCGAGTTGCCGAGGAAATCCTTCAACAGCAACATTTCCCAGCAAATCAATAGGATACAATCCTGCTGAAAATTTGACGATGTCTGGATATTTTCGAGCGATTTCCAGAGCATTACGGTTACTCTGAACATTGACACCACTTGCAAGAATGTATTTTACTCCTGCTTTTCTTGCACGATCGATGACTGCGTCTAATTGCGAATATAGGAATTGATGGTCAAGGTGGCAATGGACGTCGACGAGCATAGTCTTATCTCAACAAAGAAGTTTTTATACCTTTCTCCTAGAGCAATGTTAAAAGTAAGGTAAACGGTTTCAGGATGAAGAGCAACAACTTCCACAAATAGGGTGCCAGATTAATAAAAATGAGCATCAAACAGAAGAAGCTTACTAGACCCCAGACTTTCTTTGCTTTCGCTTCATTCTTGAAGATGCCTAGCATAGCAGTCAAAAACATGCGACCACCATCAATAGGACCCAAGGGTAAAAGATTGAAGAGCCCAATACCAAAATTCATGACCACTAACCAGAAGACCAGCATATTTAACCAAGAGACTAGTGATGGCGTAAAGGAGCCGTACTTTTCTAGCAATGATGGCTTAACTCGCATCTTGATACTAAAGTCTGAAACGCCGATGAACCCCTTTGATTTGTTATCGGGATTTTCCGCTGCTGTTATCACAAACTCTCCCTTGTCTGTTTTTAAGGTTACCTTATCTGATGGCTTTATTTTTGCTGTCGCGTTGAGGAATTGTTCCTGGCTCGTTGTTGCTTCTCCATTGACTGCCAGAAGAATAACTGGAGCTTGGATGCCTGCTTTTGCTGCTGGCTGATTCTCTATAATGGTCTTTATCTGGATGCCCTCCCCCTCATGGAATGTTGCATAGAGCGGTGCAGTAACAGCATTCAAGAGAAGGATGCAGATGAACCCAAGAATGATGTTTGAAAAAGGGCCTGCTGCAAAGACTGCTAATTGCGCTGGCTTACTTTTTTTTGCCAACTCTTTCTCGTCAGGTTCAACAAATGCCCCTAAGATAGGACCAAGAAATAAAAAGCCTGAACTTTTGATTTTTATTTTGTACAACCGTGCCCAGATGCCATGGGAGAATTCGTGGATGGTGGCGACTACAAAAATCGCGATGATCCAATGCCAAAACGACAGATTTGGTAATCCTGGAATGCTCACTCCTGGCAAGACTGGGGCGACTGCTGGTGCTGCTTCTGGGACAAATAGTAATTCAATCGTCCCTTTAATCAGCATGTAGAGGATGGCAGCCATGCCGGTAAATCCAACAATGGATCCAAGATGACCGAGGACGGCAGTGAACCGTGGTGTCAAATTACCAAGTTTGTCCATGAGTTTGATACCGAGCTGTGTCTTGTAGAGTGCAACAATTTTTCCCTGAACTTCAAAGCGCTCCCGTTTCTTGAAGAAGAAGATAAGGACAAGCGCATAAAAAATGATGGCAAAGAGCAGGTCGAGGTTCATCTTACTTGGCTACTTTCTTCCCTTTTCTCATGGCCCTAAACGCCCGGCAACCACATTTCTTACAAGTCAATAATCGTTTTAGTGCCTTTTGCGGTGAGGCACGCTGTTTGGTTTTGCATCTCCGACAGACAAAGACATTCCTGAACAGGCGTTGCGATGCTTCAGGAAATTTGACCATGTTACTTGACCTGCTTGATGATTTTTTGTCCCATCAGTTTCCAGTACATGACTTGCGTTCCTTCCTTGATCTGGTCTTTGAACTCTTCTGGAATTTTTATATCAAATGTTTCATAGGTTGCCATATCCATCACGTTTGCTGTATCCCCTGTAATAGAAAGAATTTGGGCAGTTTCTTTTTCTACTATGGGGACATCAATATTGTCTGACATCGGCTTGATAAAGACTTTCTTGACACTTTCGTTAATTAATCCTTGTGCTTCAACTCGAGCTTTAGAATGACCATGTTTTCCCGTCTTGGAAATTTGCACGGATTTAACGACACAAGGAACGCCATCAATAATAATGTATTTCCCCACTTTTGCTGCTTCAGACATCGACACCTGTTTTATCGTCATGAATCCTTCTGGAAGAATTTTGCTTTATAAAGATTATGTTTTATTTGCTCATTGTTGTGGGTTGACTTGCTGGCTTTAGTTCTTCTTCTACTCTTTCTTTTATTTTGCGTAATTGTTCATTATGCGCAGTTGCATCTCTGAAATGTCTCCAATCAAATCCATCACCATCACCACCAACATCGAACCACGTCGGATCTGAGAACGTAATTCCAACATGCACCCTCCCAAGCTCTTTCCAAACTGTAGCAATTTGATTCCAACAATGTTTTACTGTTGTTTGATCGCGTTTAGGGATATCTCCAATGTAGGTAGCTATGTATGTATTTTTCAGTTTTTGATTATCTATTTGGAGCATAAAAAAGATACCTTTTTCTATTTTTGCGTAATGTCTGCAGATAATTTCTTCTTCTCTCTCAAAAATGAGGTCTACAGGTTCGTCATCTTGTTTCCCTGATAGGAACATATTGGGATTACTAAGCTTATCTTCATAGCTGTCTTGTTTTTTGATGCTTTCTTCTAGCTGTTTCATGATGCCTAACTTTTCTGTTGCATCCTGCTTTTGCTTTTCTGGCGCAAGAGGATCAATCAGCACCTGCTCCAATCCTTTCTTGAGTCTTCTTAGTACTTGATCTCTTTTAGTTCTGCTTTGGAAATCGTGCGTCGTACCAAAATAGTTTACTCGGTTTGCAATAATCTTGTTGCAAAGTTCGATAGTTTGTTGCGGAGACAGGTCTATGACTTGTTCTTTGTTATATCCTACTTTCAGTGCCTCACTGTAGATGAGTTCTCTAAACTTTAGAGGATCTTGAATCTTAATATGGTCTTCTAGCAGATTGTCAACGTAGTCTATTCCATTTTCAAGATACACTCTTAAGCGATCACTTATTTGCAGCCGATTTCTCTGGATGGTTGGATTATACTTTGCTAGTGGTGTAAGGCTAAATTCGTAGCCTGTTGCTGGTCTTGATGCTGGTTGACTTGCAGGCTTTGTTGTGGTAGTTTCTTGATATGGTGGTATGGGGATTTGTGTACAACTACTGAGGACTGCTGTCAGCGTTACTAGACTTTTCCTTGCCCATTCTTTGAGATGACGCATGTGTTTATTTTCTTATTTCTCTTTTTAATATTTTCTCTTCTCTGTTGTACCTGATTCGTGACCAAAGCTTTAAATAAGTCTCATTTTCTCTTCTTGCTCATGGCATTGAAGCAAGGCGATTTTGTTGAGATCGACTATATTGGGAGGATTAAGGAAACGAATGAAGTCTTTGATGTCACCAATGCTGAGATTGCTAAACAACACCATATCTACAATCCTAAGGCACACTACCATAGCCAGATTATCTGCGTTGGTGAACAACAGGTAGTTCCTGGACTGGATAGATTTTTGGTTGATAAAGAATTGAAGACCTATACTGTTCCTCTCTCTCCAGAAGAGGCCTTTGGCAAGAAAGATCCGAAATTGATGCGGCTCCTCCCACTGGCACACTTTCACAAAGAAAAAATCAATCCCTTTCCTGGACTGCAATTGAATCTCAACGGAATGCTTGGTATTGTCAGGACAGTATCTGGTGGACGAGTCATAGTAGATTTCAACCATCCACTAGCAGGAAGGAATGTTGTTTATGAAATCACGATCAAAAGGATGATTACGAAGGATGAGGAAAAATTGCGGGGATTACTGCATGCATTGTTTCAGAAAGAGATTTCTTGTTCTCTAAAAGAGGGAAAAGCAATGATTGAGCTTTCGTTACCAGAACAGATGCACAAACAGTTTACAGAACATATTAAGAGGCTTATTCCAGCCATCAAAGAGGTTAGTTTTTCCCAACCAGCTAAGCACGACAAGAAACCTGCTTCCAAGTAGCAGTAAGTTTATATAGTAGTTTTTTACTCTTCGACTATGAAGATGGTGATGGAAACTCTCGTCAAACAGGCTTCTGAAAAAAGGGGAGATATGCCTCAGCAGTTCAGTACTATAGATGAAGAACTCGAAGAAATTTTATCCAAGCAGAAAGCAAAGATCAAGGTTGTCGGGACTGGTGGTGCTGGCAATAATACCATTAACAGGATTACAGAGGTTGGTGTTCTTGGCTGCGAGACGATTGCAGTGAACACAGATGCACAAGATTTATTGTACACGACTGCTGAGCAAAAAATTCTGATTGGGAGAGAAGTGACGAAGGGACTGGGTGCTGGATCTATACCGCAAATAGGAGAAGAGGCTGCAAAGGAAACAGAGCACGAAATCAAGAGCAGGTTACAGGGAGCAGACTTGGTCTTTATTACCTGTGGATTAGGAGGAGGAACTGGATCTGGATCTGCATGGGTGATTGCGGAGCAAGCGAAAAAAGCGAACGCCTTAGTCATCGCGATTGTGACGCTGCCATTTGCCATGGAAGGTAGCAGGAGATATGAGAATGCGATGTATGGTCTGGATAAGTTGCAGGAAATTACTGATACCTTGATTGTCATTCCGAATGATAAATTACTGGAGTTAGCACCTGATCTCCCATTGCATACTGCGTTCAAGGTGGCGGATGAGATTCTGACGAATGCGGTGAAGGGTATTTCTGAATTGATTACCAAAGCTGGACTTGTTAATTTGGACTTTGCTGATATAAGAACTGTGATGAGCAATGGCGGTGTTTCCCTGATTGGTGTAGGGGAGAGTGACAGTCAAAATAGAGCAGTGGAAAGTGTGCAGAAAGCGTTGAATAATCCGTTACTCGACGTTGATATTAGTGGTGCAACGGGAGCGTTGATCAACGTTGCTGGCGGCCCAAATATGACGCTGGAGGAAGCGAAGACCGTTGTTGAAACAGTTTCACAGAAGCTCAATGATGATGCGCGTATTATCTGGGGAGCACAGATTTCTGAAGACTTGCAGGATGTGATTCGTACGATGGTTATCATTACAGGCGTTACCAGTCCGCAGATCTTTGGATCGAGGAGGACAACAGTGAAACGCGATAGACTAGCGATGGAAAAGGATTTGGGGATTGACTTTATCTAATGGACTGCCTTGAACAGCACGATCTTGAAGAAAAACTCTTTGAAGAACAACGACGACGCAAGATAAACTTTTGGAGCACTATTGCTGCTACGACTCTTGCAGGAATGACTTTTATTACAGGGTACCTAGCACTTTCTACAGTAGCTTCTTCTTCACAGGAAGAGAGAAAAGATGCTATCATCTTTGGTGTAGTGACTTGTCTTACAGCATTGGGAGCCTATGCAGAGTATAGAAGCACCCATCCTAGACGTAAGAATACAACTCCCTACCACAATATTTAAAAAGCGCCCTTTCTCCTCGCCTTTCATATGACACTTAGTGAACGCCTTAAGACCTTTATCCAAGAATGTAGCCGGGTTTTCCGTATTACGAGGAAACCAAGTGGAGAGGAATTTAAAATCATTGTCAAGGTCTCTGGGATAGGCATTTTGATTATTGGACTTATAGGTTTCGTTGTCCATATCTTATGGGAGATGTTTGCGTAACATGGCCATCTATGCTCTCCGAACAACATCCAACAGGGAAGACCAGGTTATGGATTTTGTAGTGACGAATGTGCAGAAGAAGAAATTGCCTATTTTCAGCCTTATTCGACCTCATGGGTTACGAGGCTATATCTTCATTGAATCTGACAGCAGACAGGCTTGTGAGGAAGCTTATTTTAAAGTACCATATGCCCGTGGTCTCTTACCTGCGCCAGTTGCCTACAAAGAGATTGAACACATGCTCGAGCAAGTCAAGGTGCAGATGAACATCCAAAAAGGGGATATTGTTGAAATTATTTCTGGTCCTTTCAAACGCGAGCAAGCACGAGTTACCCGTATTGACCAAACGAAGGAAGAAGTCGTTGTTGAATTGCTGGAAGCGGCAGTGCCTATCCCTATCACCGTCAAGCTAGACTCGGTCAAAGTCGTCAGACGCGACGAGAGTGAAGAAAAGAAAGACAAAGAGAGATCATAGCTATGAGCAAGAAAGAAAAAATTGACATGATGGTAGAAGGCGGTGCTGCGAAAGCTGATGCTAGCTTGAGCCAGAAATTGGGACCACTGAAAATTAATATTCCTGATGTTTTGAAGAAAGTGAATGAAAAGACAAGTGCGTTCAAAGGCATGAAGATTCCGGTGAAGCTCTTTGTTAATACACAGACAAAAGACGTTGAGATTCAAGTTGGAACACCACCAGTCTCCGAATTGCTGAAACATGAATTGAAACTAGAAAAAGGATCTGGAACGCCAAATAAAGAAAAACTTGCGAATATTGCGATAGAACAACTCATTAAGATTGCGAAGATGAAACAGGATGCTATGCTGGAGAGAACACTGAAAGATGCTGTCAAGACGATTGCTGGCTCGTGCAATTCTTTAGGCATTTTGGTTGAGGGAACAGATTCGCATGCATTTACGATGGATGTGAATGGTGGGAAGTATGATTCTCTTTTACAACAGGAAATAACAACGGTGTCTGCAGACAAGATGCACCACTTGCAAGCACAACTCACACAAGTCCAGGAACATTTGCGCAAGGAAGCTGAAAAAGCGAAGGCAGAGGCTGAAGCCGTTGCGGCAGCTGCTACTCCACAAGCTGCACCTGGTGCTCCTGCAGAAGAAGCGAAACCTGGAGAGAAGAAAGAGGCTGCTCCTGTGGCTGGTGCGAAACCAGAAGCTGGAAAACCTGAAGCTAAGACGGCTGCGAAACCAGAAGCGAAGGCTCCTGAGAAGAAGAAATAATTTTTATTTTTCTTACAGGAAGATTATTAAAGTATCTTTTTCTTTATTTCATGTGAAGGGGCTGTGGTATAACTTGGTTATTATAATAGGTTTGGGACCTATTGATCTCGGTTCAAATCCGGGCAGCC
>JACOVP010000021.1 GCA_016177265.1 Candidatus Woesearchaeota archaeon
ACTATCATACAGGATCTCGTTAAGAATGAAGAGTTAGATCCATGGAACATTGATATTAGCAAGCTAACACGACGCTATATGGAGACTCTCAAGAAACTCCATGAGCATAACTTCTTTGTCTCTGGGAAAATGTTATTAGCTTCAGCTCTTCTCTTGAAGATTAAATCAGACAGGTTAGTGCATGGGGATTTAGCAGCGTTTGACCAGCAATTGTTTCCACAGGATGATGCTCTCCTGGATACTGAGAATGATTATGTGCAGCCAGTTTTAGGACCGCATGAGATACCACAACTCCTGATCAAAACACCACAGCCGAGGAAACGACAATTAACCTTACAAGATTTGATGAAGGCGTTGGAGAAGGCGTTGGAAGTAGATGAGCGGAGAACCTTGAAACGATTGCAGGACGATGTTGTCTTTGGAGAGGCAACGCTACCGGAAAAGATCTATGACATTACGGAGATCATCAAGGACGTGTATGAAAAGATTCGGTATATTTTGAGCCATAAACCAAGCTTAACATTTGATGAATTAGTGAGTTCTGACAAGAAAGAGGACAAAATTATGACGTTTATTCCGTTGCTGCATTTGGATAGCCAGCAGAAGATTGATTTGCAGCAGGATGTTCCGTTTGGGACGATTCATATTACCTTAGGAGGCAGTTAGTTCTGTTAAGGCGTGCAATCAAAACTTATTACGCTTATTATAGGGTTATTATTACTAATTATTCCATATGCTATCATATTGCCACTTGATAATATTAGCTTGCCATATAGACTTGCAGGTGTTGGTGGATTCCAAATAACTTTTTTATTTGCTCTTAAAGGTTTTAATATATAGCTTTGATAGGGATGTGGCGTTTCATATATTGTAGTTATAGTGGGAGTAAAGCTAAGTAAAAAAGGTTGTGCATTCCTACCACCTTCTATTCTTTCGAAAGTGGTTATAATATTTCCACTCAGGAGATCAACAGCAATTAAGTCCCACCCAAAGAAATTTGTCATATTTATACTTCTTAATACTAAACCATAGGGGCCGAGCAATATCATCGAATAACTAAGACTTTGACTAGGTAACGTTACTATAATGGGCTTGCTTCCTTGTATATTAAGGAAAGTATTATCATAAAATGCTATGCCTGTGTCTTTTAGTGCGGTGCTACCTAGACTTCCAAATTGGAAATATTTGTATAATATATCAGTCCTGTAGTTATTTTCTGATCCTTGACATGCATCACTGCTTAGTGGGTTGAGAGAACAAGAACTCACTGAATTTTGATTACTAATTTTGTTAATCAACCCTAAATAAATACGTTGACCAGTTGGGAGGATACCGTGAATGAGATTATTTGTTAACGTCGCTTCTACCATTCTATTGTTACAAGCAGGCAGGGCGCAGCTCATTATATCATATTTTGGACTTTGTGGTTGGGCATCAACCCAGAATAATTTTTCTGATGAACCATAGGAGGTCGCTAAACCTATGAAAACTCTTGCCGCTGCAGGTTGTTGCGTAATTAAACCGCCAATATATATTCGGTCATCATTGCTGATAAGACCATCCGAACCAATGTCATATATATCCCAGCGCATTATATTAGTTGCATCTGTTGTTACAACTACAAAATATTTCTTATACTTCTCTTGAATATCATCAAACTCAGCGATCTTTGTTGCCCCAGGGATTTTACTTAGAATTATTTTGGTAACGTCTGTGGTTTCACAGAATTGTTGTACTGGCGGAATGGTTTTTTGTGGTTGTTGTGGCTGTGGTGATGGTACAGTGCTTGGTCCTTCTAAGCCATCTTCTTCATTCACAGTCGTGATGCTTTCATCACTTGCCTGACCACTTAATCTTGTTCTTCCAACGTCCAAAAGAACAACAGCGACCAGAAGTATCACTAAAAGAAAAATAACCTGTTTATTATCTTTTCCCATGCTTGTTTCTTAGAAGAGAGGATATATATATTTATTGGTTTACTTTTTTGATGAAGTCTTTTACAGTCATGAATGTCTCTTTCCCAGACCCCATATCCTTTACTTTAATCTTTTTCTTTTTCACTTCTTCAGTACCAACAACAACGACATAGGGAATACCAATAGCATTTGCGTAGTCAAAATTCTTAGAGACATTCCGGTCGAGCATATCGATTTCAGTGTTGATGTTCGCATTTCTTAATTCTTGTGCAATTTTCCATGCCTCTGGAAATGTTTTTATTGGCAAGACAAACACCTGAGTGACTGATTTTTTTACTTCTTTCTTCTTTGCCATGAGCACATCCATGATAGTATCTAGACCAAAGGAAATACCCACTGCTGGAACTGTGCCAGAACCTCTAAATAGACCGATCATGTTGTCATACCGGCCACCTGCAGCAAGCGAGGACGTGATAGGACTGTTTTCTGCGTAGACTTCGAAAATAGTGCCTGTGTAATAGGATAATCCGCGGGCGAGGGAAATATCAAAGATTACGTCAGGAGTATAAGAGAGGAGTTCTTCCATTTCTTGGAGACCTTGCTTGTTGAGGAGGATTTTCTTGAGCTCTTTGATTTTCTGGTCATTGGTTCCTTTGAGAGAGATCCATTTACAAATATTATCAATAGTCTCTGTGAAGATTCCTTTTTCTTGCAATTCTTTTTTTACCGTTTCTAGGCCGAGTTTTTCTAGCTTATCGATGGAGAGGATGACTGCGTTTCTCTTGTCTTCAGGAACGGAGGCTGCTTCTAGCAGTGCGTCAAGGATTTTTCTGTTGTTAACTTTGATCTTACCATTGAGATTGAGGGCTTTGAAGGCATCAGCGGTGAGCATGAGCAGTTCAGCATCTTGCTTCATCGATGATGATCCTACAACGTCAACGTCACACTGCACAAACTCACGGTACCTTCCAGTTTTCAATGGACCATCACGAAAGACAACACCTATCTGATAGCGGCGGAAAGGCATTTTGAGCGTTGGGTTCATGGCAACAACACGAGCGAGGGGGACAGTCAAGTCATAGCGTAAGCCAAGATCACGGTCTCCTTGGTCTTTCAGTTTGAAGGTTTCTTTCAAAATTTCTTCACCACCTGCGTATTTGGATGCTAGGGTTTCATAGCGTTCTAGGATAGGTGTTTCTGCTGGAGAGAAGCCATACACTTCAAAGACTTTTTTGAGGGTGTCTTCTATTTCTTGACGGAGAATTTTCTCTTCTGGCAAAAAATCACGAGTCCCCTTAGCGCGGTTTAGCTCCATCGTACTGCCTCATTAAAAAACCAAGGGCGAGTGGGGAGAATCGAACTCCCGCCACAAGCTGTCTGCAAAAATCCCACAGGCTTGGATTCTACCACTAAATTACACTCGCCATTCTGAGAATAAATTTTTTTAGAAATCGAACTATATACATCGTTACCGATAATGAAGATAATCAACTCGGTCTACCATACACTCTCTCTTCTTTTTGCCCTATATAAACCTTATTATTATTGTGGAGCAGTGACATAATCTTTAAGAATGGTACAACTCCTCTCTGAGATGGGAGGTGTCCTGATGGCTTGTAATCTCAAGATGTTTGAGGGAATCATTGGGCTTATAGTGATTGTCTTTGGCTACTGGCAGGATTGGCAGTATTCCCAGTGGATCACTATCTTAGCAGGTATCGTCTTGCTGATCCATGCATTGACTTGCAAGAAGCACAAATAACGCCCCTTTTTCTTTTCTTGTGGTGGAGACGGAAGATTTACGGAACACTTTGATCAACGTTTATAAAGCATAGCGTATCTTCTTTTTTATGCAACAGGGTTGGGAGACAACAGGCTTCAGTATTTTTAAGGTTTTGTCTGATACAAGAAGGATTTCCGTTACCATGATTTTCTATCGTAAACCTATCAACCACTTCATCACTTTGTAGGCTTTCGGTATCTCTTCGGTGGCAAAGAATTCTGGATGGCCGGCAAAGTATGTAGCTAACTTTCTATAGGCAATGGCTGAAGGTGCATTGGGGAATACATGAACGACTGGTTCTCTCTTGACTAATGCATCTTTGATATGAGAATCTTCTGGGATGATGCCGATGACAGGATGCTCTAAAATCGTTTCGACGTTTTTGATTTTCAGATCTGCATGATGGCCTGTTCTAGTCAAGACGATACCACGGATGTGTTTTGCATGATGTTGGGCAATGCGGACTGTTTTCAAGGCATCTGCAACTGATGGCAGTTCAGGAGAGGCAACAACGAGGACTTGGTCAGACATTTGAATAGGCGCTTGGGCTTCGGCATCAATGCCTGCTGCTCCATCAAGAATAATGAATTCTGATTTTATATGGGGGAGGTGGTTTCTGAGATCATAGAGGTTAATATCATCAAAATTGCGCATGGAGATGGATGCTGGAATGATCTTTGCACCGGAGGCATGCTGATAGGTTGCTTCATGGATGTGTGCTTGTCCTTGGAGGACGTGCTGCAGCGTGATAGGCAAGTTTGGAGCACCGAGATACATACTTAAGTTAGGCGTGGATAAGTTAGCATCAATGACGGTCACGTCTTTTCCTAATTGTGCTAGAGCAACACCCAAATTAATCGATGTGGTTGACTTTCCAGAACCTCCTTTGGAAGAAGAAACACTGACTAACACCATACTCAAAAGTGAAGTGATGGTTGTTTTTAAACGTTTCTAAGAATTTTTCTCCAAGTTTTCTCTCTTGATTCTTGGAAAACAGGTAAAACAAAAACCGCCTTTCGTATGCTCGTTGCAGAGCAATATACCACATTTCTGGCAGGCAGTCATTGCCATGTTTTTCTTGCAGATCATGCAGGCTTTGAAGATTTCCATTGGGCTTTACTTCTTCTTTTTCTTCCTCTTTGTTTCTTTCTTCATCGCCGTTGCCATGAGCTCATTGCAGAGCAGCTGTGTTACTTCGACGTACTCTGTAGTCTTGTAGAAATATTGCCTAAGCGTCTCGATGTTCACTTCCTCTTTCGTCTCCGGAGTGATGTGTGCGATAAGCGTCACATTTTTGCGGTATTCTTCCTTTTTTGTGTAGGGGGCCTGGTCGATCTGGACGAGCTTGTCATAGAGTTTCAGATACTCCTTCACTTTGGGGACTGCTCTCAGTATCTCTTCTGCTTGCTTTCGCGGCGTTGGCGGAACTTCTGCAATCTTTTTGTGCTTTTGCAGCATAATTAATGTTCTATGCGTTGCCAATTCACATGCTGCAATAAGCCGTTTAATAGTGTTCTTAATGATGTCTGTCGTTCTCGTATACTTTAACGTCACGTAAATAGAATGATCAGCTCTTTTTAGTTCTTCTTTAGGGTCGCTCAAAAAGTCGTCGATCACTGGTTTGGAATATCTCATTCACTTTACTTATAAATGTTTTGGTGTTTTGCACGTATCCTTTGATTTTTTCGAGCGTGATTGTTTTGAGACGATAATCTGCAGAGGCAATGACTAAACGGTCTCTTCGAATGAATTCTATGGGGCTTTCTCTGCGACGAGTGACAATTTCCTCGATGTCTTGGATGGTAGTGAAACAGGTGGGAGGGAAGCCATATCTTTTTGATGCGTACTGCCTGAATAAGCTGAGCCGTGCTGGGAACTCTGTTGGGACAAATTGAATCCGTTTGTATAGGTAATCATATTCCAAAACAGAACGCATACCTTTATCTAGGGCTTCTTTGAGTTTTTCTGCTACTGTAGCGAAGAGCTTCTGGTCATTTAATAAGGGAAAGGTGACGTAGGTTAAATGATCTGCTGTCTTGAAGGCTTTGGTTGCTTCTTTGGCGAGGAGGATGACATTTTCCATACCCCTGCAGAGTGGTTCAATCTATATAAAGATTTGTAGACACTTACTTCTACTGCTGGAGGTCGAGAATGGCCTGAGCCAAATCGCCGTTGGTCTTTTCTAAAGCAGCACGGGCTTTCTCTTTTGGGACTTTGGCTTGCTCTGCAACGGTTTTCACATCATCATCTGAGAATTTTTGTGCTTCGAGTTCTTCCACAGTACCGATGACTTGGATGGTTTCTTGACCCATCGCATTGATTTTAGCAACTTGAGGATTACGAATGATGAGGTCTTTTTCTGGAGTCTTGATGATGACTTCTGTTGCTGGAATGCTATCTTGTCTAATTCCCATCTTCTTCATCATCTTTTCCATGTCTTTGGGATTTAATTTGGGAAACATGCTTCTTAGCTACGCAGATAATCTTTATAAACTTTTAGACTGTGGTAACGGAATGGCTTGGAGTGTCTATTCTGCTAATGGGAACGTATTACCGCCGCTGCAGTACCTGAATGGAAAAACACAGGGGACTGTTGTCGATGAGATTGAACAAGCTATCAAAGAGGGTCATAAAATTATTCTAGTCCATGGCAAATGTGGCAGTGGGAAGAGTTTGATTGGTCTTGAGTTAGCGAGGCGGTTAGGAAGAGCTTCTATTGTTGTGCCGGTGAAATATTTGCAGAAACAATATGAGCATGACTATACGAAAAACATTTACCTGAAGAAAGATGATGGGAGCAAATTAAAGATTATGATTTTAACCGGGAGAAATAATCATCCTTGTTTGTACGATCAAACGAAAATGGCAGACTATCCTCTGTTACCTTGCATTATTGAGATTAAAAAAGAGAACTTACAACTCCTGGATAAATATTTGCAGGAAAATCCTTTTGTCCATGCAGAAGATTTTGAAACACTTGATGATATTCGACGTATGTCCGTAGCTGCTGCCTGCCCTTTTTGGAGCCCCGTCATTAACAAAGACTGGTTTGGGAAGGATTATGGATTAAGGGATGCGACACAGATTGATTATGAAGGATTACGAAATAGACAATTTGCGTATTTCAAACGAAAACCAGGGTGTACCTATTATGAACAATTCATGGGCTATATTACGTCGGATGTACTAGTGTTCAATAGCAAGAAGTATGAGATAGAAACCTTGATGGACAGAAAACCTGCTACAGATGTGGAGATTATTGATGAATGTGACGAGTTCTTGGATAATTTCAGCAATGAGAAAAGAATTAATCTTGATGTGCTGCACTTTAAGCTGGATACTTTAGTAGGGCAATGCAAGGATGAGGAAGTGAAGGATGCGCTCATCGACATAGACAATAAAGTGCAATCCTTTTTGAAATCAGCGACGTTTGATGTCTTTTTAGAACAAGAAAAAATCTTTCCTTTTAAACACTCGCAAGCGTGGGAATTACTCAATACGTTTTTGCAAAACGATGAGATCTTGGAATATGAGGAATTAGAACCCTATTTCTATATAGCAAAATACTTTGAACATCTGCTTGAGGATAGCTACTATACCTACTATCGTGACAGGAAAAATCACAGGGGATTGTTACTCGTTAATATCAACTTGGAGAGGAAGTTTCAGGAGTACCTAGAGAAAAATAAGGTGTTTGTGCTGATGAGCGGGACTATTCACAGTAAAAAAGTTCTGGAAAAAATCTTTGGCATAAAGGAGTACAAAGTTATTACTGCTGAAACGAAAGACATGGGTGTTGCAAAGAAAACCTTTACTCGTCTAGAAAGGAATTTTCGCTATAAAGAATTTGAGAATGGACGATTAACTAGAGAAGACTATCTCAAGGCATTAGCACGGTGTCTGGCGTTAGCAGAAAAACCTGTGCTGGTGCATGTCAATAGCTATGGAGATCTGCCAACAGAGGAAGAAAAGGACCTGTATCAGCTGACTGGGGTGTTAAGCAGAGAGAAATTTGAGGAGCAGCAAGAAAAGTATAAACAAGGTGAATTGTTACAAATGTTTAAAGAGAAACAAATGGATATTCTGTACTCCACACGATGCTCAAGGGGAGTTGATTTTCCTGGTGCTATGTGCAATTCTATTGTGTACACCAAGTATCCTTACCCAAGCATGCACTCGTTGTTCTGGAGGGTGTTGAAGCTGAGCAGACCAGATGATTATTTAGACTTTTACTTTGATAAGGCACGGAGGGGATTTTTGCAACGGCTGTATAGGGGATTGCGGTTTCCTGATGACAAGGTAACGGTGTTAAGTCCTGATATGAAAGTGCTGGAAAGTATCTAATTGAGAATGCCAAACCCGCCAGTATTAATCAGAATAGCAAGCACAATAATAATCCCAATAATAACCATAACAGTTACTGGAGAAACCTTGAGCTTACTAGAACTCTCTTCAGAGTAGCGCATCAAACCGCCACCGCTTGTAGGTAAGGTTATTCTGTTGTCTGCCATTTTGAGTAGGATAGGTAGGAGGCGGTAAGCCGTCTTTTGTTTGCTCCCGAAATCAAAACCAAGGTTCCAATACCTTCCTTACGGAAGACCGGACGAGCAGTGCTCACATTCGACTGAGCGTCTTTTACAAGACTTGCACCAACCAGGGCAGTCGTTTCATCGTTTCCTTTATCTTTTGGTTCCGTCGGTTAGCTGGGCATCCTCGCGGATACTGTCAAACTTCGATAGCTTCCGAAGCCAAGGCTTTTGCATCCTTGCGACATCATCACAAGACAAAGGCCGTGTCGTTTCTGTACTGTTGCC
>JACOVP010000022.1 GCA_016177265.1 Candidatus Woesearchaeota archaeon
ACAACTCCGACTGCAGCCATGTGGCTTCCTGCGATGACCATCAATTTCTTGAGAGTTTCGTTCTTAACCATTAGTGCTCCAGCAAGACCTAATGCAAGCCCGCCCCCTATATTAACTATGTTCCTAGTTCTCAGAAGGCCAGAATTATTGGTCGGGGTGAGGTTCTGCTCGAGGAAGTCACCAGCGAACACACCGCCTTCGCCCAAAAACTGAGCTACCTGAACGTAACCATACTCCATAAGTGCCTTTTGAGTTGTCATATCAGCATCATCTCCTTGTTTTGAATATGTTACTTTGTCCGCATCAGTATTTAAACTTTGCGCCCCCCCACCCGTAATCCGCTCATCAAAAACCCGCAAATCATCAACACACCTGGCACACGAACCACCCTTTCCAGACCCTTTAACCTTGTTTTTGAAAAGGCCAATAGACTCATCCCTGTCAATAATGGCTTCCTGAAGCAGCTTATTGTATTTTTGAATTTCATAAGGGCTACTTCTTGCTGCGTTCTGCAAACTCTCCTCCAAATGCCTAATTTTGGTTAGGCTGTGTTTTACATTACACCAGAAATTAGGATTCACATCAGTCCCGAAAGTCATCTTAACCATCTGCTGCCTACCCAAACGAATCCTATCCAGAAGCGGAGTTATCTGACCGACCTTATCGGGCTCTTTCTGCATGCTTTCAATAAGATGAATCTCCTGATGCAAAGCCTCAGTTATTGCCCGAAGTTTCTCCTCGAAAGCCCCCCTGCTGCTCATCCAGATATCAGCCATAAAATCTTAATCAGAGAAATGAGTATTTAAGCTTTGCCGAGTTCCTGTCTTATTTCTTGTATCTGCGCTTCAAGCCAACGCTGTCCCCTGTTATCATTCAGCACAGCGAATAAGTCTGGATGCTCACGCCACAGCCACACCATTATTTCATGCCTCGAAATTTTGTTAATATTAATAATTCTTCCGAAAAGCTTATACTGAATCCTCATCAATCCGAAGTCAGGCTGATTTCTTATGAAAATCCAAAAGCTGCCATTCTCCATAACCATGTCGTGCAGCTGGTCAGAAGTCAATCGACTGAAAATCCAATCGAGAATCATATCCAACCTTCATCCATCTTGCGCCTGTGAACTCGTTAGTATCTGATTCGCTTTTACCCTTTCCAATTCTTACCCCACAACTTTTTAAGAGCCTTCTGAATCTCCCTGCTCCTCTGCATTGCTGGGACTTCCTTCAGCCGCTCCTCATAAGCTTCAGGTAGATAAATATGTAACGCTCCCATAGTCCTCCCATTATTCATAAATCATAAAGGGATGGCCCGTATCAGATTATGGGTGTTTAATCCTTTATTCTGATACAACCCCAAACTAACCAGGCTTTTGCTACAGCGATTAAGGTGGCAATCATAGCCGCAGAGAGAAAAAGGGATGTAAAACTCTCCCCTCAGCCCTCATGCCAAAGCCATCCCTTTCGACCTCTTTTTAAGAGTGTTCATTAATCACATCTATACCAAGCTCTTTAAATAATTTGGATGAGGAAACGCCAATCTCCCCATCCACCATCCCCAAGCTGCCACTTCCATGAGACTTTTTGTTTTTTGGAGGTGAAGTCCATATGGCTGGAGCAACTGTGCTTCTGTAGATGCGCTTTGTGATGCGAAAGAACTGTTCATGCACAGGCAATGCTGGAATCTGCTGTCCAATCTTTGCAAGTTTGCACGGCCTCTTCTTCTCAATACTCTCCCGCACACACAGTATAAGGCTCGTTTCCTTATTGAAATGTCTGGCGCAAAATCCCTTACAATAAGGAAACCGCAAGCAGTGACTAAACAGACAAGAAACGCAGTAATGAACATCATAATGCGCCTGTCCTGCATGAAAAACGTCAATCATAACCAGAAAACATGGCTATACTCATATTTAAAACTTTCTTTTTCCTAAATTGTAAGGTCTACAGATATTTTAAGATATCTCAAAATTCTTCTTCTGCTGCATCATCATCGTCATCGTCAGTTTCTTCCTCATCAAGATCCTCCCTAACTGGCTCAGCAGAATTATCAA
>JACOVP010000029.1 GCA_016177265.1 Candidatus Woesearchaeota archaeon
CAAAGAATATTCTTCTTTCATCTCATCCATCACTAATCCCAATACTTTGATTAACTTGTCGTCTTCAACTTTCTTTTTCTCTCTCTTTCTCTTTTTTCCAGGTATTAATGCAGCCAGCAATACGCGGATCTCCCACGCTCCGTAAAATGAAGATGAATATGACTGTGCAGTTATGTCTTGAGGAATACCCCTTAGGCAGAAGAATATCTGTTCCTGTCCCGAAGTCTGGTTTCCATAATTCAAGGAATTGTTTCCCTTGCTAAAGTTAGTTCCATTTAATTGGCGAGACGTTGCATTTGTCATTATTGAAGCATTTATTCCTGCACCGCACCCATCTGTTACGTTTCCTATCGTGAAATTGTTTGCGAATATGAACTGCGTTGTAGTTGTTTCTCCCCGAAGATTGTATGCTGTTAAGTTTATTGTTGAATTTACAGAGTTTCCAGTGTTGTTTATTGTTATAGGGTCATTGTTGGAACTGATGTTTGTATCTGTCAAATTTATTGGTGATGGCCATGTCAATGCTGTCGGAGAAATAACTATGGCTGTCAATAAATTATATGTGAAGTTTGTCGTCGAGTTCTCTGCGCTTGCCTCGCTGTTGTCTCTTGCAGAAACATTAATTGTCCAGGCGCCAAGCTCGTCATAATAATACATGCTTACGTTGCATGTGAACATTTGTCCGTTGCCACCAGAACCAATGTTTGCGCATGTAAAGTTCTCCCTGTTTGGCTCTCCTGTCCTGTTGAACCTTGCTCTTGCACTGCTTAAATTTATGGTCCCAGAACCATCTGTATCATTCACGGAGAAATTAAGGAGGACAGAACGATATCCTGCTTCAAGTGGATCCTGAGCAGAAACTGCCTGGACAAAAGGAATTGTCGGGGCTGCATTGTTAACTATTTTAACAACATAACTGTTATTCAATCCAAACTGCCCTGTAGAGTCATTCGCATATACATTTATTGTTCTGTTTCCTTCTGCAAGATTTGTTAATGGTACAGATGTCGTGTTACACCAACCAGAAGAAACAGAAACTGTAAGGTTTGTTCCATTTGCGTCAATTTTACAGGCAGAAGGATTTGTAGTTGCGTCTGCCACAGAAATATTTAATGTTAAAGTTTCTGTGCTTGCCTTTATTGTAGCGTTTGCGTAAAATGGCAGGGAAATTGTTGGAGCAACAGTATCAATTGTTATTGTTCTGTTTGTGCCTGTGAGGTTTTGATTGTTTGTTGTGTCATTTGTCCACACAGCCCATATCCACTTTCCCTGTGGAATTGCATCAACAGTTATGTTCCAGTAAGTATCATTAATGGGAGAAGTGTTTGTCTGATTTGCTAACCAGCTTCCTGTCCAGTTTCCATACAAGCTCAAGTAACTCAAAGCAATATTATCATAGCCTTTTAAGTCAAACGTTACTGAAGTATTGCTTCTGTTTACATTGTCTGCAGGGTTTGTTCCGAAGACAGAGACAGGGTTTTCTGTGTCTGGCGATACTGCTGACCATTCAATTACTTCCCAAGTTCCAAGTCCAAATCCTGTAGACTCATTTCTTGTTCCTCTGATAGCTGTTGAATTTGCAAACCCTAATCTTTGAAAAGCGGATTCACTTGCATCAGCTGCTGAATCAGAAATCATTTTTCCATTTCCTGGACTCCATGCAGTGCTTACAGAAAGATTAACAGCATTTATTGTGGCAACGACGCTAGCATTTACATTATTTGGATAGCTAAAAGTTCCCCTTTGAACTTCTGGTTGTGAAGTTCCTCCATCTGCAAAGGTCACTACGAATACAGTTGCATTAAGAGTTTGAGCAGTAGTTCCAATTCTTGTTCCATTGATTGCTGTTGCATTGATGAGACTTATAGAGGCACTTCCCTCTGCAGGGTCATCAGAAGTTTCAGTTGTTATCCAAGAAGCAATAAGGAAAGTTCTGCTTGTATTGACTGAAGCTATTGTTGTTGTTATTAAAGTGTCTGTTGTTCTAAAGTTAAGAGCTGGCTTCTGAACTGTAAATTCTCCGTTAAGAGATTCAAACACATACCAACTTCCAGATTTTTTTCCTGCGCAGGTAATAGCAATGGTGCAGTCAATAGTTAAGTGTGTTGAATTTGTTATGTTTCCTCGCAACATAGACTCATCATAGTTATCATTTGCAAGAGTTGACTCATAATAAAAAACAAGTGCCGCCCTTGATGTATTAACACTTTGAGCTAATGCAATAGGCAATGAACCTGATGTAATAGCAAAAGTTCCGTTTTGAACTCTTACCTGACTTGGATTAAATTCAACAAGACTAATAGAAGCATTTACATAACTTGCTGTTGCAAGGTCTCTCGTTATTATAACTGCAGTTC
>JACOVP010000026.1 GCA_016177265.1 Candidatus Woesearchaeota archaeon
CTTAGTGCTTACCTAGGTTCGAATCCTAGTCTCCGCATAAATTTCTATTTAAAATAAACAATCTGGATTTATGTCGCTGATAGACCCTCTTTTGTAGAAGTCAAAGTTAGAGACTATTGTAGTTTCTCCAGCGATATCTAAACCAGTTATGTCCTGTGCAATTATTGTATCGGAATATTGTTGTGTTAGCTGTTTTGATATTGGTTTGTAGCTCCAATGCCATTTTTCTGTTTTGACTACACCTCTATCCTTATCATAAGACTGGCAAAACCCATAAGTTGGAGCATTTGAAACAAGCCATCCATATAAGGCCACGTTATTTTGCCAGTAAGAAGGATCAACTGAATTTATGTCTATTTCTGTTCCCCAATGGTGGCGGGACATTCCTGGAACAGCAGAAAACTCAGCCGTTTTTTTTGCCTTTTCTTGATCTGTGCCACTAAACGATGCAAATTTATTATTCCATATATCTAATTGTGTGTTGAAAGTTCTATATCCAGATACTGCATTTAGAATAAATCCATCTGTTTCAGCTGCGGCTTTCATAGAAAAAAAGGCCTTAATAGTTTCAGATGTTAATCCTCTTATAGTAGAACTTCTCCCCATAAGTTCTGCCTTTGAATAAGTAACAGGAGAGACAGATACAGATACCTCTTTGGTTTCCCCACAAACCTCCGGAAAAAGTCTTGCAATTTCAGTTTTTGCTTCTACGGTAACAGAATCAACATACCAAGGATTTCCCCTTGCTCTTCTCTTGCCAGTGTTATCTGTTGTACATTTTTTATTTTTATCGTCGGCATAATAACACCAACATTTGGGTTCAGAATTCCATCCATTGTAATATCTTATAGCCCGTTTCCAGCCAAAATAAGAAGTCTTACTAAATTCCTCTGTTACAGGATCAGGTTCACTAAGATATATTCCCTGAGCTTGAGTTCTATAACACTCATATTCTAATGGTTTTGAATTATAATTTTCAATCAGCAAATCCAAACCATAATTTACGTTGGATTCAAAATTATAAGCATCTGGGAATGCATCAGTATGTCCACTATTTATTTGCATTACTCCAAAACTTCCACCAGCATCTACATCTCCACCAAGAACAGAGCCTGGAATATTATCACAATATAATGGATTTCCATTTTTAGGTGAGATTATATTTCCACTTGCATCAAAAGATAACTTACAATGCCTAAGCCCGCTTTCCACCATTGCAACCTGCAAAGCCAGGCATTCAAATGATTTTGCTTCAGTGTCTGCTTGTACTGCAGAATAGTCAGGGCTTGTTCTTTCCTGTTTTTTCTTGCTGGCAAGTTCGATTATTTTTTCTCCGAGAAGTTTCTGGCAACTTTGTATGTCGGTGCATGTTTCTTCTGTTGTAGTTGGTTCTGTTGATGAACTAGAAGATTCAACCAACTCTCTTGGGCCTTCATCAGTAGAATCTATATCGAAAATTATCTCTGCGCCTTCGTCGAAGTTCTTGCCATTCAGTGATTTTATTAAAGCCACCATTTCTGGGACAGGTTCAGTGCCTTCAAAACTAACCAGTCCACTTCCTTTAATAACAGTTTCAGGAACATTCATCCAATGTTCTTCATTAAAAGACCACTTCCATCTTGAATTTGTAGAATCAAATTCAAACCAATATGTTACATCAACACTAGTTCCAGCCCTTGTTGGTCTTGGAATTTGAATTTTAAATCTTTTATCAGAATCAAAATTAACATTTTCTGTAACCAACTCTGGATTATTAAAGAAGGGTATATAACCACCCTCACTATCCGCTAATGTTCTGTCTACTAACTTTATCAACCCGGTAGAATAAGCAGTATAAAATTTGTCTTTTCTTAAACTTTCTATGAATTTTTTATCTCTTTGGGAGATTTTTGAGGGGATTGTTTCTTCTACTTTTATCCATACACTTCCAGATTCCCCCTCTTCAGACCAGAACCAACTTTTTCCGGAGAATTTATAAAAAAGATTACTTGTTCTTGTTCCATCTTCAAATTCGAAAATAGGAAATTTAAAATACTGACTTGGTGCTTTTCTTTCTTCAACTCTCCTGATTTGTTCAGTTTTTGTCTCTTCTGTGGGTTTTTCATCTGGAAAGAGTTCCCCTGTTCCCGTAGGCTGTTTAACACAGGCAAAGCATTCATCTGCAGATGTTCCTGTCAAATAGCCACAGTCTATGTTTGTTATTATTCCATCTCCGTCTGTATCTTCAAATTTCTTGCAGTCTAATGCCCCTGTTGCTGGAGTTTCTGGTTTTTTCTGTGTGTCTAGGAAAGTTCTGTATGTTGCACGAGCCTGGTTTCCGTGAGCATTTCCTCTTTTAAGATATAGATAACCTTTCTGGTTGTTTCTGTAAACTTTGCCAATGTTCTCGTTTATTTTTGAGATTATTTCTGAATCTCGAAGACCTTCTAATTCTTTTTTGAATGAATCAAAATCAGCAAGATACTTTCCTTCTTTCGTCAAAGCATCCACATATTGTTTTTCCAAATCTCCTACTCCAACAGCCGCAAGAGTCTGATTCTCTATGTTTGAATTTCTTATAACATTTTTTACGCTGTCTGTATCAAGCCAGCACTTCAGGTTTGCACTTCCGCAGTTTCCAACATCTCTCCATCTTTGGCTTTCTGTTCCTATTGCAGGGTCACTGGTTTTTCCGGGATTGTCAGTAGAGCAAACCCTTGTTATCCCCCTGTTGTATATTGCGGGATTTAATGTGTTCTCCACTCCTGCCTGCACATTTGGATTAAGGAAATTGAAAGCGCTTGGATTTCCAGACACACATTCTGCTTCTGACTTTATGTCTGTCTGGGAAGCCTGCTGTTTTAGGTATTGCTCTGAAAGATAATTCACTCCGAAGTCTGTAGTTACCTGCTTGAAACCGCATTGCTCCTGATTGTTTACTACTATGCACAGCTCTTTGTATCCTGTTGGAGCAGTGAAATCTATAGTTTCTGATTTGAAATCTCCTGTTTTTATGAATCCTGATGCGACTGGGCGCCTGAATGCCGTGTCCTGATAAAAGGAACCGCCTGTTCCTCTAAGATATACCTGATAATAAGCAGGCAGATCTTTTCCGGCATAAATATGATAGAAAACTTTGTACTGCGATGCTGGTGGATTTGTTGCAGTAGTGTAGGGAATTTCCTCAAATCTTCCATAAAACTGCGGCGGTGAATCCGGAGATATTAAAGCGTCAAAA
>JACOVP010000002.1 GCA_016177265.1 Candidatus Woesearchaeota archaeon
ATAAGCAGTATCTCCTTTGGCAATCTTCTGATAGGGAGTTATTTTTTGCTTGTACCATCGCGACTCTATGGTTTTTTCACCTGACAAAATCTTTTCTAACCATTTCTTCTTAAGAATTGCAAGGTGGTCCATCGATAATCACTCGTATATCAAAATTATAGAAATACTATACTTTTTCTCTAAACCGGCAGTTATATCAGCATCACGACCAACAGCAATCTTAATGTCTTTTATTTTATGACCTTGCTGTTCGAGACGACGAATTTCTTCATTGACTTTACTATCTACTTCAAGTGTATTTGCTTCTTTCTGTTCCACACGAATGCATTTTGTTTTCATAAAAAAGAAAAAAAGAAATTACTCTTCTTTTGCAATATCATAGAGTGCTTTCAATGCAACGACTGCGGCTGCTGGTGCAACAAAGATCATGATGTTACTCACGTATGGTTTTAAAGCATCCCACACGACGTTGAGTCCTTGAGCACTGACTAAGAACGCGATCGATGCCACTAAGAACAGATGCGATTCTTTGCCTGTGACATTGAGCAGACCTACAATAAGTCCTAAGACCGCCAAAATCCACAGGGTCATGCCGCCGGTGCCGACGAAGCCCATAACTACGGCTATAATCAGACCAAGCACGAATGCCCAGCTACCTACTTTCTGCATCATCTCAGAAGCCATTTTCTCACCTCCTTATTTTTTCTCTGTAGTATTCCATCTTTAAAAAGATTGTGTTTTTTATTACTTACTTTCAACAATTAGTGCAAAGACATCTAACGCCTTTGTTTAAATGAGGCTGCCCGGATTTGAACCGGGATCGCAGCCACCCCATGGCTGAAGCGTGACCAGGTTAGCCCACAGCCCCACTGAGCTATCGGCCTTTGAACCACTTTTTAATCTTTTCTAGGGGCTTTTGTGGTTGCTCTGCTGCTGCGGACTCTTGCTGATTTTGTGTGCCAGTTGCTTTTTCCAACACTCTGCCAATATTCTGTCCATACTTGCTCAAGGGAAAGAAAGATTTTTCTACGGTGTTTTTTCCATACTCTTCAAAATACGTCACCCGATCTACAGGAATACGATCGATGCCTTGTTCAATCTTATCACTATAGCCGATAGTAATAATCATTTCCGGAGTCACATTATCAGGAATTTTGAGGATTTTAGCAAGGGCATACTCATCAAAGGAACCAACCCAACAACTATACAAACCAAGGTCAGTTGCCTTCAGCATCATGTTTTGGCCTGCGATGGCACAGGCTTGGGATGCGTACAACTTTCCCTTTCTGCTAAACATATCAGTAACTTTTTTTTGGTCGTTGCAGACAATCATGTGAACGGGAGCACCGCGCATCCAGTCTTGATGTTGACAAACTGCTGCTATCTCATTGCGTTTTTGCTGGTCACGGACAATAATGAACTGCCAATTTTGGAGATTTGCTGCAGAGGGAGCACAGGTAGCTGCTTTCAGGATTTCTCCAATTAACTCAATAGGAACAGGTTTTTCCAGATAGGATTTACAGCTCCTCTTTTCCACTAAACAACGGTCCAAGTCCATATGTTCAGGAAAGAAAGAGTGTATAAAAAGGTTGTTGTTCTTTTTTGTTTTGAGGACGGCAACTTTATAAGGAAGCTGGTTTTCTTTTTTATATGCAGCATCCTCATCGTTCTCGACGTGTCTTCTTTTTTCTCCTAGTACTGCTCTTACTGTTGCTGGCATGGTTCGCTTCTTATCAGCTGCGCATCGAAGGGTATGCCTTAAAAGCAGAAGAAGCAGCATTGATTCCCAATAAGCAACCGTTGTTTGGTGTTGGGAAATATCGCATTATGCAGCAAGCTGGAGAAGATAGACCATGTGGCAGGAAAGCATTTTTACTGCAGGAAGGAGCATGCAGGCCCTGGGCGGAATGTCCTGAGGGCTATGAATGCAAAGGACCTACGCCTGCGAAAAGCAAGGACAAAATGACTACTTTTTGCACGTGCCAGCCTCTCCAGGGATAAAAGAGAAAGCTATTTAAGAATTGAATCTTCCCCTGTGCTATGCACTATCAACGCCTCGTTCATTTGTATCTTGCTCTGGAAAAGACCACTAAGCGCTTGGAAAAAACAGCGTTGCTTGCAGCCTTTCTCAAAGAAGTGCCGAAGGATGAGGTGCAGGATGTTGTGTATCTGTTGCAAGGTTTAGTCTTTCCACCATGGGATGAACGAAAAATAGGGTTTAGTTCTAGATTGATGTTAAAAGCAATTAGTGTGGCATCCGGAGCGTCTGCTGATAGTGTTGAGAAATTATGGAGCAAGAAAGGCGATTTGGGGATTGTGGCAACAGAGCTTCTTGGGAAAAAAACACAAAAAACATTAACTTCTGAACATTTGACGGTTAAAAAAGTCATAGACAATATCAGAAAATTAGCAACGTTGGAAGGAGCAGGAACTGTTGATAGAAAGATTGCTTTGGTTGCTGAATTATTAACATCAAGTTCCCCAGAAGAAGCGAGATTTATTGCACGAACAGTGCTAGAGGAATTACGTGTAGGCATCGCTGCTGGCATCTTACGAGACAGTATTGCACAGGCAACAGGTTATTCCGTTGAAGAGATTGAGCAGAGTGCAGATATTTTAGCAGATTATGGAGAGGTCGCACATTTAGCGAAAGAAAAAAAACTGAAAACAGTCATCTTAGTACCTGGGAGACCGATGCATGTTATGTTGTCAATACCGGTGAAAGATGTTGCAGAATCATTTGAAGAGTTGGGAAAACCTGCACAGTTTGAGTATAAGCTGGATGGTGTGCGCTTACAGATTCATAAGAATAAGAATCATATTCTCTTATTTACGAGGAGGATGGAAAATGTCACGAAGCAATTTCCTGAAGTTGTAGAGTATGCAAAAACATACGTGAAAGGTAAATCTTTTATCATTGATTGCGAGGCTGTTGGGTTTGATCCGAAAACTGGCGTCCATCAACCATTCCAAAGCATTTCTCAACGGATCAAAAGAAAATATGACATTGAACAACTAGCAAAAAAACTACCAGTGGAAGTGAATGTGTTTGATATTATGTACTGCAATGGGAAAACGATGGTAAATAAACCTCTAAAAGAAAGAAGGGCATTGCTGGAAAAAATTCTCAAAAATATACCACACAAAATCAAAACTACAGAAAAATTAGTGACGGATGATATCAAGAAAGCACAACACTTCTATGATGAGTCTCTAGCAAAAGGGAATGAAGGATTGATGATCAAGAAGATTGATGCTCTGTATCGACCTGGACGCTATGTGGGTGGGTGGTGCAAATTAAAACCAGTGCTAGAACCGTTGGATGTAGTGATTGTTGGGGCATCCTATGGGGAAGGAAAACGGGCTGCTACATTGTCTTCGTATGTGATTGCGTGCCAGGATGAGGATGGGAATTTACTGGAAGTTGGGAGGGTCAGTACTGGAGTGAAAGAAAAAGAGGAAGAGGGGGTTACGTTTGATGCACTAACGAAATTATTGAAACCTTTGATTACAGAAACAAAAGGACGAGATGTTGTTGTAAAACCAAAAATCGTGGTTGAGGTGGCGTATGAGGAAGTGCAGAAAAGCCCAACATACAAGTCTGGATATGCTTTGCGTTTTCCGAGATTTAAAAGACTCAGGCTAGAGGAGAAAAAGGTGGGTGATATTAATACGTTGGCAGATGTAGAAAGGATTTACAAGGTGCAGAAGGGGAAGAAGGCTGCTACGTAACTTTATTCTGCTGGGATAAGTTTTAGACCACCCTTTCTCTCAGTTTCTCTATCGCTTTGTTTAATAGCCGTTCTTCTGTAATATTAAATCCACAGTGTGCACAATGCAGAGAGTTTACTTCTATATCATATCCTATATCGACTATTACTTCTTTCATCTGTGCTTTACATTTTGGGCATTTCATGGTCATTCATTAGTTCTCTCAAGTAAACCGTAAAGTATATATATCTTAGCACTGTGTTATTTGCATGCAGAAAAGAGGGATGATGCAGAAAGGTTTCTTACTTATAGTGATTGTTCTCTTAGCTGCTGCGTTTTTTGCTTCGTGGTACAATGATAATACAGGCTATGCTACCAGAAGTACCCGCACTGTTGTTACCCCACGACAACCAGTTAATCCTTTTTCTCTCGATACCTTCCTTAGAAACTTCCTTAACAAACCTTCAAAGACTACTGATGGGAGTTTAACTGGTCCTGAACAAGTAAGACCCTGTAGCGAAAAAGGTGCTTGTCAGCCTGCCTGTACGTTTTATCAATATTGTGGACAAACTGGCGGTACTTCCCTTAATCCGCAATGTGACTGCATCCAAAAACCAGGTGAATGGGTGGATACTGGTAGGGTGTGTTTTTTCATGTACTCAAAGTATATAGGGGATTTTTTTAAATTCTGTTCCACGAGATCAGGGCTTTGTAAAGAACGTGAAGAGTGTCGGCCTATATCTGTAAATCCTGCAAGATGTAATTGTTATACATTTGAAGAAGGACTTTCTACGCTTTAATTAAGACAAACTCTAGAAAATCACTACCACTTGAGGATAGAATATAACAACTCCACAATAATAATGCTTATATACTGGCGCTAGATACTATCACTCCGTCATTACGACATAAGGTTGAGTACTGGTCATAGGTACTTATCCCTATTGTGTGAAAAAGAAGAGGTGTAAACCTAGGAGGGTGCTTGTATGATTGTCAAAGAAGATTTTCTCAACAAGCTACGCAATTTATTCGGTTTAAATTTGTACGAAGTCAGGATTTGGACTGCCTTACTATCCCGGGGCGTTTCTACAGCAGGAGAACTATCTGAAATTGGGAATGTGCCGCGATCAAGAGCCTATGATGTGCTGGAAAGCCTAGAGAAGAAAGGATTTATTATCACGAAATTAGGAAAGCCTATCCGCTACATCGCTGTTGAACCAAAGGAAGTTGTGGAACGAGTGAAGAAATATTTTATCAATGGTGCTAATACGCGAGTGAAACGTCTCGATGAATTACGCGGTGGCGATGTCCTCTCGGAGTTGAACACCTTACATAAGCAAGGGATTGAATTCATTGAGCCTTCAGACTTATCTGGAGCTATTCGTGGGAGACATAATATCTACACCCATATGGAGACGATGATCAAGGGCGCACAAAAGTCTGTTGTCATTGTAACAACGTCGAAGGGATTAATGCGCAAAGTAGAAGCGCTGAAACCTGAACTGGAACGTCTGAAGAAGAAGGGCGTCAAGATTAAGATTGCTGCGCCTGTGACGAAGGAAAACGTGGCAGCGGTGCAGGATATTCAGAAAATAGCTGATGTCAGGCATGCCAAAGATGTGAGTGCACGGTTCTGCATCGTTGATGGCAAGGAGCTGATGTTCATGGTGTTGCATGATGATGATGTCCATCCGACGTATGATGTTGGGGTGTGGGTGAATACGCCGTACTTTGCGTCTGCGATGGAGCAGCTGTTTGAAAACGACTGGCGGGAGATGGAAGATGGGAGTAAAATTTTAAGCTCCCTCAAATAATTATTGCAATCCCAGTTGCTTTCTTTTTCTTTCTTTATTGTATACTTCTCCGCAGTTGAACAGTATCTTTATGGTAGTATCCATCTCTGCAGCAACGAGACGTTCAAGATGGATAAAGGGGAAGGTGTGTCTTTCTTGTGAGCCGTCGCTGTTCGTTATGACGTAGTGGACAATACAGCGCTTTGCATAATCTGAACCGATGTAGAACTCTTCTTTACTACCGTTTTCTCCTTCTCGTCTTGCTAGACAGCCTTGGATTCTTGCAGTCCTCAGATGGGTGACTGGTTCATAGCCCCTCATCTTGAGCCAAGCAAGGAAAAAGGGTAGGGTCCAGATGTTGTCAGTACTCTCCTGAGATAGTGTTGTCAGGGCGTATCCACAGAGGTAAGCACAGTGCCCTAATAATCTTATATTTTTGGACATATATTTCCCAGTACACTATTGCTTTAAATAACTTTCCTTTGTTCTTCTTTCCTATGGATTTCAAAAGTAAACTTGCACTCCTGCTGAAAAAAGCACTTAAAAAGGATGTTTCTGCTCTTCTGGAGATTCCTCCTGAACCAGCATTAGGAGATTACTCCTTTCCCTGTTTCTCTCTTGCAAAAACGTTCAAGAAGAATCCAGTACAAATAGCACAAGAGCTCAGCAAGAAGATAAAGGCACCATTTTTAGCTAAAGTAGAAGTGAGGGGTGGTTATCTCAATTTTTTCATAGCCAAAGAGCAACGGTCTGCTGCTGTTTTAACTACTGTTCTGAAAGAGAAGGAGGGTTATGGCTCATCAACAGAGGGCAAGGGAAAAACTGTAGTCATTGATATGTCCTCACCGAATATCGCAAAACCATTTGGTATAGGACATCTGCGGTCAACGATCATAGGAAATGCGTTACGCCATCTGCTGACGTTTCAGGGGTATAAGGTTGTCAGAATAAACCATCTGGGAGATTGGGGAACGCAGTTTGGAAAATTGATAACGGCGTATAAACAATGGGGGAATACTGTCCGTCTGGAGAAGGATCCGATTCATCATCTCCTAGACTTGTACGTCAAGTTCCATACTGAGGTAGAGCAGCATCCAGAGCTGGAAGAGGAAGGAAGAAGCTGGTTCAAGAGATTAGAAGAACAAGATGCGGAAGCACTTCGGCTATGGAAGAAATTTAGAGACTATAGTTTAGCTAATTTCAACAAAATCTACCAGTTATTGGGTGTCCACTTTGAAGAGATTTCTGGGGAGTCTTTTTACAATGACCAGCTAGATGCAACAATTCAGCTGGTGGAGAAGGCGGGGCTCTTGAAGAAAAGTGAAGGAGCTTTGTTGGTAGACTTAGAGAAGTTTGGAATGACTTCGGCATTACTACGGAAGAAAGATGGGGCTACCCTCTACTTAACCAGAGATCTAGCTGCTGCGCTGTACAGGAAAAAAACATACCAGTTTGCTAAGATGTTGTATGAGGTCGGGGCTGAGCAGCAATTGCATTTTCAACAGTTGTTCAAAGTCTTGGAATTACTTGGGCATAAGTGGCATAGAGATTGCGTGCATGTCAGCCATGGATTGTACTTAGGGAGCGATGGGAAGAAATTAGCAACGAGAGCAGGAAAAATTATTTTCATGGAGGACGTGCTGCAGGAAACTATTACCCTAGCTAGAAAAATTGTTGAGGAGAAGAATCCCGGACTCAAAGAGAAAGACAAAGTGGCAAGAGCTGTTGGTGTCGGGGCTATTCTCTTTGGTGATCTATGCAATGACAGGACGAAAGATGTGGTGTTTGACATTCATAAGTTTACTTCTTTTGAAGGAGAAACAGGACCGTATTTGCAGTATACGCATGCGCGATTGTGTTCTATTTTAAGGAAGAAAACTGTTACAGAGAAAAAGATTGATTGTAGCTTGTACGACAACCTAGAGCATGAGATTTTGAAACAGGTTGGACATTTCGGCGATGTTGTGCAAGATGCGACACAGCAGTATAAACCCCATATACTAGCACGGTACCTCTTGGATCTAGCGCAACAGATCAACAGTTTTTATGTTTCTCATCCAGTCTTACAAGAGAAGAAGGAGCTAGAACAGGCGAGATTAGCGTTAGTGAAGGTGGTACAACAGGTGTTACAGAATGGGCTTAGGCTGTTAGGGATAGAGGCGTTGGAAGAGATGTAAACCTTTAAATATTTGCTTAAGTCTTAATTATAGATGAAAAGAGGTTATATTATTCTTCTTATTCTTTTGTTGAATGGTTGTGCAACTCCTCGAGATACTAGCTTTCTTTATCCCAGTTGTTCTATAAAAATGAGCCCAAATAATCTCCAACGTCTTTGTGGTTTAGATACTGGCAGCCCTGGTTTTTGGTATGATGCAAGATCAAATAACTGTGTTTACAAACATGAACGATGTGTGAACGCACCTTTTTCTACAGAAGATGCCTGTAAACAATCCTGCATTTTTGATCAACCACGATGGACTCTCTTATCGGATAAAGATTTTGATTATCTTTATACATTCTTTAAGAGATGGGAGGTAGCAAATCTTGAGAATGAACAACTTCTGATTAGAGGCATTCCAGTTGTCGATTATACTAACCCTTATAGTGTTAAAACTATTAAAAAGATATTTGAAGAAAGTTCTTGTGATGTCAAACAAATCTATCAATATTTAGAAAATCTCGGAATAGGTCCTAGAAAGGGTTACCTACTTTCTTGGGAGCAACATAATATGTCCCTCTCACAATTACAAGATGATTTTCAGTGTTTAGGTACCTTAAGTATTATTTCTAGATTATAGCGATAAAATTTCTAATTTTTTAAGGCTATCAAGATTGTTCTTGGGAATGGACTACGGTTATTAGGTATTACAGCGTTGGAAGAGATGTAGTTTGTACGTTGGCTTGGGTGAAGTTGCTTTAAAAACTACGTAAGTTTTCTTGCTCTGACTGTAATGTTTGCTGTTTTTAAGAGGCTATAAGCAGTATCGTTCAAAGGGATATCTTCGTTAAACATCAGTTCTGTGATGCCCGCATTGATCAATGTTTGGGTGCAGCGTACACAAGGACTATCGGTGGTGTAGACTGTTGCTTCTTGCGTGCTGATGCCGTGATAGGCTGCTTGGATGATGACGTTTTCTTCAGCGTGGTTGCAGAGACATGGTGATTGCAGATCTCCTTGGTTGCATGCTGGACAACCGTTTTCGTTACAGTGCCTTATGTGGCGAGGCGTGTCATCGAAACCCAGGGCTAGAATTCTTTTATTTTTGACCAATACAGCTCCTACTTTTCTCTTGAGACAGCGAGATTTTTTTGCAACGACTTGCGCTATCTCCATGTAGAAACTATCGTCAGATGGTTTTTTGAGCGTGAACTTTTTACTGATGTCTGTCATCATGCGATCAATCTTTTTGTACAAGGTTTCGAGATCTTGATCATTCCTGAGGATAATGTTTGCCTTTTTGCTTAAAGATACAAGCTGCTCTTTTCTTGGCTCTTCCTCTGTAAGAATTTCGTGTTCAAAGGTGAGGACTTCGTCATAGGCATATTCCCTCTGCTCTTGTTGCTTGCGGAGTTCTATAAGTCGTTCAAGACGGATGTCGGATGGGGCATCTACCTTTACGAGAATTAAATCATCTTTTTCTTTGAAAAACTCCATCTGTTGCGATGTTGAGATATGGTCTATGACATAATTTTGTTCTGAGGAGAGCTTGAGAGCATGTGTATCTGTCTCTGGTTCTTTCTCCGCTAATGTGATGACTGCAAATCCTTTTTTCTCGATGTGGTGTGTTACTGTCGTCTTTCCAGAACCTTGTAATCCCAGCAATCCTATGATCATGTGCAGGTGAGGCACTCTTGAAAGGCTTAAAAAGATTTCGTTTCGTCTTCTCTGTCGCTTATAGAAACGTTTTTAAAGACTTTATTAGACACCTTTGCTATGGATTCCGTTCGTAAATCCAGTTAATGTTACAGCATTCTTTTTCTTAGTTTATCCTATGTCTAAAACACCAAACACTATCGGCAAAGAGAACGTTCTTCGAGATAAAGATAATCCAGACCCTAAAGGTTTACCAACAGTGCAGGGGTATGATTTTAACCAAGGTGTTGATTATGACCAAATTATTGAAAGTTATGCAACAACTGGTTTTCAAGCAACGCATTTACATCGTGCTATAGAGATGATCAAAACAATGAGGAAAGAGAAATGCACTATCTTCTTAGGGTATACCTCTAATTTAGTTTCTTCTGGATTACGAGATGTGTTTCGCTATCTCGTTGAGCATAAGTTTGTTGATGTTGTGGTGACTACTGCTGGCGGCATTGAGGAAGATATTATCAAATGTATCAAACCATTTTTCATTGGAGAGTTTACTGCTGCTGGAAAAGAGTTACGAGAAAAAGGAATTAACAGGGCTGGCAATATTTTTATCCCTAACTCCAGATATTGTGCTTTTGAAGATTTTTTTATTCCCATTCTAAAAAGATTAGCAGAAGAGCAAAAGAAAACCAATAATATTATTTCACCTAGTCAGCTCATCCATATGCTTGGTAAAGCAATTAATAACAAAACATCTATTTACTATTGGGCTTACAAAAACAATATTCCAGTGTTCTGTCCTGCTTTGACTGATGGGAGCATGGGTGATATGTTATACTTCTTTTCGTACGAGCATCCTGAATTTAAACTTGATGAAATTCAAGACATAAGAAAGTTACATGACATAACCATTACTGCAAAAAAAACAGGGTTGATTATTTTAGGCGGAGGTGTAGTCAAACATCACATCTTGAATTCGAACATGATGCGGAATGGGGCAGACTATGCTGTCTACATCAATACTAGCCAAGAATATGATGGATCAGATACTGGAGCACGACCGGATGAGGCTGTTTCCTGGGGCAAGATATTACCTGGTGCACAAGCTGTTAAGGTCTTTGGGGATGCCACGATTTTATTTCCCTTGATTGTTGCTAAAACGTTTGCACAAGAGAGTAAGAGAAATTCAAGAACACAAAGCTTATATATTTAAACGTATTTACGTTTTTTAACATAATTGGAGGAAATGTCTATGGTAAGC
>JACOVP010000024.1 GCA_016177265.1 Candidatus Woesearchaeota archaeon
TTTATTTTTTCAATTATTTTCTCGATTATTTTTTCAGCTTTCAGCCTCTTTTCTTCTAATTCTTTTTCTGTAAGATTAGAGCCTATATACCTTCGAATTTTTTCAACTCTATTATTCTCTCGATAAGAATGCACTAAGTAATACTTAACATTTTTACCAGCCTTTCTTTTCTCAAGATACATACTATTATTAAGGTGCCCACGTATATAAATATTGTCTTTTTGTGGTCACCTATTAACTATTAAGCTATATCACTTCCCATCCAAACCTCTTCTTTTTAAAACATTATTTCTTCTTATTTTCATGCAGATTAAAACTGTGTCTGAAGACTTTGTCGTTCGAGAAGTGGCTACTTTACCTCTTGGCAAGGGGAAGTATGACTACTCTCTGTGCAGAAAGGAGCGTATGCGACTATGGTTGTGAAACAACTGTTTTCTTGATTTTATTTAGACAATACTCTTGTAACAACAGCTTTTGTTTGAGATATACACTGTTGATAGCTCTGTTCAGCTTCATTTTTATCTGATATTTCCATTCTACTCATACAAGAAACTCCAATTAAATAAGATTCATCAAGAACTATGAAAGTGTGATGCCAATATCTATTTTCTTCAAAACCTTTTACAAATTCCCTGACATATTTTGCATTTTTTCCTATTTCCGGAATTTCTTCTATAGCGATTATTTCTTTATAATCTTTTGCTAGTTGATAATATTTTGAAATAGCATCGTAAATACTTAAAACCTCTTTGTTTTGTTTAGTTTTGTAAACTTCTGCAATGTACGTGTATTGTGGATTTGTTAGACCACCTTTAAAGTATGCAAGTTTTTCAGAAGGACCATTATGCACGGCAACGACTCCATAGTGTTCTTCGACCAAGGAAGCATCATTAAATTTATAGTTGGAAGGAATGATATGGGATTGTAGAAATTGCCCATTTAGATTTATCATCCTAAATTCTAACAGATTAAAATAATTTTCTGGAAAATCTCCTTTGCTTAGAAGATTTCTTGTAAACTTGTCTTCTGGGCAGAGATAGAATTCGCAATTATTGTCCTCATTTCTTGTAACTGTTGTCTTGCCATCTGGACAAATTAGTAGAGCATCATAAGTGTTTAAAGTGCTACAATCACTCTTTTTCGTGTCGACTACTTGTTCTTTAGTGATTGTGCAAGCAGATAAAAACAGTATAATAAATAATAACAGAACATATGAATTTTTTTCCATCATTGTTACTTTTTTTCTATATATGTTCTATTTAATCTTTTCTATTGAGTCTCTCTCCAAACCTTTAAATACCATTTTCAGCCCTTTTAGACCATGTTTAAGTTCCTTAAGGACAAACTGAAATCAGCCTTAGCCAAGATTACCAAGAAGGTTGAAGAGGAAGCTCCAGAAGAAGTCATAGAACAAGTAGTGGAGCAGCCGGTAGAAGAAATTAAGGAAGTTCCCAAGCCTAAAAAAGAAAAACCTGCTAAGAAACCTAAGAAGGAACCTCAACCAAAAAAGGAGAAGAAAGAAAAGACTTCAGTAGAGAAAATTAAAGAGGAAGTAAACATAGATGAACCAGTAGCAGAACCTCAACCAGAAGAACAGCCTGCAGAGAAGAAAGGATTTTTTTCACGGTTTTTCAAGAAGAAAGAGGAAGTAGCAGAAGAGATAACAGTTAAAGAAAAGCAAGAAGAAATAGAAAAACCTGAAGCAGTACCAGTTCCAGAAGAGGTTGTTGAGGAGAAGAAAGGGTTCTTTGGCAAGCTGAAAGAGAAAATAGTTACGAAGAAAATAACCAGCGAGAAGTTTGAGGAATTGTTTTGGGAATTGGAGGTTATTTTACTGGAGAACAATGTGGCAGTTGCTGTGATTGACAGGATTAAAACGGAGTTAAAACAAAGATTAGTAGATAAACCGTTACAGCGCGGACAGATTTTACAAATTATTCAAAGATCTCTGAAGGAAAGCATAGAAAAAGTACTTGCTGTTCCAACGATTGATGTTATTAAAACCATTAAGGAAAAACAAGAAAAACCATATGTGGTAGTTTTTGTTGGCGTCAATGGCTCTGGAAAAACAACAACCATAGCCAAATTTGCGAACTTATGCCTTGAAAATAAATTATCTGTTGTGTTAGGAGCAGGCGATTCCTTTAGAAAAGGGGCGATAGAACAACTAGAAGAATGGGGGAGGCGTTTAGGAGTCAAAGTTATAAAACAGCAGTATGACTCTGATAGTGCTGCTATTTGCTGGGACACGGTCAATTTTGCGAAACGGAATGAACTTGATGTTGTACTCTTAGATACAGCTGGGAGACAACATAGTAATATTAATCTCATGAGAGAGATGGAGAAGATTGTTCGAGTTGTTAAACCAGATTTAAAAATATTTATAGGCGAAAGTATAACTGGAAATGATGTTTTAACCCAAGCAGATGAATTTAATAAGACTATTGGTATTGATGGAATTATTTTAACAAAAGCAGATGTCGATGACAAAGGTGGAGCTATGATTTCTGTTTCTTATGTCACGGGAAAACCTATTCTCTACTTAGGTGTCGGGCAAAATCTTGAAGACTTAGAAGTGTTTGATCCTGCAAAAGTCTTGAAGACGTTGGGCTTGTAAATGAAATTTTCATCTCTAGAACTGTTTGAACTGGGAAAAGCATGGGTTGCGCTTTCGCTGGCTTTTGCTATACTCTATACGGGTGGAGCTCTTTTTTCACCAACGTTCATGAAGCTTTTTGTGATTTCCGCTGTTGTTGTAGGCAGCGGTTTTTTGCTGCATGAGCTAGCACATAAATTTCTCGCGCAACGCTATGGCTGCTGGGCAGAATTTCGGGCAGACACGAAAATGTTGCTGTTTATGATTGCGGTTAGTTTCTTTGGCTTTATTTTTGCTGCCCCTGGCGGCGTCTTCCTTCACGGTACTCTGACTCGAGACAAATACGGCAAAATATCCTTAGTTGGACCGCTGATGAACATTTTCTTGAGCATTTTCTTTTTTATTTTATTTTTTCTTGATATTTCTTACTCGCTCGTTTCTTTTGGCTTTCGCATCAATGCCTGGCTTGCTTTGTTTAATTTACTTCCCTTCTGGCAACTAGATGGCTTAAAGGTGCTGCAATGGCATAAGGGTGTCTATAGCGCTGCTCTTGGCGGATCATTACTTCTTCTCTTCCTTAGCATGTTCACTCCTTAGCTCCACATTCCTACCATGTCGTGGTGCATTTTTCTAGAAAACTATATATAGGAAGTCTGTTACATTTCACGAATGGTAAAAAGAGTTTTTCCCTTCCTTTTCTTTGCAGTTTTTTTAGGTGCTCTTCTCAGCGGATGTAGTCCAACATTTTGCAGCACTCCTTACATTTTATCAGGAGGAGATTGTTGCCTGGACAAAAACCAAGATACACTTTGCGATGCTGAACAAGACTTACCCAAAGTGGAACAACAAGAGTATGTTCCCATTCCTGTTTCTCAAGAACAACAAATATCATCGCGACCATCATTGCTCACGACAGAGGAGGGCATCCTTTTGACTATCGATCCTGATGATGACCCTTTCCAAGGTAAGGAAGATGCGAATGTTTACCTTATTGAGTTTGGTGATTATGTTGATAGTGGCTCACAGCGATTCCATCAGGAAGTGCTTCCGAAACTTCTTGAGACGTATGGCAGTAAACTTACATATGTCTTTCGGAATTTTCCTGAAACTAACAATGAGAATGCACAGCTAGCTGCAGAAGCAAGTGAATGTGCTGATGAGCAGGGGAAGTTTTGGGCTTACCATGACTTTCTTTTCACCAGGAGCCATCGTCTCACTCTCTCTTCTCTGCGCCAGTTGGCGGCCGAGGCTGGACTGAATGTGGATGCATTTGAAGCTTGCTTTTTTTCCCATCGCTATACAACAGAGGTGCTTAAGGACAAGGATGATGGTTTGGCCTATGGTGTTTCTTATACTCCCACCTTTTTCCTCAACAACCAAAAAATAATAGGCTTCAAGGCCTTAGACCAGTTTGATGCCCTTCTTCAGGACTTGTTTTATGAAGACTTTCGGGCTGAACAAGGCGTCACCATTACCGCTCGCTCTACTGGATTGGCGTATGCTATCCTTGCTGGACCTGCTGCTTTAGAACCCAGTCTGGAACAGAGTCCTTATTCTAATCGCCTGGCATTGGTTGATGCTGTTTTTTCTGTTTCCGCACAGGACAAAACTGCTGGTGATTCTGGAATGTCTCGTGATACTGCCTCCTTAGCTGTCACTTATTCTCCTAGACGAGGCGGAGGATTAACTGGGAAAGAGGTGTATACTCTAGAACTTACACAACTCCTCACTGAAGGTGTGAGCCATAGCTATTTTGGTGGTGTAGGGATAGAGGTTCCTGTTCATGGCAATACTGGGATAGGTACTCGCTATCTCCCTCGTTCAGAAGCATATCTTACTTTGTGGGGGCTGGCAGATATCAAAAAAAATGGAGAGCCTTTTGTTCAAGATGCCTTTCTTCAGTTTCTGATAACCAGAGGCATTCGTGACGAGAATAATAACTTACTTTCTAAGCAAGAAGAGGATGATATAGAAGCATATCTCCTGGTTTCAGCTCGTGACAACCAGCAACTTCCCTTTGCAGACGGTTTTCTCTATCTTTTCTGGCCTGAGGTTAACCTTCGGCAACTTTAGGCTTACAACAATATTTATAAACTCGCTTTCCTCTGCTTTTTTTGATGGCACCAACCAAAAGAGGAAAGACTTCACGTCATCTTGAAACTTACCGTCCTGTTTCACATCCTCGTGCTCCACCACATCACCCCTCTCTTGATGTTCATTCCCATCGCACTCACCATCTCCTCTACTTGATTACCTTTTTGCTCATTGTCCTCATCCTGATTGTTTTCTTCAGCTTTCCCCTAGTGTATACGCCTTCTCGTGATGAACAACCTCTGCCGTCCTCTTCTTTGTCCATAGATGCTGTGTCTTGCCAATGGAAGGATACTCAGTATGAACTCTGCGAAACTGTTTCTTGGAGCGGCAATGGTTTTTTTGCTAAGGGATATATTCCTGGAGGAGCATCTTTAGAACAAAGTCCTTCTCAGACAGATAGTCCTTTCACTTACTGTCAATTGGTGGGTGTGGAAGAGGGGTATAGAGTTGCTCGCGCCTTGCTCTATAGCAATGAAGGTTTAGTAAAGGATATTGGGCAGGGTGTTGCGTGCGTTGGTAAACCATCTCAAGAGTTGCAGCTCCAACGACCTGGCTCTCGTTTTACTTCTTTTTCTACTACCACTGCTTTTCGGGTAAGTCCACATGTGCCTTCTTATCCTCGTGGTAATGGTATCTTTACGAAAACATTTCCTGGGAAAATTCGCTCCTGTACTTTTACTGGTTCATGGATTACGGATAATGACCAGTTCAATCAACGAGGTAGCTGCCATGGTGCGAAGGGTACTTTTACAGGCTATGCGGATGCGACACAGCAGTACGTCATAAATAATCCTGACTTATTTCAATGGAATGGATTGAGCCAGGGTGCATTAAATCCGTCTGAGCAGCGATATGAAGGATATAGCTTCTGGATGGAGACGTGCAATGCTGAGTACTATCGACCAGGTCATGTTCCGAAATATGGGGCGACGGGGACTCTTGATGGTTTTGGTACCAATATTCTTGCTTTTGTGTGGAACTACTTTGATGAATATGCGCGGCCAGCAGTTGATTTTTCCTTTGTGCTAGATTGCCAGATACAGCCATCATCTTAATAACAACATTTATAAGGGAGCTCAACCAAAAAGGAACTAGCAGATTATAAAGAGGTTACTATGCGCACTAATATTGTTTTAATGCTGGCTTTTTTGATTTTTCTAGTTGGTTTTTTTTCTTCGCAAATGTCTCTCACTGGTTTTAGTTTTACACCGCTTAGCGAGGAAGAACTTAGTACTTTGGGTGGGCTAACTATAGGTGGTTGCCGTGACGTTGCTCGTATTTCTGCTTATAATGATCGATCTGATCTTTTTCCCAAAGTAGCAGATTCCCGTCCAGAATCTGTCTTGTCTACTCTTCAGTACCAACGCCGTTCTTATCTACAGTATGATCTGAATGAGGATGGTCGAGTAACTATTCAGGACGTTAACCTTTGCTATGATTCGGTTCGCGCTACTGGTATCTTTAGTCGTTCACCGAGTGCCCTCCACTATGGTGCAACTTTTGCTCCAGAATGCTCACTTGGAAGAAGGACGTGTCGTAATAATCAATTACATGAATGCGCACTAGATTCTTATGGTGTACCTTCGTGGGCAAAAGTCGCAGAGGCTGGTACAGGACAAAGGTGTCGAGGAAATAGGTTTATTGATCTCTTTGTCTCTAAAGGAACTAGACCATTGATTTCTCCGCCATGAGGCATTTTCTCTCTCGGGCACAGATCAGTTTTGAATATCTTGCTTTGGCTGGCATTCTTCTAGCTATCCTGATCCCTATCATCTATACTTCTCTCTCTACTGTTTATGACCAGCATAAAATAAGCAGTGTTGATGATATCGTTTCTCAGCTTGCTTCCAAGGCGGATGATGTCTATAAACTTGGACCTGGGAACAAAGACACCCTCCAAATCGTTATTCCAGCAGGCATCACAGGAGCTACTGTTGCAGGCAATGAGATCTCCCTTCAGACGACGTTGAGAAATCAGAATGCGACTGTTCGCAAATTTACCGAACCTAACGTCATCGGTTCTTTTGATATTATGCAAGGAGAATATTATATTCCTATCAAGGCACTTAACCACTCGCTTGTTCGGATAGGATCCGGTCCTTTTCTCCTTAACATCAATCCTAGCTGCATAGAGGCTCCTAGTTTTGCTAATCCGCAGACGATTACGATTTATGGAGATGATTTTTCTTCAACCTCTATTCTCCTCAAGAATAATGTTCCCTTTACACAGACACTCTACCAAGTTGTTGATGCTGGAACTCTTACCTTCATTGCTAATCCAACAGAATTTCCAGTGCAACCGCCTCCTTCTGGAACTCCTTTTAATTTCACTGTCACTGATAAGGGCAAGACTTCTAATCTTTTGATATTTTTGGTTTTTCCCAGCCCTCAGAAGTGCCCTTAATCTCATAAGTTTTATAAATGATGTTCTGTAGGGCTAGCGTATGGTTTTGGATGCATTAGGCAATTCCTTGAAAAATACTCTGAAAAAGCTAGCGCAAGCAGTATTTGTGAATGACAAACTCTTGGATGAATTAGTGCGTGAGATTCAACGTGCATTGTTACAGGCCGATGTCGATGTCAAACTTGTTTTTGAACTTACGAACAAGATTAAGGAGCGGGCTAAGGGAGAAAAACCTCCTAGCGGCGTGACACAACGAGAATACTTAGTGACGATTGTCTATCAAGAACTTGTTAGATTTTTCGGTGAAGAGAAACATGGGATAACGATAACGAAGAAGAAGCCGTTTATCATTATGATGGTTGGGCTCTATGGCAGCGGAAAAACAACAAACCTTGCAAAAATGGCAAAATATTATCAGAAGCGAGGATATAAAGTAGCACTAGTAGGATTAGATGTTCACAGACCAGCTGCACCTTTACAACTGAAGCAATTAGCAGACCAATTAAAAATTCCTAGTTTTATAGAACCTAAAGAGAAAGATGCATTAAAGATATGGAAGAAATTCAGAGATACCTATTCTGCTTTTGATATTTTGTTAGTGGATACTGCAGGACGAGATGCCTTAAGCAAGGATTTGATCGCGGAGATTGAGGCCGTGAACAAGGCAGTGCAGGCAGATGAACGGTTACTTGTGATCAGTGCAGATATAGGACAGGCGGCAAGAAAACAAGCGCAACAGTTCCATGACTCTTGTGGAGTGACTGGTGTGATTGTGACAAAATTGGATGGCACTGCAAAGGGAGGGGGTAGTTTAAGTGCGTGTGCAGCAACCAAAGCTCCGATCAAATTCATTGGTGTTGGAGAAAAATTAGAGGACTTGGAAGAGTTTAATCCTAGTGGCTTTGTTGGACGACTTCTTGGCATGGGAGACATTGAAGCACTCCTAGAGAAAGCGAAGGAAGCGATTACTGAGGAGCAAGCAGTTGATATTAGTAAAAAGATGATGGCTGGAGATTTCAATCTCATTGATCTCTATGAACAGTTACGAGCGATGCGGAAGATGGGTCCACTCAGTAAAATTATGGAGATGATTCCTGGGATGGGTCAACTGAAACTGCCGAAGGAGATGTTGCAGGTGCAGGAAGAAAAAATTATTCTGTGGAAGTACATTATTGATAGTTGTACCAAACAAGAATTGGAGCATCCAGAAATTTTAACGAAGAGTAGGATTGAAAGAATTGCAAAGGGTGCTGGAGTACAAGTCAAAGACGTTCGGGATTTATTGAAACAGTATAACCAAAGCAAGAAAATGATGAAGATGATGAAAGGAAAAAGCCCCGAAAAGCTGATGAAAAAAATCGGGACGATGCAATTCAAATAATTTTAAAACTTTTGATAGACGTGCACAGTTCCATAACTTTCCGGTAATGGTTTTGAACGCCCATTTGGTCCGATACCATGCATACTTTCTCTATCTTCTCGTGTCATTCCATCGGCATATCCCACTACAGCCATGATAAATGCTCTGTCTTGAATTTCTCTTTCGCTTAAAGGTCGTTTTCCCTTTGCTATACTTTCTAATACTGTTCTTTCTCTAATCTCTTCTTCTATACTCTCTAGCGTTCCATTAGGTTCTTCAGAATGATGACCTAGATGTGCTAATCTGCTTGAACCATCGCTTCTTAATGGCTTATCTTTTCCACTAAATATATTTCTTGTATCTTCTGTCATTTTACTCCCTCACACCTCTTCAATCTCTCTTTTAAATCTCCTATTTTGGGATAAGTAAATCCTTATAAACTTTTCTTACCTCTCTATTTTGTCTATAAGTGAGGTGTAGTATGTACGTTATCTGCGAGGGGTGTGGCCAACACTTTATCCTTAAGAGTGAGGAAGAGGAACTAGGGGATTACTACTGTTTGCAGTGCAGGAGCGAATAAGATGAAAGTTATAGCGCAGGGTGCAGAGGCTGTTATTAAGGTTCAAGAAAACATTTTGTATAAAGAACGGATTCCTAAAACTTACAGGATTTCTGAGATAGATACCAAATTACGAAAACAGAGGACGAGGAGTGAAGCTAAACTTCTACAGAAAGTAGCAGGAATTGCGCCACAAGTTTTCGATGTTGATGAAACAAAGATGCTTATCACCATGGAATATCTACAAGGTGATGTGCTAAAAAATGTCTTTGATAAATTGCCTGAAAACCAACGGAAAAAAATTTTACGAGAGTTAGGAGAAAAAATAGCAAGATTGCATGACCAGGATATTATCCACGGTGATTTAACAACGACGAATGTGATTTTGTGCGATGGAGAAGTACGGTTGATTGATTTTGGGTTGGGAATGATCTCGAAGAAAATTGAAGATAGGGCAGTTGATTTACACTTACTGAAACAGGCGTTGGCAAGCAAGCACTATCAACATAGTGATGAGGCATTTGCACAGATTGTGGAGGGGTATAAACAAAGCAAAGATCATAAGGCTGTTCTTGCGAGATTGGAGAAGGTTGAGGGGAGAGGAAGGTATAAACAGAAGATACAAGTTTTCTAAAAAGATAACCTTTTAAAGAATTCTTTCAATAGTTTCTTAGTATAGCCCCGTGGTCCAGTGGTCAAATTTTGACTCGTGAAAAATGAGCAAGAGACTTCAGACGATGCCCTTTGGAGGCATAAACGGCAGTTCGAATCTGCCCGGGGCAATTCACTTCTCAAACGACCCCGTAAGATTTATGAAGGATAAAAATAATGTAAGGAATATGAAAGAGGAAAAAGAGAGTCTTCGAGTAGTTTCCCTATTTTCAGGGTGTGGGGGGCTTGATTTAGGTTTTCATGGTGGTTTTTCATATTTAGGACAAGAATACCCTAAAAATAACTTTGAGATAGTCTTCGCAAATGATATGGTTCCACAAGCTTGCGAGACTTTTAAAAATAATTTTGGTATGGCTCCTATTTGTGAGGATATTAGACTTATTTTGGAAAAAGATCCATACGCAATTCCTAATTGTGATATAGTCACTGGAGGTTTCCCTTGTCAGGACTTTAGTCTAGCTGGAAAAAGATTAGGGTTCAATTCTGAAAGAGGATTGCTTTATCAATCAATGAAAAGCGTCATCGAACTAAAGAAGCCAAAGTTTTTTCTAGCGGAAAATGTAAAAGGATTGTTAAATCTTGGAAACGCTCTAGAGACTATCAAGAATGATTTTAAAAAGATATTCCCCTCATATGTTGTCACTCACTTTTTATTTAACGCCGCCGATTATGGCGTGCCACAATTACGTGAGAGAGTTTTAATATTCGGAGTTAGAAAAGATATTTATGATGAGCTCGGTCCATATATTCCTCCCCAGCCTACTTTAGCAAAGTACTCGTGGATTACCGCTAAGCAGGCTATTCATGATTTGGCGACTACAAATAAAGACGTACCACATCAAAATGAATATTCAAAAGCAAGAAATTATGGATCACACGCTCAAGGAAATAAGCCTATTAAAGCTAACAAACCAAGCGTAACAATTAGAGCGGAACACCATGGTAATATCGAGTTTCATTATGCGCAACCTCGAAGACTTACAGTTCGGGAATGCGCACGATTACAATCATTTCCAGATAATTTTAACTTTTGTGGCGCTCCATCTAATATATATAAGCAAATAGGTAATGCGGTACCACCAGTCTTAGCGTGGCATATCGCAAAATCAATACAGACTTATTTAAGAGGCGAAAAATGCGAAATGTCAGTAGAGATCCAAGAATTACTTCTCAAATAATGTCGAAGATTCGCTCTAAGAACACTAAACCAGAGATTATTCTCGCTAAGTCTCTTAGAAAAAATGGAATTAAATTTAGACGTTATTCAAGTATCTTAGGAACTCCAGATTTCATAATTTATGGAAAGAAATTAGTTATATTCTGCGATGGTGATTTTTGGCATGGAAACAACTGGCGTTTGCGTAAACTACGAAGTAGAGCGGCTGAGTTTTCTCCATCAAAAAAGGATTATTGGCTTAAGAAAATAAAGGTCAACATCGCAAGAGATAAGAAAATAAATAAAAA
>JACOVP010000025.1 GCA_016177265.1 Candidatus Woesearchaeota archaeon
AGACCACACTGTCCACTAGTCCTTTCACATCAGAATTGCCGAGCTTGGTTTTGGTTTGGCCTTCAAATTGCGGTTCTGGAATTTTGAGGGCAATAATGGCAACCATTCCTTCTCGCACATCAGGACCAGTCAATTTCACCTCAGTACTTTTATTCTTTCTGGCATATTCATTGATAGCTCTTGTTAAAGCAGTCTTGAAGCCTTCCTCATGGGTACCGCCTTCGACGTTGGAAATGCCGTTGCAGAAGCTGTTGATTCTTTCTAGGTACGTATTATTGTACTGGAGCGCTACTTCGATTTCTGAACTGTCAAATTTTTTGCTGATGTAGATTGGATCACCATGTAAAACTTCTTTGCTTTTATTCAAATGTTTGACAAATTCTGTAATGCCGCCATTGAACTGGAAGGTCGCTTCTTTTTCTGTTCTCTCATCACGCAGGACAATTTTTAATCCTTTATTGAGGAAAGCTAATTCACGGACACGATTGAAGATAATTTCGTAATCAAATTCTGTTGTTTGGAAAATAGTTTGATCGGGGAGAAAAGTGACGGTGGTTCCAGTTTTGCTGCTTTCTCCGATTACTTTGACATCAGCAGCAGGAATACCTTGGTGATACTTCTGAAAATAAATTTTCCCGTCACGCATGACACGGACTTCCAACCACGTTGAGAGAGCATTGACTACAGAAACACCAACACCATGCAAACCTCCAGAAATTTTATAGGTTTTTTTGTCAAATTTACCGCCCGCATGCAAGACCGTCATGACTAATTCGAGAGCAGATTTCCCTTCTGTGGGGTGAATATCGCAGGGAATGCCACGACCATTATCGGCAATTGTTATAGAATTATCTTTATTGATTGTGACCTTGATTTCTGTACAAAAGCCAGCGAGTGCTTCGTCCAAACTATTATCTGCGACTTCCTCGACTAAATGATGGAGGCCACGAAGACCAGTATCACCTATAAACATGGCTGGGCGTTTTTTTACTGCCTCCAATCCTTTGAGAACGGTGATACTAGCTGCCTTATATCCATGGTCTGTTGTCATAGCATATCTCAGCATAAAAAATGGCTTAAACTATAAAAACCTTTCTTGGGCTAGGAATGCGTTTTACGAGGTTTATGGGCGATTTGGACAGGGAAAAGCTTCTGCAATTTTTTCCTGGTGGTAGTATACCTTCTCGAAAACGTCTCTCGTTGAAGGAAATGTTTATATAATTGACAGTATGATCTTCTTATGTAGAGTGTAAAAAGGCATTCTTTTTAAATGTCCTTCCTTTCTCTCTTTGATGGATCACCACTCTTCTCCTAGTCTCGAAGAACGAGTTACTGTTGCACCTTACCGTAAAGAAGCCCTGTTGAAGGGGTGGGTAGTCGACACCAGCAGTCGCATCCTCTTTTATGTACCTGTCATAGGGCTGTGGGAGGCACTGGTTGCTGGCATGAACTCCAAGGAGGTTTTTGTATCGCGAAGCTTGGCAGTCTTATTTAATGTTCTGGGGATAGGAAAAGCGCATACTCTTTGCAGGAAATACCTAGCTAAAATAACTTCTACTACTCCTGCTAGCAGTTCTCTTAGAAAATCGATGGTTGATTTTAGTGCTGGTTTTTTAGTCGGTTTTACTAGCTATTTGGGCATTCTCTATAGTGCAGGGGTCAGTGTGGAAGAAGCAGCAACAGCAACACCTTTTGCACTCGCTTATAACTGTTTGACGGGCAATTTCTATGGTAAGTTTAATGACTGGTATAGGGCTAGATTTGGTTTCCAGCCTATTTTAAATCGATAGGTCTTTTTTAAGGGGAAATGTTTATATAATCACTGTATCCAGACATCTGCTAGGGGTGACAAAAGACGTGCAGCAGATCTTCAGCCAATTACCGCAACGCTTTATTCTAGGGATTCACGCTCCTCTTTTCCAGCGATCAAAGGCATACCAAGTACTGCATCACTTACCTTACCCTGGTGTTTGTGTAACCTTGCATCAGCCATCCCATAATCTCTATGATTTACTCCGGAGGAGCGGATTACCAGCAGATAAACTCTATTTCATTGATGCCATCTCGAAACGCATTCAGTCTCCTTTTGAACTTGCACAGGCGAGCTATGTAGGAGGACCGTTTGATCTGGGGCGATTACAAGAGGCTATAGAGCATGTTGTTCCGAGGCATGGTGTTGGAAGGAAATTCTTGATTTTTGACAGCCTACATGATCTCTTTCATTTTTACGATGAGAGAACCATTCTGCTCTTCTTAGACTATTTCTTGGACAAAATGAGAACATTACATGTGAATCCTATCTTTCTCTATGATAAAACGAAGTTGACCAGAAGAGTCATTAAGAGATTGCAGCTGTATTGCCATCATCTCCTTGAAGCGTGATTATTCCTCAATGAAGTCTTCTAGTTTTATCTGCATCTCTGTTTCAGCTGTTAATAAACCGCGTTTTTTCAGATACTCTTTTGCGAGAATCCAAAAAAATAGACCTAAGCTCTTTTTTCCCTTATTATTACAAGGGATGACCATGTCTACGTAATTTGATTCGTTATTGGTGTCGCATAGGGCGATGACGACTGCTCCAGTCTTGACTGCGTCTTTGACAGCATCCTTGTCTGGCCAGGGATCAGTGCATAAGAGAACTTTGATTTCCATGAACTCTTCTAATTGTGGGTTGGTGAGAACACCAGCGTGATAATTTCCTGCGTAATTGCGAACACCAGTGACCTTGGAAAACATCTGGATGGCTTTCCAGCCGTTTTCTCGCTTGCCGACAATAAGTATTTCGTTTGGTGCAAATTTTGCGACGAATTTGGTCACCAGCTTAATCCGCCTGTTGATTTCTTGGATATTGAGGACTGCGAGGCCATCAGGGCGGATTTTGTAGATAAAAGGAGCCATGTACTTCGTTCTAAATTTCGTGCCGATATGGAGCCCTGCCTTGAGATAGGTGTCGAGGGGGACGAGGAATTGTTCTTGCTGTTCTTCTGGCATGATGGGAGAAAACGCGAATTTGGGTTTATAAAGTTACCTCTACTTTTGCAGTAAACCATCTGAGAAAGAGAAAAAAAGAATAAAATGAAGAACCTTAGAAGTTCTTCTTGATCTGGGAAACGATGTTCTCGGATTCCTTGCGGAGTCCTAAGCCAAGGCCAATACCAAGAGCCAGAGCAACTCCTACTGCTAGAGCACCAATAATGAGAAGGAAGGTGCTTTCCAAGATAGACACATCGATGCCAATCTGCTTCAAGGCAACAATGATGACCATAATCACTATGACTGTTTTCAAGATAGTACCCGCTGCCTTAGTACCTCGTTGTCTGCTATGCTCTTCTGTCTTTATCTTGACGTAGTTTGCTACAGCAAGACCGAAGAGGAGCACTACAATAGCTATGATCACATTGGGTAACCACAGAACGAATGTCCGTAACAAATCACTGAGCTGACCGAGTTTTACCATGTCAACGACTTGTTGTAAGAATAAGATAATGATGTACCATTTGAATAACTCTCCTGCTACTGCGGGAATATGCGTATGACCAACTGTTCTCGTTAAGTGGGCTTTTCTGACGTAGTCATCAACCCGTAATTTTTCTAGGATAACACGGACTGCATGTCCGAGAATAACTGCAACAAAACACCCTAGGATGAGGACGATGATAGCACCAACTAGACCAGGTAACTGCAAGCTAATTGATTGCCAAATCAGCCCTAACGGGGTAATAATTGCGGAACTTGTTTCTTGTAGTATGCCTACCACTGGCAAACACCTCCATGGTATAACTTTGCTCTGGCAAAAGGCTTCTTTTTGAGTCTTTAAATACTTTTAGAACTCCTCTGGAGATAACCTAAGTATTTTTCATTTTTAAGTGGTGTATGTGTGTATATTTTTGAGAGAGGTTACAGAATGGCAATGTACTCCTCTTGCATTTCTTCTTTAGCTCTTGGAAGAACATTACTGGTTAGTCTTTTGTAGGAAGTGGTCGTTTAATCGTTATAGGAAGCACTTCTTGCTGGAATTCTAGCTTGGCAATTTCAATGGGGCTGTACTTGATTTTTTTCAGGAGATCTTCATTTATCTTGACCAAGATAGGGGCTCCCATAGCGATTTGTAGGGCACGAGCGCCAATCAACCGTGCTTCTTCATACTTGGTATGCTTTATGGTCATTTTTTCTGCTCCTCTTAGAGCACTTTCCTTAGTTTTGCTACCTGCTCTGCTGCAATATCAATCATGTTGCTGATATCCTCGCTTGTTAAGGCATGCGGTCCACCTTTCTGCATGGCGCAGAGCGTTCCATTTTCTAAGAAGCCGGTAGTCAAGCGTGCATCCAGAGCTTTCCACTCCTCTGTGGTTGGATCAAGGATGAACTTGTTGTTGATTTTAATGACGGTTACTTCTAGAGGGAGATTCTTTAAGGGAAGAGGAGTTTTGGTTTTCTTCTGGTAGTCAATCTTTTCTGTCTTCTTGTCATAGGTAGGAAATACAGCACTCTTCAATGCTGCCACTGCTGCCAGTGAACATGCGTCGAACAAGTTTCCAGCATCATTGATCGGATATAGGTCTATGATGATCGTCCAGACTTTTTCACCTTCCTTCATGCACAATCTCTTGGTATCGAGGGCGCTGCCTTCACGGAGTGCACGATCTACGACGCGGGCTAATTCAATAGCTTCTATGCCTGGTGGTCCTAGCTCAAACTCTGGATTACTCAAGGGCGTTAATTCGACATTCACCATTATATTTCCTTCAGATGGCGTATCTGGGAAAGGTTCACCGACTTCTACTTTTATCCCGGCAACGACTATGGTATCTCCAATCGTCACGCGAGCAGATCCTTCTGCTGACTTGGGAGAAATATCATACTCCACCTTGACTGGCTTTCTATATTCCAATGGTTTTCTACCGTCTTCCCGCATCTCTTTCTCGAGCAGTGCGGCAATGTGATCATGCAACATTCTTGTCATGGTATCGCTCCTTCAACGCTTTTCGCTGTATGTCTGCAATCTTCCGTGCGGCTTCCTTCGCTTTTTCCAGCCCTTTTAATAATATCTCTTTCTTAATCTCCCCATCAATCTGCAGCAAGGTGATCTCCCCTGTTCTTGGCAGACATGCGAAGGCAATATCCGTAGCACCCTCATTCATATCTTCCTCGCCATTGATATCCAGTATGATTTCATTTTTAAGATAGCCAATAGACAGAGCAGAGACTAAGTCCTTCATGGGAATACCAGCATCAGCTAAAGCCATGGCGGCAGCACAAATGCCAGCGCACCTAGTTCCTGCATCTGTCTGGAGCAACTCAATGAAAATATCGATGACTGCATTGGGGTAGGCTGTCAGATCGAGGACTGGTTCCAATGCCTTCTCAGTAACCAGGGAGATTTCCCTAGAACGTCTATTGGGTGAGGGACGGACACGCTCACCTGAACCAGAGAAGGCCATCATATTGTAATTGCACCTCAATAATCCTTTCTCTGGATTTTGCAGAAACTTGGGGTGGAGTTCCCGAGGACCGTGGACAGCTGCATAGGCAATAGTTTCACCGATTCTAAACATCGCACTGCCATCTGCACGTTTGATGACACCAGTCTTAGCTTCCATCTTGCGGAGCTCGTCTGGGGCTCTTCCATCACTCCTCTTCATGGTTTTCACGCCCCCTCTGTTCTTCACCTTCTCTCTGCATTGGCTTGTTTTTGCTTATTTTTTTCTCCAGCAATGCAGCGATTTCTTCAGTCAAGCCTTCACGGTGTGATTCCTGGTTGATCTTGTAAATGGCTTCTGCAGCCACCATCTCATCTTCTGGTGCGCCTTGGATCCAGATGGTACCGTTCTGGCCGACAACAATCCTGCAGTTTGTCTTTTCTTTAATCATGGAGATCATGCTGCCCTGCTTGCCAATAATCCTTGGCACCTTGGATGAATCAATAGTGATCAATTTTCCTGGGCCTAACTTCCTTAAGCCTGGACCACGCATCGTCAAATCCACCGATGCGCGAGTGACCTTGCTGATTTTGCAGACAATGTAATCGCCGTAGGAGAAGTAATCTGCCAAGTCAGCACCCCGCTCTACAAATTCACTAATTTCCCTTACTGATAGCACTCCGATATTCGCACAGTTCATATCAATAAACCAGTTGCTAAATGTCATATCTATAATACGACCAATGACTGTATCATCCCTTTTAGGAATGTAGCGACCACGTAGTGGGATGACGCGAATGACACGACCGCTGATATTGGTTAATCCTACATATATGGAGATAATTTTGTCTTTGTCCCTGAATGTTCCTGAGGATGGCAAAAAATCCATGCCTGTCGCTAAGACTTCACCAGGAACAACAATCTTCTTACTTTCTATTGTTTCCATTTTTTAACTCCTTATGTTGTTTTGAGAATCTTACTTTCTACTGAACCATGCGTCAGTTTATTTAACTCAGTGAAGAGGTCTTCTTGCAAGCCAGCAGGGATTTCCACATTACCGAGCAGTGAGCCGTCATTTAACCATTCGCTCTTGAGGAGCTTGTACTTCTTTAGGATTCTGAATGCAGGACCAGCATACTGCGGCTGGATCTTGATTTCTATAAGCCGCGTTTCGAACTTGATGGGGATGATAGGCTTTAAAGCATTGAGGATGGTCTCTACTTGGTCCTCGGCAGTTTTGCTCTCATCGATCTTGATCCTTGCTTGCTCCATGGCTGCTTCAATTCTTGATGGGGGATGCGGCAATCCTGTTTTTGTATCGATAGCATACTTATGAATAATATCAATGAGGCGCTTTCTTTTTTCTTCACGTTCTTTTTCACGATGCTTCTGGGTGAGCTGGATTTCACCTTCTTTGAGGATTATCGTTGCAATCTGCTGTGGATCTGTAGTCTTGAATGCTGCCAGCAAGTCTTTTTCCGCTGGTTTTAAGCCGCGCTTTGCTTCGTGGAAAATTTCATTCGTCACCAAAACATCATCGAGCATTACTTTTTTTCCCTGCTTGAATTCCAATGCTTTATCACAATCGACTAACACTTCATACTGTTTTCCCTGCCGTTTGATTCTTGCTTCTACTGCGCTAGTAATATCAGTCATCTTATTTCACTTTAAGGAAGTCTTCCTTCTTGAAGTGTTTCAAGAGCTTGTCATCGGAATTAATGTAAGCGCCATCTAAACGCTCAGCGCTGAACTCTTTGCCGAGTGCTTTCTTTAGAGCATTGATTGCTAACCTTAACCCTTCTTGAATGGTGAGAGACTCTTTGTACTCCTTATTGAGCATATCTTTGACTTCGGTTTCTGCTTCTCCCATGGCTGTGGCTTTGTACTCCAGGAAAATGCCCGTAGGATCGGTGATGAAGAGATGAGGCTCTTCACCGTGGCCAATGAACATGATGCTGACACCGAAAGGGCGAGCACCACCGACTTGCGTGTACAATTGTTTTAAATTGCAGATTTCTTTAACGAGACTTTCTGTGGTGATAGGGGTTGCATAAGTCATCCTGTGTTGTTGCGCTATTACTTGCGCCCGCTCAATGAGGATACGGCCGTCACTTAAAATACCGGAAACAGAAGCGCCAATGTGGTCATCGATTTGGAAGATCTTTTCAACAGACTTTGGGACGACTAATTTTTCTGTGATCCTCTTATCCGCCACTAACACTACACCATCTTTACAAACCATCCCTATACTCGTCGTTCCTTGCTTGACTGTCTTCTTTGCATACTCTACCTGCAATAAACGACCATCTGGGCTGAACATGATACTCGTTCTATCATACCCCATTGCCTGGTGAGATGTCTCATCTACTTGTTGCATGGTACTATTGCCTCCTTTTGACCTTGTTGATCATGCCTGATACTTTCGTTGTTGCGATCCTGGTGGGATTATTCTTCATGGTCTTGATTAAGGCAAGCGCTGTTTTGACATGGTTCACGTAAGGCGTGTTGACCTTGATGATGCCTTCTTTGTTTGTGTTTTCTATCAGTGAGATACCTGCTTGGGCAACACCATAGTCTCCTAGGAACTGGTGGATTGCTTGTTGCACTGCTTCTTTAACCTCTTCTGCTGTTCTGTTTGCTTCAGTGATAACCTCGTAGTGGAGGTACCGTTTCTTTTCACGTAAACTGGGCAAAATCGGCTTAATGGTATCTCACCCGAGAAAAAAGCTAGTTCCTTTTTCTCATTCGTTTTTTCCTATTTAGAAGGATGTTTATAAAGATTGTGGTGGTTCTTTGAGGATTTTGATGGGTTTTCGCTTCTTTTGAAAGTTTAAGGCTAATTTGGCTTCTTTCGGCGTCATCCCAAGAACTTGTGCAAAGGCGAATAAGTCATGTGCAGAACGCATTTCCCAGGGGTTCTTTGCAAAGGAGGCAACTACCATCCTTACTTTATACTTTCTACACAAACGAACATTCTGCATCATTCTTCCTAACACTATTGCACGATGAAGAGAGTTTAAGAGATCACTAAAACTAAAACCGATAGCGATATCATTCTTTTTTGCAAGAGCACAGAGGACATGATTCAATCCAGAGTCTCTTTGGGTGAATTTATCCTTTTTGCCTGCACGCTCTGGGGCTAGTAAGATATCGACTTGCTTGTTCTCTACTGCTGTTCTGTTTTTTTCTTCTGTAGTTCCTTCGACTATGTTGAATGTTTTAGCATGAAGAATTTTATGGAAACTTAAGTCATTTCTGGGTTGTTGACAATAAATGATGTCTATCATGTTTTCACTACCTTTACTTTATGCTTGTTCATCAATGCTTCTAACAGACAGACATCTAAGATTTCAGCATCCATATTCTCCCTGATTTTTTCCTGTGGATAGTGGCGTTTTTTTAATCGTTGTTGCAATTTTTTTAATGAGCATTTGGTGACTATGCACAGATCAACATATTTCTTTGGCAAGTGATGAGCAAGATGGGAATCAATGACTATGCTTTGCTTCTTTTTTTTGTACTCTTTGATAAGCTTGATGAGGATTTTGTTGAGTTTTGCAATATCTATTATGTAAGTTTTCCACTTTTTATCGTATTTCTCATAGATTTTTTGTTCTTTGATAATCTTATTGACATCAATATAAGTTGCCTTGTGTTTTTTTGCTAGACGCTTGGCTACGGTCGTTTTTCCTGTGCCAGGAGTGCCTGTGACAATGATGACGGAAGGCTTTTTCATGCCGTTATGCAATGATAGTACCTTTAAAGGCTTTCCCTTGGAGACAGCGTCTGATATTCTCGATCTCTTTCCCTAGAATAATCGTTTTAATTTTATGGCGCTTAATGATGGCGGAAGCGTGCTGATCAAGAATGAAATGCTGGCCTGGATGATAGGTAATTTTTTTTACCATAGCATTAAACTTCTCAAGAGAGGTGTGCTTAATCAATTTTGCATCTTTGTATTTTCTTGGATCTTTGGTATATAATCCAGCGACGTCGGTAATATTTATGAACGTCGTATGGAAAACATTTGCAAGGCGTGCAGCAGTTCCGTCACTGGTGTTGTTCTCTTCATACCTTAGACTGCCGACAAAGACGATTCTGTTTTTCTTGAGGAGATTTTTGACTCCGCCTAATGACTTGGGTATGGATTGTGAAGCTAAACCATTGAAAAAGTTTGCCATAAATTTGGCGTTCATCCGAGTAATAGTAATACCCATCAAGCATTGGACTTTTTTATTGTAACCTTCCTGTTCCAGGGCTTTCATGTATTTTCTAGCAGTAGAACCTCCGCCGATGACGATGACGAATTTTCTGTCTTTACAAGAAGCAATGAGATGCTTGAAGGACTTGATGTAAGCATAATTAATCCGATCAGTATCTCTAGGAATAATGACTGATCCACCTAAACTCAACACCTCTGTTTTCATTGGAGAATATAGAATTTCTTTTCTTTAAATAGTTTGGCAACGTCATCACCAGTAACTCCTTTATCTTTAGAGCTTCCGATAC
>JACOVP010000032.1 GCA_016177265.1 Candidatus Woesearchaeota archaeon
ATCCATACTCTTTCATCTTTAGCATTCTCCTCTAACATGTCGCCAGCGTAATTTTTTGACCGTCAATAACCACCGAATCAAAAACTTCATTTTTAAAATTTTCGTATTTGTAACTACAGATACCTTTATATACTCTCTAACCTCTATATTCTAGCAATGGTATCAAACGACCTTTCAGGAAAAGTAGCAATATCTACCGTTACTTTATTTAGAACCTCTCCAGCAGATCAAATACGCGCAAGATTAGCATTAGACTCTATAGCACAAGCGAGTAACTTGGGATATTCTGTGGACATGGCTGATGGCGGTTCTGCTGACGAATTTTTACGCGAAGCAGAAAGACGAGGCGCAATAGTTAATGCTTTACCAGGCAAGACTTTTGGTGAACGCACTCGCTATGGTGTTCAACGTGGTTATGCTGCTGGAAGACCTGTCTTAATGCGCTTAGAAATTGAAAAAACACCCCTTATAAGTCAAATTCAAACATTTGCATCACCTCTCTTTACTGGAGACGCAGATTTTGTTGTTCCCCACCGTGGTGGATCAACTGAAGATCTCTTTCATTTAGGATATCCTATTGCTCAAGCATGTGCTGAAAAATTCGGAGATCGTTGGTTCAAAGATTTAACAGGCATTCCCTTTGAGCTAGATATGTGGGGAGGCACACGCGCATGGCGCAGAGAGCTTTCTCCTTATTTCTTAGATGCTACTATTGATACAGAATATCCTGGAGCAGATGGCAAACCAAACAATTGGGCATGCTACTTTGTTCCTGTTGCCCGCATCTTACGAGACGCTCCATCAAAAGGATTGAAAATCAAAAGTGTTCCTATAACCTTTCATTATCCTCCAGAACAAGCTGCAATAGAATGTGCTGATCCCGCATTTACAGAAAAAAGACGAGTTCAATTAGAACTCATTACTCGTGCTTTATATAAAGAATGGTCAAAAACTCATACACCCTTTACAAGCATAGGTGTCGCCTATCAATAATTCTTTATCTTTCTACAACTTTTATATGTTTTATTGTTGTCCCTGGTAGATTTCTTACTTTTTCTCTCTCTGTTTCTGGCAGTGCTTTATCATCGTAAGAATAGAAATCATAATCATCAAAAATAAGATTTCCTTCTTTAAACTCTTCCAGCGATTGTATATGTTGATATGTAGGCTGCAGACCGAAATGTGCGAAGAGCCAATTCATGTTTCTCTTGTTGTCACCATAATAGACAATTGTTGGTGTTGCTGTTTCTTTTGCGATTGTCTGCACGACCTCAATGCGATATTTATAGGGAATTCCAAAGAGACTATCTGTTCCACCATTGCGATCAACAACTGTGTAAAAATTTATTACAAAAAATATAAAACAACTAATAACTAGACAGATACCTACTATTGCTGTTTTTGTGCACTTCTCTTTTAACTTGTTCAACGCGATAGCGGCTATGAGGAATTGTGCCGGAAGAATGGGAATGAAGAAATGCGGACTGACGTTCTTCCCTATTAAGATAAACATAAGTACTGGCGTGAACCACCATAATAAAATCAACGCGATTGTTTTCTCTTTGGTTCTGTGCTTTATCACACGATACGTTGTATAAGCAAGTGCCGCTAGCACGCCTGCAATTATTATTCCCGTGACGATTTTGACAAATATAGGTATAACTGTTACTGTGCCTAGCAAATATTTTGTCAGCAAAGGCGTTGTATAAAGTATTGGGATGCCTAAGGATTCCAGAACCACCGCTACAAATGTACTCGGATATCGCGCGCTGGCGAATGTGAACAGACTGCCCCATGAATTTGTCTGTATAATATATATTATATAAGGAATGTATAGCACTGCAGTTATGCCTAATGATTTATATAATACTGTTTTCTTTAATAGATCTCTTCTCCATATTAATAAAGCAACAATCAAGAAAGGAAAGACCATTAGACTAGACAAATGCAATTGTGTTGCTAGTGCTAATGCAATAAAACTTGGCAATAAAAATTTATCTTCTCTGCTGACAATCACCTTTGCAAGACAGTAAACAAAAGCCATGATAAATGGCGGCAAATAATTAGGATTGCTTCCATATGAAGACACGTGCAGAATAAACCAAGGACTGAAGGCGAACAACGCTGCAGCACTTAGACCTACAAACTCATTGAAGAATTCTTTTCCAAAGCGATAACATAACCATACTGCCACCATATTTAGTAGCATAATCAACACGCTGGGCATTAAAGGATACCAATACTCATTTGGCGCCAGCACTAATGAGCCTGCAATCATGTAATACATCAACGGACCGAAACTTTGCTGCGGAGAATCTTCTTGCAAATCTGCATGGACTCCTCTTAAGATCAATTCACCATTGAGGATACGTTCGCTGTGATGAATATCGCGAGCCATCTCATGTTCAAAACGGTAGAGATCTAAGAATGGTAAACGAATTGCAATAAACCCTAGCAAAATTAACAGCAAAAGCCATTTTGTTTTATTGAATGTCTTTTCTTTCATTGCTCTTAAGCTACGTAGCGCTTCTTTAAAAAGATAGCTTCTTCATCGGAAACCTTATAAATCTGCATTTAGTCGAGAGTTTTATGAAACCTTTTTTATCAGTCGTCATTTCTGCACTGAATGAGGAGAAGACAGTGCAAGCAGTTCTTACTAATGTCCTCAAGGTTTTTGACAAACATAAGATTAACGCAGAACTTATTTTTTTGAACAACCACAGCACTGATAACACAGGAAAATTCGCAGATGTTGTAGCAAAAAAAGACAAACGACTCAAAGTCATTCATCGCTATAACCGAGAAAACAAAGACTTGGGCAGCTCTTTATGTGAAGGACTTTCCAGTGTCAAAGGACAATACTTTACAATCATGGACTGCGACCTCTCTCATGATCCTGAAGAAATTCCTAATCTTATGAAACATATCCACGAAGCAGATATTGTTATCGGCTCTCGGTTTGTCAAAGGCGGAAAAGCAGATATGACTCTCAAACGCCAAATTATCAGCAGATCTTATAATTTATTCGCACGTGTCTTCCTTAGAACGAACATCAAGGATCTCACTACAGGCTTCAAGCTTTACAGAGCTGATATTTTACACAATATTACTTTAGAAAGCACTGGCTTTGGACTGCATGTAGAGCTGCTTGCAAAAGCATTGCTTAAAGGCTATAAAGCAAAAGAGATTCCTATCTACTACAAACGAAGCGACAAAAAATCAACCCTGAGCTATCGAAGACAATTCAAATCGTATGTCTTGCCTGTGCTCAAGGCTTTTTGGTGGAAATTATCCCATTAATTTATTTCTTAATTTTTTCTTTCCAATATTCTACTGTCTTCTTTAATCCGTCTTCCACAGTATATTTTGGCACCCAACCCAGTTTTTCTTTCGCTTTAGCAGCATCTAGAGATAAGAATTCCTCAACAACTGGTCTCCATGGATAATTTGGAGGGAAGCTGTGTATAATCTCTCCTTTGAAACCCGTGATCTCTTTTAGCTTCTTTGCAATCTCTTTCATCGGCATCTTATTACCTGTGCCAAAATTGAATATTTCGTTTTTCACATCAGTCTGTATCATTTTGATATACGCGTCAACATGATCCGTAACATACATCATGTCTCTGACTGCTTCTGGTGTTCCTATATACACTGTCTCGCCTTTCAACATCTGCGTAGCGATATATTCTGTGACGAATCCTGTCTGATTTTTTCTTCCAAAGGTATTACAAGCACGGGAGATAAGATAGGGAAGACTGAACGCCTTATTCGCCATTCTGATATACTCCTCGCATGCGACTTTAGAGACCGCATAAGGGCTTCCCGGATTTGACTTTACTGTTTCTTTGAATGGAGTCCTTGCTTCTTGGAAACCATATGTCTCCATGGTGGAGGCGAAGATGAACTTTTCAAACGATGGCAACTGCAAGGCACAGTGGATCAGATTAATCGTGCCCAGGTAATTTGTTTCATTAAATTCTATAGGCAATTCGAATGATGCACGAACTGCAGTCTGAGCACCAATATGCACAATCTGTTGCGGAGAAATGTCCGCAATAATTTTTCTAATCACGCTGTAGTCTGTTAAATTTCCTTTTCTAATGTGAATCTTATTGAGGATGTCTTTAATGTGGTCGAAAGAATTACTATTGGAAGTCTCTCTCACTAAGGCATAGACTTCATAGTCTCCCATTTCAACTAATTTTCTTGCTACTTCTGCAGCGATAAATCCTGTAATGCCTGTCAAAAATATTTTTTTCATAGTTATCGCCCCTCGAAAAATTCTTTATATTTTCCTTCTAATTCTTCAAGATCTTTCAAATTATCCAATGTTCTCCAAAAGCCGAAATGTTGATATGCTTTTAACTCACCTTTTTTAGCTAAATCAACAAATGTTGTCTGCTCTATATTTCCTTTTTCTGGAAGCAGAGGGACTATCCGTTTGTTAAAAATGTAAATTCCTGAATTAATTAAGTGACTTGTCAGAACAGGCTTCTCTCTAAATGTAGTAATTGTAAAATTATCACCAATATCCAATACACCATAAGGACTCGGCAATGGACAAGCGACTAAAGACACTGTTGGCTTATGCAATTTATGGAATCCTTGAAGACTTTTCAAAGATAAATCGGTTAACTCATCACCATTCATGGCAATGAAATCTTCATCAGTCACTTTATGATTCTCTATAGCCTTTCGGAATGCGTCTCCAGTACCTGCTGCTCCGGTATGATCATTAAACACAATCTCTATTTCTTTGTTCTTGTAATTCTTAAAATGCTCATATAATGCTTCTTTCTTATAATCTACACCGATGATGACTTTTTTAATGCCGTTTTCTGCCAGCCACTCTACAATCCACTCGATTATTGGCTTTCCAGCTACTTTAATAAGGGGTTTTGGAATGTCCTGCGTCAATGGCATGAGGCGTATACCCTTTCCACCAGCTAGGACTATAGCAGTTTTGAGCATACTAAATCTTCGAAAACCGCGATATTTAAGTTTATCGTTCTCTTTTAGCCCATTTAAATTCGCTCACTATGGACTAGGCTGGTTTAGCATCTTTCTCTGTATTAACTCTCTAAAACTTTTTTATTGAAATAATCCCAATTGTATACTTTTTCTACTTCTTCCCTGTTTTTCTTTCCCATTTTCTGCATCACTTGTGGATTCCGCATGAGTTTTTTTATTGCTATCACCAACTCACTGACCTTGGTCTCATCAACAACAAAACCATTTATACCCTCTTTAATAATTTCTCGCAAAAGCGGGTAATCACTCGCTATGACTGGCTTTCCACATGCCTTATACTCGTGGATTTTTATTGGCGAATAATAATACCCTAATTTCCTGAAAGGCGCATACTTACGATCAAACAAGGCTAAGCAGATGTCGCTCGCATTGATATATTCTGGAACTTTCCCTAAAGCTACTTTCCCTATGAAGATAACATTCTCTTGTATTCCCAGTGTTTTCGCTAGTTGTATACACGCATGTAGCTTCTGACCTTCTCCAATCATCATCAATTTTATCTTTTTATCTTTTTTTGCTAGTTGCGCAATAGCCTGTATCATATATTCGCAACCATGCCACGGTGAGAAACTTCCTATGTATAACAAGGTCTTTCCTTTTACGAGATCGTATTTTTTCACTAAACTACTCGATGCCTTTTCTGGCCTAAATTTCCTAGGATCTGCGCCCGTATGTATGAACAAAATTCTTTTATGCATTATCCCTGCCAAAGATGCTTTATGCGTTACTGTGACGAGCGAAGCTCTATTGACTATAAACGAATGCCATTTCTTAATTGCTTTCCAGACTAGAGCGTTTTCTTTTATGTCCCCTACTATCACTGGAATGATTGTGTATGGCTCTATAATTTCATATACTGTTTTTCTCCCTGTCATGTATCCTGCAAGAATTCCTCCCCCACCAAAAATTCTTCCTCTTTCGTACACCATATCTATGTTCTTGGTGATCATCAAGTAACAGGCTACTAAGAAAGGGAATAGACAATAATTTATTACTCTTAGGAAGGCTAGACTACTCCTTGGGACTCTTATGATGGTGCAGTTTTCTTGTTTTTCCACTAGCGACTGGCCTTTTTTCCATTTGCAAATCAAGTACACCTGCTGACAGAGCTTTGCCAGCGAATGCACAGCTTCACCTACGTGTGTTGAGCCTCCATGTGCCCCTGGGAAATCAACGTCAATGGCTACATATATAACTGTTTTAATAGTCATAGTATTCTTATCCTAGAAAGCTTTAAATGCATTTCTAGGCCTGCATTTCTTATGTTTGAGTCCCCTGCTTTTAAACTCCTCTCGTGGATAGAATCGCATGAAAAGGGACAGGGGGAGTTTTTGGATAACGCCAACCACCCTATTTGGGGCGTGGAAAACACTCATCTCCTCCCTCACACCTTCCACTATTATGGCATCATCAAAGGCTATTTAACTCTCTACAAACATCTTGGCGAGGCTCATTATTTGCATAAAGCTGAACAAGCTGCTGATTATCTTTGCTCTTTACAGAAAAGCAATGGCCAGTACCGCTATGATGCGTTTGAATTCAATACATCTTCTTCTCAGCAAGGATTGACTTTAATCCATAATGCTCTTCCTTCAAGCGCACTGCTGGAACTGTATAAGGAAACTCACAAGCAACTGTACCTCACCACTGCTAAGAAAAATATTTTGTGGTTTTACTCGCGATTATGGAATGGCAAGTACCTTACGGGATGCGCTAATCAAGATGTTTGCGCTGCCGAAGCTTTACTTTGGCTTTATACCATAGAACAAAAACCCATCTACAAACAGAGAGCTCTTCAGCTAGCAGACACTTATCTCCAGCTGCAACTACGAGAAGGCAGACTTCGCGGAGGATTCTTACGAGGTTTTCATGAACAACATCTAGTTATTCCGTGGTATGATGCAAAAACAATACATTCTTACGCTCTTATGGATGATCTCTTGCATGCAGATCGCTATGCCATTCCCATACAAAAGACTTTAGATTTTCTTCAACGCACTTTTTCCAAGCAAGGTCTGCACCACTGGTATGTCAAGCAAAAGAATGATTGGGTATCTGTGCCTGAGCCGCATCTCATCGCTCCAGCTGGCTTAGTCTTGGACCTTTTTTCCCGTTACAACATAAAAACCTCCTTTGACTTCCGCAAATATCAACAAGCAGATGGATCCTTTCCCTTAGCTTCGTGGTATACAGATTACCGGAAAATCCCTAACCTAGGATGGAACCAATTTATGTTCCTCTATCTTGCACAACAGGTTAAAAAACAAGTACCTCTTCAACCCCTACGACCTGCCAAAACGCTCTTTCAGGAGAAAAAATATCTAGCTTTTGCAGGAACTATTGCTGGACTTAGCTCTCAAGGATATGTGGATGTCATCAAAGATCATTTTACTCTCACTTCCCAGCAAATACATCACAAGACCTTTGGCATTTATACAGACTCCGAAAAGGCATTAGATGGCGTTACTCTCCGATTTCGTATTGAGCGTGGATTATTACACTTTGTAAAACCCCTTGGGAAAGCTTTAAAAGTACCTATTTACCCCTCTTTTCTCAAAATACCCTACCTTATCTTTGAGTATGTCTTCACTACCCTTATGAAAACACTTTTTTATACAAAACTATTTGATAAGCTAGCAAAACTTCGAGTGTGGAAAAAATGACTGACAAGAAGCGGGATATCTTCGATCTGCTCCAGCGCTTAAACCCTTTACATAGAAGGAAAGTTGCTCTCATCAATGATCTTTTCAAGATGGACAATAATCTGCTTATTGAACGAATTAGGCATATGACTCATCATCTTGACCTTATTATTAAATTTGAGTGGCGTGAACATAAGGGCCAAGAATTACGAGAGCGTTTAGAACATTTTCTGCAAGAGCATGAACTTAGGAAATTACCCCGTGATTCCACCATTGACTGGAGTTACACTATCCTCAAGAAATATTATACCTGGTACCAAGACAAGAAACCCCAAACAGGAAAATCTTTTATTTCGAAACATGAAGACTTCTGGCGACTCATCCTTGAGAGAAGAAGCATCAGAAAATGGACTTCTAAGGAGGTCTCTCCTGAACTTATAGATAAGATGATCATGGCTGCAACATGGGCGCCTTCGTCCTGCAATAGACAAGCATGGAAATTTACCCTCGTCAGCAAAGATAAAAGACACTTGCTACAGCACCGTGTCTTAGAAGCCGCACCTATTGTCATTTTACTCTCCATCGATGAACGACCTTATTTCTTTCATGAAAAGCATGCTCCAGCACTGGATGTTGGGTTTGCTGCACAGAACTTGCTTCTTGCGGCAACCAGTCTAGGTATTGGCAGTTGTCCAGTCTATTTTGCATATCCCTATATACAAAAAGTAAAAAAAGAATTAGGCATTGAAAATTATAGAAAAATTTATCTTGCCGTTGCCTTAGGCTATGCTGCAGAGAGTCCTGATAGACCAGCAAGGCCGTATCCTGATGCTGTTATTAATACTACCTGAATCTGTATCACCTAGGAGTGATTGCTGATGAGTTCATCCTCATTATGTAAAGAGAATATTCTTGTCCTTATCTTAAGCGTGCTTCTTTTATCTTTTACACTTCTCGTTCGCCTTTTTGATTTGAGTCAACTGCTTTTTTACTTTCCCTTAGATTACATTAATGATATCACTGCTTATATGGTACAATTGCATTTTTTAGATGTTTGTGGATTTGAACGGTATTGTCCTTACTGGTACAATGGCTTTATTGCCTTTCAATTTACTCCACCAGGATGGTATTTTTTTGCATATCCTTTGTTGCTTGTTTTTAGCGACGTGAAAATTGCTACTTATCTTGCTGTTGTTCTCTCTCTTGTACTAGGCTTTTTGATTACTTGGTATGGCGGCAAGAAATTAGGCTTCAAACCTTTACAACGGCTGTTTTTCTTTTTGTTTTTTGCAGCCAATGCCAACGCTATTCGTGGATTTTTAAGAACTGGTAGACCACATGAATTGCTAGCGTGGATGTTGTTCTTCGGATTATTTTTTATGCTTCTCTGGTATAAAGATAGGAAGATCACTCCACGTTTTTATACCATAGCACCCCTGTATGCTGCTTGCATTATCACGTATGTTGCTGTCGGTGTGTTTGCAAGTCTTTTGCTTATTGGACTATTCTTGATCAAACATGGGAAAGAACGATGGCATGTTGCTATAACAACTCTGCTGGGAGTTGTTTTAACGTTTTTCTGGACGATTCCTTATGTGCTTCATCTCAAAGAAAGCTCTTTACTAGCGACACAGCAAGCCGCATGGCTGTTGCAATTTACTCCTGACCTTTTATTGAAACAATTCGCTTCCTTTGTTTTTCCTTTGTTCTTTTTATTTTTGTTTTATCTTTCTTGGAAATATATACCTGATCGTAGGCATCTTCTTTTTTTTCTGCCTACACTAATTATTACAGTCTTGTATATTTTTCGCTTGAATATTCTTCTTCCGGTATTTCGCGATATTTTTCCAAGCCCCTATTTTAATTTCTTTTTACTATTATCTGGATATTTGTACATAACAATTTCCCCGGACAAAACTTTTCTACAACGGTTGACACACAGCGCTGTTCTTTTTGGAGTTCTTCTTAGCTGCATTATTTCTTTGTTTTTTACTTCTTACTTCGCACAACCAACATCACAGGCACAAGATCTTTTAACTTTTGTTCCACAGATTACTGATACTTATTTCATTTTAGATCTTCCTTCTGATGTCTATGATAAAGCAATCATTGCCTATTCTTCTATTTATTATAATAAAACTACCTCTTCCGGTTATTATCAACACCTTGCATCATCTTCCTATCTGAAAGCCTTATCACGACTGGGTCATGCTATGGATACCTCTGACTGCTCTACTTTTTTAACATATACGACTTTATTAAATACTACACAATTTCTCTCTTACGCCAATTGTGACTTCCTGGCTAGTTGTGGGCTCAACTTAACAGCACAACACAAAGGATACTGTCTCTATACATTGAATCCGTATAAACAACCTTTTTAAAGCATTTAGCCTTCTTTTTTTCATGCCTTTACATCCTTTGAAACGTGTAGAAGATCGACTCCGAGATGTAGCTCAGCTTGTCGACTACGGACTTTACTTAGTGTTCAACCCTTTCAAATTCAAGCGATTTCCTACTAAAATTAAAAGAATTCTTGTTGTTGAGACTTTGCAATTGGGAGATTTATTAGTAGCAACTCCTGTTTTTCGCGCCTTGAAGCAACACTACAAATCAGCAGCTATTGATGTTTTGGTGCAACCCCCTGCTAGCCAACTGTTGGAAGGCAACACTTCGATTAACACTGTTATTCCCTTTACTTCTTTTGCTGACGTTTTATCTCATCTTCGCGAAAACAAATATGATCTAGGTATTTTGTTACATCCTGCATCATTGCAGATGAGCTGGTTATTGTTCCGAGCTGGTGTTCAATACAGAGTTGGTGCGACGAAAGCTGGATTTTTATCTGGCAAAGGATTTTTCTTGCATAAGAAAATAAAACCCACTCTCAAAATGCAACATAAAATCCAAGATAATCTTGATGTCCTTCGTGCTTTACCAATTCTTGTCAAAGATGCTTCCCTGGAATTACCTGTTCACAAGAAAGCTGCTGCTGTTGTGGCAACATTCATGAAACATTTCAAGAGCAAAACCATTATTCTTCACACTTCTTCAAAACATAAGTCCCATCACTGGATGCCTGAGCGCTTTGCGCGTCTTGCAGACATTCTGGTCCATAAGTATAAGGCGACTATTTTTTTCACCGGGACTAAAGAAGACCATCACCATGTTCACTATATTATCAGTCAGATGCGACAACCGCATAAAGCACATAATCTCGCTGGACGAACGACATTACCACAGTTGATTGCCTTAGTAGATGCGGTTGATTTGGTTGTTACGATTGATACGTCGATGACTCATATAGCTTCTGCACGAAAGACTCCTGTTGTTGTTTTGTTTGGACCAACGATGCCTGCATTTTGGGGGCCATCATCGAAGAACAGTCGTTATCTATGGAAAGATGATGTGTGTGTTGGGTGTAGAAGAAGTTTTTGTATCTATGGCAAAAATTATATTTGTATGCGTTTCATCTATGAAAGTGATGTTTTGGCGAAAATTGCCGAGGTATTCCCATGAAGATTGCCAAAGTCTGTTCGTTTTTTTATCCTGTAGAAGGCGGCATGGAGACACATTTACTGGAGGAAACGAAAGAACTGGTGAAATTAGGCCATGACGTTACGGTCTTAACTTCTGATGCTTTGCGAGAAGGACGAATACAACAGAAACAAGCGTTCTTCTCTGGTGTTCATGTTGAGCGATTACCAACGTGGTTTCGCTTGAGCTATTTTACCCCTTTTTTTCCTGGTGTGTACTGGAAAGCGCTGACTGCCGATTATGATGTATTGCATGCCCATTCTTATCGGCAACTACATAATCTTGCACTTTTGTTTGCCAAATTGCGAGGCAAGAAAACGGTATTGAGTATCCATTGGCCAGAATACCCAAAATCTCTTCGCTCTGCATGGATAAATCTTTTCATTCCTCTGTTTGATTTGACTTTAGGGCGACTCTTTTTGCATCTTTGTGATGCTCTCGTAGTTCAGACGAAAGCAGAAGAGCAGTGGCTACGACAAACATTTGGAAATTTCAGGAATATTCTTATTTTACCGCCCGGTATTGCATCTTCTTATTTACGTAAACGAAGTGCAACAGTTTTTCGTAAAAAACATCATATTACTGGTCAGATGGTGCTGTATGTTGGTCGGTTGCATCAGAGTAAAGGTGTGCATAAATTATTAATCATTGCTCCTTCCTTCCCGAAAACTATGTTTGTCTTAGTTGGTGATGGCCCTGAACTTGCTCTTTTGGAAAAGGTTATCAAAGACAAAAAACTTACTAATGTACGATTGATTGGTCGTGTAAATGAAGAGGAAAAATTACAAGCATATGCCTCTTGCGATGTGTTCATTCATCCGACAGATTATGATGCTTTTGGTATTACCTTATTAGAAGCGATGTCACAGGAAAAACCAGTTCTTGGATCGAGGGTAGGCGGGATTCCTTCTGTTATTGGTGCAGATGGACTTACTTTTGCAAAAGATGATTTAAATGATCTTACAAAGCAGCTGATACGATTATTGACGAATGCAAAATTGAGACGTACTCTAGGAAGGCATGGTAGAAAAAAAGTTGAACAGATGACTTGGAATAAGATTGCACAACGATTAGTGAGGATTTATCGATCACTATGATTACCATCATTATCACGTCGTTTAAGGAACCACACTCTGTTGGAAAAGCGATAGAAGCAGTACTAGCGAATACTCTTAAAGAAAAATATGAGCTTCTTGTTGCGGCGCCTGATAAAGAAACAGCCCAGGTGATTCGATCTTATACTCGTCGTTATAAACAAGTCATCTATTTTAAAGATAAAGGACGAGGGAAAGCTAATGCTTTGAACGAATTGTTTCAACGACTAAAAGGGGATTTGCTTATTTTAACTGATGGTGATGTTACTGTTGATACTCATTCCTTGCATCCTTTAATCAATGCTTTTACTGATGAACGTGTAGGTTGCGTGACTGGACGACCCGTCGCTATTAATTCTCGATCTACCCTCTTGGGTTATTTTAGTCACTTGCTTGTTGATGCAGGAGCGCATCGTATTAGACAAGACCTTGATAGACGCGGAGCTTATTTAGAATGCTCTGGGTACTTGTTTGCGTTTAGGAACAAGATAAAGAAAATTCCTACAGATGTTGCAGAAGATTCTATCATTCCTTATCTCTTGTGGAAGCAAGGGTATGGTGTTCGTTATGTTCCTGAGGCAAAAGTCTTTGTAAAATATCCAGCCAATTTGAAAGATTTTGTCAAACAGCGGGTACGCACTGCTAAAAGCCACGAAACTCTGTGGAGATATGCATCCGATATGCCTCGCGTGAAGACATTTTCTAATGAACTTATCTTCGGATTACTGCGTGCTTTTGGTTATGCACGCTCTCTCAAAGAATTTTTCTGGACTTTTTGCTTGCTGTTTGTTCGTTTGTATATCTGGTATCGCGTTTTCTACGAGATTCATGTTCACAAAATACACTATGCTGATAATTGGGAACGCATTACGAGTACAAAATAATTATATCTTTCTCAAAAAGACTAAAAATGCCGTATGCATTAATCCTTGGTGCTTAGGCCGAAGTTTTGGAGGATTAATAATCCACTCCCTTTCGATTACTTCACATACTTTTGCGATGATGAATTTTTCTTTTGCTTCAGTCACTAATTGCTCTACTTGTGATATATGTGGTAAGAATGCAACCACTGATCCGCCACACTTCAAACTTTTTTCTGTGTGTGGCAAGACGCGCCAGGGCTCTGGCAGATCTAAAGTGATAACGTCGAGGTTTTTTTCGTCAATGCCTTTATAGATATCTTTTATCTTTAGTTTGTACTTGACAGCTAACAACTGCATATTTCTTTTTGCGATGTCTAGATGCTTCTTGTTATTGTCATAACTTGTAACCTTTTTACTGATGCGTGCAAGAAATGCAGCTAATAATCCACAACCAGTCCCCGCATCGACAATTTTTGTGTTTGCATCTATGGGAATATTTGCAAGAATAAGGCCGATATCTTTTTTCTGCATTATTGCAGGTCCGCGCTCTATGCGCTCTATTTGGTCAATGAAGCTTGCTGGCATGCACCATAGTTCATCGCCGAGGTGTGTTTTTATTTTACCGTCTTTGAGCTCTTTTTCTCTCATGATACCATGCTCTGTATGGAGATCTCCCTCGGACCAGTAATATTTTCTTTCTTCATTGCCATAGAGGACTTTCTTGACTGGTTTTTTCATTGTCGTCTGTTTTTCTTGTTTCTTTTTAAACTTTGGGTCTCGAAAACTACTTAAATCTTCTTTTTTGCTTCTTTTTTGAGCAGGGATGGCGGAGTGGTCAAACGCGGCAGCCTCAAGAGCTGTTCCCTCAGTGGGTTCGGAGGTTCGAATCCTCCTCCCTGCATCCAAAACCTTTATATATAAAGAAGGAGGTCAGAGCATCTATGTTGAAAAAGAGGTACTTTAGAGGCATTTTTTTACTTCTTGTAGCCAGTTTAGGGATTGCACCCCTTGTTTCAGCAACCCACTTTGGCATCACGTATACTAGCGCGCTCAATTTTACTAATGGCC
>JACOVP010000038.1 GCA_016177265.1 Candidatus Woesearchaeota archaeon
GGTTCTCGCATCAGTTAACTCTTTTAGAGTTCCTTTTTCATGCTTGACATAGCCCTTGACCGTATTAATTAGGTTAGGAATTAAATCATAGCGTCGTTTCAATTGCACATCAATCTGTGACCATGCATTGTCAATCCTGTGCTTGTAGGAAACTAGTCGGTTAAATTTGACAATAATGTATAAGACGAGAACTGCAAGAATGATGATGATCCATGTTGTTAATCCCCATGCCATAAAGAGATGGTAAAAAAGTCTCTTTAAATACTTTACGGGAATCAAAATGTTGAGAACCAGAATCCTTAAAAACTTCCTCCATCAGAGAAAACCTAGGTGTTAGAGGTGAAAAACAATCCGACAATTCTTATAGCCTTGATGTTAGTCATGGTCTCCTTCTTCGCAGCTCAGGAATTATTGACTGGAAGGGTCACGCATGAATGTGTCGATAGTGATGGTCTAGATTATTTCACCAAAGGATTCATCAGCCTAGAGGGAGAAAAACTAGAAGACAGCTGTGCAGACCAGGCAGTCCTTGAATACTATTGCAGTAAAAATCTTGCCCAGGTAAAGGTCTACTCTTGCCCAGAAGGATGTGAAAATGGTGCTTGCAAGCAAGAGGCAAAACCTGCTGCCAAGCAAGCCATAAAAATCGGGACTGTCCATGACCAGCTGGAAATTGGCGAGTATATCGGTGACGTTATCGACACGCTCACGGCACGGGACACAGAAAAATTAAGTAGCGGCACTATCGCAACAAAAGAAGGGCTAACAACCTTCAATCAGTACCTCCGCTTTAAAGACACAGATTTGTTGTCCGGTCGTGTACTCTTTACTGAAGATGATAACAACGATGTGCAAGATTTTCTGGTGTTTGATGAAAAAAATTATACGTTTGAGTACGAAGTAGAATTTAGTCAGGGTCTTGCTTCTGATGTAACCAATAAAAAACTGGAAGACTTAATTAAAGAAAAAATAACTATCCTCGGCAGAACATATATTATTGTTGACGCAACCAAAAGTAATAATCGAGTAACTTTAACATTGTTATCGGGAGCCATTGATGATGAACTCCAAGAAGGAGAAACCAGAACATATCTCATAGACGGAAAAGAATACAGCATCAAAGCCCTCTCCATAGATGATCAAGCAAGAACTGCCATCCTTTCCGTCAATGGGAAAATAACAGCATCAAGAGGCGTGGGAGAAATTGAACTGCTAGACAAGAATATAATAGGCATCACAAAAATCATCATTAGTGAAGCAGCAGAGCAACCAGATCGCCTCACCTTTGTCCTGGGAGCAGAAAAACTCGAGTTTACTGATGGTGATTATACGGATGATTCATTCACGCAAGGAGTCAGCATCAATGGCAAATCATTGAGCAACGCTTACGTAAAAATCAAGGGAACAACCAGCGATGATACACTCAAAATATCCTCCATCAAATACCGCATCAAGGCAGAGAGCGAAAAGGGCAGTAAGATCTACATTCCGTCAGGAAAAAGCCTCAGAAACAAGATGCGCTATCCCCAAATGTTGTTAGCAGAGTGGGATCTCAACTACCAAGGATTAACATCTGCAGGAAAAACATCCATCATCAAATTTGATCCCCATAGTAATGCCTATGATCTCGAAGTCACCAACACCAAAGGCCAAAGGTATGATATTTCCCTCGTCATCAACACCAATAATAATCTCAAGATAGGAACTGCAGACAATACACTCCATTTCATCGAAGGCACAAGCACTACAAATTACATTATCAGTCAAAATGATTATATGATCTTGACCACAGATAATGATCGTACAGGCATAACAAATATTGTACGCTACTCCTCAATCGATACCACAGGAAAAATATTATCGTTTGATGAGCTTGCTGAAGGAAAAAAAGAAATCACTTACACAGGAACAGAAGGAACTAACGCTCTTGGCAGCCTAGTTATCAGCGGCAGCACTTATAATGTGTACATCGGAGGAGCACCAGATTACAAACTTGCTATCGATCTGAATCATGACGGTGATGTGAATAGTGATGAAGTGAATATTGTGACTGAAGGCGGCGGTCTTTTAGACTTAGGAAGCACAACAACCCCTAATGATGATTTTAACATGACTTTGACAACGCAAGCCAAGCAATTTGATACCAGATCCAGTGATGAAACCATTACGATCAGTATTATAAAATCAGATTCGTCTATCGACCTCAATCTCCCAACACAGACAGCGTTAACTATTGAATCAAAAACTGGCAAAAAATTAGCTATGAGCACCTACGGCGTATTTTTAAAACAAGAATTAGACAATCCGGATGAACTCACTATCCAATACCCCTTGCAGCAAGCCATTGCCAATATCGAATTAATCTTTAGAGAAACGCCAAAAACAGTGCAAACCATCCAGCAAAAGGAAGAACCTGCGCAGACAGGACCACAACGACAATCACCAGAACAACAACCAACAACAAGAGAAGAAGCGCCAACGAAGGAAATAGTAAAAAGTTATGAAACAAAAGAAACTGGTCTCAGAAGCTGGTTCACCGCATTCTGGAAGCTCGTAAAAAACATCTTCATGTAAGAGACAGAGCAACCTTTATAAGAACTCATTCCTCAATTTTCCTTACGGGCCCGTAGCTCAGCCTGGTTAGAGCACCAGTCTTATAAGACGCTACCAGCAACAGCATTTAAGACAGCTGGTGGTCGGCAGTTCAAATCTGCTCGGGCCCACTA
>JACOVP010000028.1 GCA_016177265.1 Candidatus Woesearchaeota archaeon
TACCGATACCTTGGAATTAGGGGATTACACGGTAGCGTGTTACTCTGTCGATGACTATGGCTTGGTTAATGACACTACTAACACAACATTCACGATTGTGAAGAAGCCACCAAAGGGAGCCAGTCCTTTTGTCAATCCAGACTTTAAACCGCCAGTAGCAACCATCCTGGTCGGAGCAGGTTCTGTTTCATCACTGGGAACGCTTCCTGAAGAAGGTGCCAGCAGACTTATGGTGAAGACTAGTGCGGTTTCTTTTGTCCTGGAAGATGTTGCCTATACTATTACCGTGAAGGAGACAGCTGATAAGAGCGCTACTTACACCATTGGAGGAGGAAAGTCTTTTGATGTCAGTGTGAATGCACCAGAAACCAAGAACGTCGATGTGAGCGGTGATGGCAAGGATGATATTTCTATTACGTTGCACCAGGTGTTTAATAAAAAAGCAGACACTACCTTTAAACTCTTAACCGTTCAAGGTGCTCCTCAACCTCAACCCGTGGAGAAAAAAGAAGAAACTAAGCAGCCAGTGACAGCAGAGCAAAAGATTACTTCTGGGTGGGGCCTCGTTACCTTTATCTTCCTCGTCGTTATAGTAGTTTTGGCAGCGCTCCATTACTTTTCTGTGCGCCAACGACGTCGAGGAGGGGAGGGAAGTCCTGCAGTTCGCTTTACTGCTAAGGATTTAGGTCTCCAAAGACCACCAGGGGAACCAGGAACTTTTACCCGCTACTAGGACAGCCCATACTGTTTTTTTCCAAAGTGGCTATCACTCCTTCTTCCTTTCTTTTTTACTAGACTGCCTTCCTTTTTTCACATCTAAAGATTTATAAATCCTGACAAACCATAGGAATAGGGGATTATGTATGTATAAAAGAGGGTATCGTTCATTATTGACATTGCTTCTACTTGTAAGTTTTGCTTACCTTATTTTTGCAGAGTTTCCAGGATCTGTTACTATTGATACTCCTGTAGATGGTCAAAATATTAGTGGAAGTCTTGGGCTGCAAGCGACAATCGCAACCCTTGATGATAACACCAACGTCACTAACATCACTTTTGAATTCGATAATGGAAACGGTACCTGGCAAACCATAGGGATAAATGATACCGAAAATCTAACAGTATACGCTTTTAATTGGGATACCACCGCTGCGGGAGGCGACGGAGCAAATTTCACTATTAATGCCACTGCTCTTTTCACCAATCAAACAAACTTTACCTCCTCTGGATTAGAAATAACCACTAATAGCAGCATCACACCAAATGTTACAGTGGATAATACGGCGCCGACAGTAACCGCGAATGAGCCAGCAGATAACGCTATATTGAACACAACAGAGATAACATTTAACGCTACCGTCATTGATCTCATCTTCACTACCATAGCTAATTGTAATTTGACTTTGGACCCAACGAACTCTTCTGATGGGTCTGTCATTAATTCAACGACAAATGTTGCTAATGGCACTGACGTGATTTTTATTAATACCATCACTACTGGAGGTCACATATGGAATATTGCGTGTACGGATAGTGTGGATACCAATAATACAGGGTACACTGCAAATTCGACATTTAATGGTGGAACGACCTCTGCAAGTATTAGCATAGACCTGCTGGACAGCTTAAGAACGAGCAAGACAACTTTTGCAGCAACGGAAAAAATTATCATAGCCTGCACAAGATCAGATGAAGATGGCTTTAATGAAACCATCGTGTCGGTTTCCATTCCAGGACTTCTAGGACCATCAGTTCTAGAAAAGGCGACTGAATCTGTTGCTGTAAACGACTCAAGAACATTGGAAGTCACTTTTGAAGATACCAGAGAGTTAGGAGATTATCTTGCTCTCTGCGAAGTTACTGACGTTGTCGGCAATACGAATTCTACGAATATCAGCTTCACCATACAGAAAAAATTATCGAAGAGCACCAGTGCGTTCGCCAACAAGAATTTTGTAGCACCAATCGCTAAAATAAAAGTAAATAGCGGTTCTACATCTGATGTCGGAAGATTACCCACAGAAGGTATAAGCAGATTATTGCAAAAAAACGCAGCCGTGAAATTCACCATTAATGGGGAAGAGCATAGCATTACAGTCAAAGAGCTCAACAATGACGCAGTCACGCTAACCATTCGTTCGACACCTTTTGACATCACTATCAAAAAGGGAGAATCACAGTTCCTTGACGTTAATGAAGATGGCAAGAGTGATATTCAAGTAATGTTCCATAAGGCATTTGGTCGCCACGCAGATATTACCATAGCAATGTCTGATGGAGAAGAAACAGGCAAAGGTCTAAAAGAAAAGATAAAAGATGATACCACTAAAACCACTCAGTCAACAAGCGCTGGTTCAGTGGGAAGCATTTTCGTTATTCTCTTAACGCTTGCTGTCATTTTAATTATTGGATATGTATTATTAAAAGGAAAAAAGAAATAACACGACTCCCGCTTGAGATGAATGCACCTCAGAAGGCTTGGTTTAATCCTCCAGTTACAGAAGCATTTCTGCTGGAGGTTAACCATAGCTTTAATTTTATACATAAACAGAGCAAGAATCACCTTATTTTCTATGCAATCTTTGAGTAGAGATATCCTACAACTCTCGAAATCAAGCTGCTCAATACATACCTTTACTGAAAAGGTTTAAAACCTAGTATCTCTCCTTTTTCCTATGGCAACGAATACGACAGTAGAGTATCAATTAGCAGAGCAGCAGTATTTTCATGCTAAGACGACAGAAGAAAAATTAACAGCGCTCCAAAAAATGCTGCAGACGTGTCCAAAACATAAGGCATCAGAAAACCTTCAGAAGAACATTAAGGAACGCATATCAAAACTCAAGACAGACATCCAGAAGGAGAAGCAGGCAAAGAAAGGTTCTGGTGGACATCCGCTTGCAGTCAAGAAAGAAGGAGCGGCACAGATTGTTTTGGTAGGAACAACGAATTCAGGGAAGAGTACATTATTACATCAGTTAACGAATGCACAGGTAGAGATAGCACCTTATCCTTTTACTACGAAAAAACCAGAAGTTGGCATTCTGGATTACCATGGCGTTAAACTACAGATTGTTGAAATTCCAGCTCTTACTGAACATTTTCGCGCTACTGAGTATGGACCAGCTTACCTCTCGATTATTCGTCAGGCAGACCTGATCATACTCCTCTTCAATACACCTGAAGAAAAACACCTGCTGGATGTGGAACTACAGGACATTCCCAATGAACGTCTCATTTACAATCATCAAGATCATTTAGCAGATGAGATCTGGCAGCGATTGCCCTTGATTAAGGTGTATACCAAACAACCGGGCAAGCAGCGCAATTATCCGCCTCTAGCTCTGCCGAAAGGAGCTACTGTAGAGACGTTGGCAAACCATATTCATAAGGATTTTGTCAAACGGTTTCGGTTTGCCCGTATCTGGGGATCGTCAAAGTTTCCAGGACAAACTGTTGGGCTCTCTTGCGCACTGGTTGATGATGACATGGTTGAATTCCATCTCCGTTAACAGCAATAACCTTTATAAATCTTAAAACTACTTTTTTCTTATGAAAAGACGGTGGTTATGGCTGGTTTTCTTAGTTATAGCACTCTCTCTTTCTCCTCTGGTATCGTCGTTGTTGGTTGATGAGTATCGAGAGGTGGTTCAGAGGTATAAGGACTTTTTTACAGGACAAGTCATATCTCCCCTACCATCTGGTGATGCTGTTGTTTCCAATCTTTCTGAGAGAAGTGGGCGACGTTCTAGTGAACAGACCGTAGTCATTCGTCGTCCATCGCCTCCTGTGGCGGAGGCATGTACACCTACTGCTTTATCTTTTGATCGAGGGACAGCGTCTTTTGGGCAATCTGTTACTTTGCGGATTGCTGGGAATGGTCTATGTGAGGGCGTAACATTTACGGTGAAGATTTTTGAAGATCTCTCACCTGATGGAGAAGGAGTAACAGCGGAAGGTTCTGATCCGGTAGTGGATGAAGTGAAGGTTACTTTTACTAAGTCTCCTTTAGGAGAGGCATCATGGATTGTTCCTAAGAAACAAGAACCTTTCTTAGTGCGGGCACTACATCTTGTGTTAGGTACAGATTCTGTGTTTGGGAAATTAGTTGATGACAAAAAGGAAGGTAAATACTATTACTTTACATTAAGAGAAGGAGCGCTGCAGTCAAATTATCTCTTTGTTTCTGATCAAGAAGATGTTGTTCGTAGAACTATACCACCAGTGATTGAGGATCAGATAAGGAGGGGTGATAGGGGGGGAGGTATTTTAGCTGGTGTTGCCATTGGAGAGGGATGTACTGATGCTTACTCCATCGATAAAGACTGTGATGGATATGGTGTACGAAAACGTATGGATAACCAGTATATTCTCTACCAAGGCGATGACTACGGTGATCTGCCAGATGCTGATGACAGGGATCCTCAAGTTCACGATACTGCGTCTGTTTATACCAAATACAATACTCGTCCTACACGTCTGGAAAATTTAAAAGACTTTTTAGAACAGGGGCGCGGCTATAATAGACCGAATAGAATTTTCTTTATTCAATCTGGAGCTTCTAATGCTAATGGAATTCCTAATGATGAAAGTCGTCCTTTTGGTGATTTGGAATACATTAGAAATACCTATGCTCCAGGACCAAATGATTTTATACTCTATAGGGGTGGACGCTATACTAATTGGTGGCCGAATCGTTTCACTAATCTCCATGGTCAGATTGGTCAACCCATAGTCATCATGGCTTATCCTGGGGAACGTGTTGTTTTTGATGCAGTTTATCCTCTGGGTATAGATTTTTCAGACTACCTTATTGTTGATGGTATTATTGCAGCAGCAGATACTTGTTGTGGTGGTGGATTGGGTGATTGGGGGATTACTTTTGGCGATCAGGCAAAACACATTATTTTACGGAATATGGAGGAATCTCGCCATAATAGAGGAGTATTTAGTAGAGTAGATTTCTACATTGAGGATGTTACTCTAGAGGATTCTATTATTCATGATAATTCTGTCGAGCATGGTCTGTATTTTGCTTCCTTAACAGTTATTCAGAGAGAGATTAAACTTAAAAATAGTTTAATTTACCGTAATCGAAGGCACGGTATTCAATTTAATGGCAGGTTTGATAGTCCGCTTCTTGAGGGCAATATCATTCACTCTAATGCTGATGGCGGGTTTACTTTTACTAACGGGGTTCAGGGTGCAGTTGTTCGTAACAATCTTATCTTCAATAATGCAAAGCAAGGCATGATTCTCTATGCTTATTGCGATGGTGGTTATTTCGATTGCACAAGCAGTAATCCTGCAGTTAATGGTGCTAATTATCGCCGCAGTAATGACAATAACCTTTTTCTCAATAATATTATTTGGGTAGGGAGGGACCCTAATTGTGTTCGAGAGCAGGATTACTACGGAACATGCAGTGGTGGCACTGGCACTCTCTATTCCCCAAGTTCTTTTGCTACCATTCTTATGAATGATGATAAATATTCGCGATCTAATTTAGAGCAATTTACCTTTACCAACAATCAATTCCGTAATAATATCTTTGTTTCCTATGGTGTTCCCATTATTTTAAGCACTCAATTTCGCCATATTCCTCCGACCTTGTTTACTTACAATCTTATTTATCGAGCAGACCAACAACGGATTACTTGTACTGTTGCAGGGTCTAATTGTCATCTGAATGCTCTCTCTTCATGGGGAGCAGATACTCCCCCGACGTATTCACATACGGGTTACTCTTGCCCAACTGGTGCTCCAGGTAATCCCCTCTGTAATGCCTGGACGCTTGCTGACTTTCAGCGCATACCCAACAAACAAAATAATCAAGCGGCCTCTTCCCTAAGTTCTCTTTTTACCAATGTTCAGTTTACGTACGCTCCAACTCCAGACAGGTTTAATTTTCTTTATCTTCCAACAAGCCCGGCCATAGATTTTGGGGATCCTGCTGACATTCCAGGGCAAAATAACGTTCCTCTGAATGATCTTAGAAATCTACCAAGGACAAGACCTATTGATGCTGGAGCATATGAAGCTCAAGGAGGAAAGTTGCAGAAGCCTAATGTCCTTCTCATAGGAGACAGCCATTTTGGCCAGGATGCCTTTGCCTCTCCTGTCTGTAAGCGATACCAAGGAGCTACATGTATTGAGTACTGGAATATGTACCAGGAAACAAAAGCTATTCTGGACCTTCTAGAGACTACGGTTACCTTAGATCAGAATCATCCAGTCCTCCATGTAGGAGACATTGCCTATGATCAGGGAGCCTGTGCCATGTACCAGACAGCAAGGAATCTCTTTGTCGGCGATGCACAAACTCCAGGCTATGAATTCCGTAATATCTTCAAGTTTCATTTTCTCCTGGGGAATCATGATGATGCAGGCTATTGGTGCAGCAAGGACAGCGGTGGTAATTATTGCCCCACCAGCCAAATCGTCTGTGGCTTCCTCCGCTGTTACAACAATAATCCCTCTTATTGCCCAAGATCTGATGAAACGCCTCGTGAGCGCCTCACTGTAGATGGGGTTGAGTACCTGCTCTTTTCTACAGGCAATATGGTCTGGGGGCAAACAGGCAGCATTGATACTGTCACGGTTGACTGGATCATTCAACAACTAGATGCTCTCCTCACTCTTCCTGGTTCTGATGGAAAGCAGGTAGGTTTAGGGAGTCATCACTTCTTATTCTGTGGGAAGCAAAATGAACCCGGGGCAGGAAGCAATGAATGTGTTACTGTAGGAGATATTGATCGTCTACGGCAAGAGGTAGGAAAGCGTCTCTGGAATCCTACTACACAGAAAGGGTTACGAATCTTCAATTTTAAAGGACATCTCCATGCTCCTTACCAGTATGATACAGTCGATTTTGGCTTTGGTCCAAGTCAACTTCGTCTTCCTGTAGTTAGCATACCATCTACAGGATATTATGCACAACAATCTCTTAATCCTGCGTGGGGTAGCCTTAATGGGGGTATTGGAGCTGTTGGTGCTAGTCTACTGTACGTTCGCAATTCTAATACTATTGATGTTGACATCTATAATCTCAATGATGTTACTCCACGAAGCTTAAGCAAGTTTACTACATATAGTCTCCAATGGCCAACAGCAGGACAGTTTGACTTCGATCTTGTCTTTCCACTACAAATAGTTTTGGAGCGAGGGCGTCAAGTCCCACTAGATGTGAATATCAATCACTTATCTGGAACAGCACAACCTGTTAGTCTAGCATTAGGAACTTTACCAAGTGGAGTCACTGCAGATCCTTTCACTCCACCAAGTTGTACGCCCAATTGTTTATCACGAACAACACTCTATGCTACGTTAACATCACCACTTGGACAATCTCCTGTTGCAGTACGGGGGACTAGTGGTTCGCTTGTCAAGAGCCCAACATTTACTCTCGACGTTCAACAGCCCTTTGACTTTTCATTACAAGCAAATCCATCTAGCGGCAGTGTTCCACCCATAGGCCAAGTTTCTACCACTCTTGATGTTACCATGGTAAATAATGGAGCTACACCAAGAACCGTTGATAGCTTCCAGGCCCAGAACTTACCTAGTGGTGTTACAGCTACTTTTAATCCAACTAGCTGTGTACCAACATCCACAACGCCTTGCCGTATTACTGCCATCTTTACTGCAAATGGAGCATCACCTGGGGCGTACAACCTTAACCTCATTGCTCGTGGCGGATTATCTTATAGTGCAATCCAACGAAATACACCATACACTCTCACTGTGCAGCAATCTCAACCACCACCCTCTATTACTGCCCTTGTTCCTGATACCATTAGAAATAATATCCTGAGAACAGTAGATATCCAAGGAAGCAACTTTGATTCCCAATATGGCATCTGGGTTCGAGGACAAGGAGAACCAACATTTCGCTTGTACTGTACGTATTTGTCTTCTTTCTGTCGCTGGCGTAGCTCTTCACTGATAGAGATGGATATTCCTGCTGGTGCGCCATCTGGTATTTTTGAGTTCAAAGTACAAAATAGTGATTTGCAGGAATCAAATACAAGAACCTTAACGGTGCAGGCAGCAACATGTCTCGATGGTCAACGACAATTTTGTCCAGAACAACGAGGAGTATGTGCGGGTAGTCAGGAAACTTGTACTAATGGTGATTGGCCGGGATGCACTTCAACAACGTATAGGAACCACAATGCGAACTATAGAACGACTGAGGTAGGTATGTGTCAAGATACTTTTGATAATGATTGCGATGGCGAATTAGATTATGATGGTAGCGGCAGTATTAGAGGGGATAATGATTGTCCTATTGGTGTGACTGCTATAACTGCACCTAGTGCTATTTGCCCAGCAACGTCCTTTACTCTTGATTGTACAGCAACGGTTGGTAATGTGCGCAGTGTGCAAGGTTACTTAGATGCACAACTCTGTACGTTTACAAACTGGAATGGTAATATTGCTTCTTTTAGTTGCACTAGCCAGGGAAGTCCAGGACAACAGACTGCTCGCTGTACGATTAACCAACAGTATTCTTATCAGAGCGGTGGTGATCAAATACAACCAATTACTGTAGGAGGAGCAAATTGCTGCAGCCAATATGGAACACAACCTCTTTGTCAGGCAGACAGTCGCTGTAGCTGGTGTTTGAACTGCCAGGGGCAGCAATGGAGTGGGGGGCAAACGAGGTGTGTCCAGGCAGGAACCTGTACCTACGCTTGCAGCATGAACCAGTGCGGTGCAACCTGTGATGGCACTATTGGCGGTTGCAGTCAGACACAAACCTGTAATCTGAATACCTGCAGTTGTCTAGAGCAATCACCGTCGATTAGTAGCATCTCTTCTTCAATGATTACTTTAGGAACGACAACATCGCTTACGTTGACTGGACAATACTTCGCTGCCAATGCAGAAGTTCGCGTTGATGGAACGCCTCTACAAGCTGGTAGAATACTCACACAGTCTGCGACGAGCATTGTCTTCCAATACCAACCACGGGACTTTGGCGTTGGACAACACCAAGTGACTGTTTATAATCCAACATCACAACGAACATCTAATCCTATTTCACTGACTGTTACTGCCACACCGCAAATAACCCGCTTAAATCCTGCAGTTATTCTGAATAATCAAATTAATAACGTCGATATAGAAGGACAAGAGTTTGATCCTGTTGCTGTTTTTGTTGATGGAAGAATCTACCAGGGATCATGGATATCGCCAACTCATCAATTAGTTCGATTGACTGATATCCAACCGAATATCCAACCAGGAGACTATCCTGTGCAAGTAGTCAATCGCGATGCACAGCGATCTAATAGCATGATCTTACGGGTCAATCAACCGTTCACTTTTGCTCTTACCTTACAACCATCACTAGCAACTGTCACGCCAAATTCACGATTGCCAGTGACGTTGACTATAACTGGTGTTCTGTTTAGCACGCCTGAGCGTGTTACTGCCAGTGCTACGACGCCGGCTTTGATCACTGCTTCTTTCCCGCAGGGCACTAGTTGTACTCCTACTGGAACACCAGTTCCAACCTGTCAAATTGCGATGGATGTGCAGATTGGAGCTGTATCGGTACCACAACGCTATACTGTTGATATTCAAGCAAGTTCCCCATCTGTTACTAAAAATGATCAATTAGTATTGAATGCTGTACTAGGGCAAGTGTCTGATTGCACTAACACAAGAAGGGATCCCCATGAGACTGATGTGGATTGCGGAGGACCTATCTGTGCCCCTGCTGGGTACTTGTGTGACTATACTAAGACATGCCTGCTCCACCGCGACTGTAAACTTAATCCAGGTTGTACACGCAATGCTCAACCGACAGGGCTTTGTTGGATACGAGACTTAACGTGCCAGCCTGATGATGACTGCGATGATGTGCCGAATAGCATCGATCGTTGTCCGCGAACACCAACCAATACCTTAGTTAGCCCGCGCAATGGCTGCCCTTTCCCCAAGTATACTAAATTTACCCCCACATTAACGACAGACTTCACACAACTGGATGACTTTGAACGGATTCGAGATATATCTTTAGGTATAGCTGGTTTGGGGAGAATTCAGTACTCAGGACAAGAGGTCTCTGTCTTGCGTCTTGTTAACCAAATTTATCAGGCGTTAGATTTAGATGCCGCGATTATGATGCAAGCGAATAGGATAGGACTGAGCAGTATCCAGTATCCGGAATTGAATAAACCAGCAACCTTAACTTTCTATGGTCTTCCCTATACTACAACACCAACGCCTTTGAAAGATGGCCAGATTTGTCCAGCAAATATCTGCAAGAGCAGCAGTTATAGCACTGGAACTTATGTCATGATGGTGACATCATTTTCTGACTATGGCACACAGGTTGGCAGTTGCGGTGATAGCTATTGTAACTTAGATGAGAGCTGCAGTACATGTTCTCAAGATTGTGGGAGCTGTGGTGGAACTGGGGGAGGTGGTGGAGGTGGTGGAAGTGGTGGAGGTGGCGGTGGAGGTGGCAGCAGCCAACGCATCGTTGTAGATTTAGATGCCAACATCCAGCAGACTGTGTCCTTCTTTAAAGGCAGCAGGATCATTGTCAAGTATCAATACCAAGAGTATGGGGTTCGTGTTCCCAAAGCAACGCAAGACGAGGTTATCTTGGTGGTGCCTGGGACTAGCTACAGCGTTCTTGTAGGGCAAAAATCCGGCATTGATATTACCCAAGATGATAGAAATGATGCAACTGTTGAATACGTTGGATTGCGTGGCAATTTAGTTACTCTTACTTTTAGTCGTATTATCCGTGACAGGATACCTACGTATAAGGAACTGCAGCAACCATCACAAGGGCCATTGACACCTTCTTATGAACAACCTGCTCTGACACCACCCTCTGTTCAACGCGGGCGCAGTCTCTTGTCGATTGTCTGGGTACGTATTCCTCTGATATTCTTTATCCTAGTCTTGGCGTTCTACTTCAGGTATGTGCGCTTACGAAGGATCTAACAACACAACATTTATATAACGGAACGTTCTTGTAGCTCTTTTGGGGGATTCCTATGGTTCAAGTCGGTCAAAAGTTAGAGAATTTTGGTTGCATGACGTATCATGCAGGAAAGTTTAAGAGAGTCCAGCTTAGCGACTATAAGGGGAAATGGGTCGTGCTCTTTTTCTATCCTAGAGATTTTACTTTTGTTTGTCCTACAGAGATTAGGGGATTTGCAACGAAAGAGCAGGAGTTTACTAAATATAATGCAGTTATTTTAGGTGCAAGTACGGATAGCGAGCATTCCCATAAGGCTTGGTTTGAGCGTGATTTAAAGGAAGTCACGTTTCCTATTCTGGCAGATACATCCCATGCGGTTAGCAGATTGTTCAATATCTTGAAAGAGGATGAAGGACTAGCACATCGGGGGACTTTTATCATTGACCCAGAAGGAGTTTTGCGGTATCAAGTGGTTTCTGACCTCAATGTGGGGAGAAGCGTTGAGGAAACACTAAGAGTGTTACAGGGGCTACAGACTGGGGAATTGTGCCCTATTGACTGGAAGCCTGGACAGAAAACCCTAGGGAAGTAACCTTTATATCCTTCAGCTTTCTTTTGTCTAGGTATGTGGTTTAGGTTTTTGAGTATTCTGTTTCTTCTTTTTCTTAGCGGGTGCACTGGCGTTCCCTCTGAACCTATGGTCAATACCTCCTCGGATTCGTTACAGGTTTCGAATGCTACCAATATTACTGTGTTTTCCAATCAAACAGACACTCCTGTAGACCAGCGACAACAACGGTTGATTGCTAAAGGAGGGGGGATTTTTGATTTTGCTGTACTCACAGGAACTAACTGTGATGATTACTTAGTAACCTATAAAGAGCTGGTTGATCAAACAGAAGAGGATGTTCGTGATATAGAAGACGAGTTTCTTGAAGAGCAGAGAGATCTGCAAAAGGCGATAGCTGCATTAGCAGATGCCAGGCAGAGCGGCAATGAACGTGCTGTAGACCGTGCGCGTGATGATGTTGATGAGGAAGAAGACGATGTGGATGAAGTCGAGGATTTGCTGGATGAGAAAACAGAGTACTTGCGGAAACTCAAGATCATTCTTGCTACGATGAAAGAGGAGTGTCCGAGATTGAAAGCGAGCACCTGAATCTTTATAAATTCTTCTCTCTTTTTTATCTCATGCATGCACTCACCAAGGAATATTCTCTTACAAGGAAAGCAATTTTTCAACGACTAGAAGCATTTTCTCGTGTTTCTGAAGATGATATTTTTTATGAACTCTGTTTTTGTTTATTAACACCACAGTCGAAAGGGAAAATGGCTTGGGGGCGGATAGAAAAATTGAAGAAAGCAGGGTTTAAAGACAGGCATATTAACCCCCATAGATTCATTAACGATATGCGGTTTCACAACCATAAAAATAACTATCTGTTAGCAGCAAAACAACAATTTCCACTCATTTTGCAAAAACTCCAAGAAGAAAAAAATGCATTTCAGTTACGGGAATGGTTAGTGGAGCATATCAAGGGTTATGGTTATAAGGAAGCATCTCATTTTTTACGGAACATAGGGTATAGGAATTTAGCGATTTTGGATAGGCATATTTTGAAGAATTTAGTACGTCATAACGTGATTCAGGAGCTGCCAAAAACATTAACTAGAAAAAGGTATTTAGCGATTGAACAACAGTTTTTAGCTTTTGCGAAACAAGTTAACATACCGATGGATGCTTTGGATATCTTGTTTTGGAGCAATGAAACCGGAGAGATTTTCAAATGAGGAAAGCACCGATTGAACCTGTGATTAGAACATTACTTTCCCATAAACAAGATTTTCAAACGACTGCGCTGATGGACGTCCAAGAGTACTATAAAACTCCTTTCCATGTCTTGGTTTCCTGCATTCTGAGTTTACGGACGAAGGATGAAGTGACTGGGCCTGCATCGCAACGTTTGTTTGCTCTGGCTGATACACCTGCAACTCTGCTTAAACTTCCTGTAAAAACTCTTGAGAAAGCAATTTATCCTGTGGGGTTTTACAAGACGAAAGCTAGGAATGTTCAGAAGATTTGTGGGATTCTCTTAGAGAAATATAGCGGTAGTGTACCAAAAACTCATGGAGAGCTTTTGGAATTACCAGGTGTTGGACCTAAGACTGCGGCGATTACGATGGTGTATGGGCACGGAATTCATGAGCACATTCCTACTGATGTTCATGTACATCGGATTTCACATAGACTTGGGTGGGTGAAAACAAAAAAACCTGAAGAAACAGAGCATGCGTTAAAGAAGATTATTCCTAAGCAGTACTGGAAAGATTTGAATGATATGCTGGTGCAGTTTGGCCAGAACATTTGCAAACCGATTTCACCGTGGTGCTCGAAGTGTCCCATAAATGAGTATTGCCCTAAAATCGGAGTAACCAAATACCGATAGCTTTATAAACTATATATTGCACTATATAAGAATGACTGAACGTCTTTTCAGACCGCTTTTTGCAGTACGACAAAAATTAGGAAGACCTGGTTATGCAACTGATGTTCGACTAACTAGTTCTGCTACTTGGGCAACTGTAGAGTTTGATGTCGCTGAAAGCAATACTTTAGTAGAAAAATTATTGGGTGGTATAGAAGAATGTGCCTCCCAACATGGAAGACAATTACAGCTCGACATCGAAAAAAGTAAAAGAACTCGGGTGCCTGATCAAACAGCTCATCTCAATGAAGCTGAAAGAATAGCTAAATTAGCTTTCCAAAGCCGAGATCTTGTTTTAGAAGGAGTTATTACTTATACACCTAGTCAATTGTTCGGTGAAAACTTAAGACTGGTACAAACTCGATTTTCGTTTGTAGAGGCAGCTTGGCATGGTACTCGACCAGCAACTATTCTAGCAGAATTGTATTTTTACTCAGAGAAAAAGGCAGATTCTAAAGAGTACGAAGCATACCAAGAAATCTTTAGATCTTGGGATATGTAATTAATTCATGTGTTGTGTTATAGAAAACTATAAAAGCTCTTCTTCATTCCACAGATTGCAGAGATTGGAGGTGGTTCTTATGGCGGAAGTCCGTTTTATTAACTTGCGCACTTTTGATGCGACTGAGGTGAGCAGGATTAAAACTATCGTGATGCCCTATGTGGAGAAATTACAGCGGGACATTCGTAATTGCAATGTTGCGTTCTATGGAAAGAAATATGATAAAACTGGGGAACGGGCAAAATACTCTTTTCATGCACGCCTAGAAGCACCAAGCTATTTATTATCTGCACATGCGTTTGACTGGGATGTGGTTGTTGCGACACATAAAGTGATGAAGAAATTAGAGAATGAAGTGAAACGCAGGTTTAAAACTGAAGGACAGAAGCGTGGCAAGATTCATGTGAAGGAACGACCTCAGAAAAAAAGACGATGAAGCAAGTGATTCTGGTGAGGCAAGATCTCAAGATGGATAAGGGCAAGATGGCTAGTCAATGTGCACATGCATCTGTGGAAGCAGTGTTGTCGTCTTCGAAAGAAAAGGTGCAAGCTTGGAAAGAGGGGGGGATGAAGAAGGTCATTGTTAAAGTGAAGGATGAAAAAGAATTATTGCAGTATCAACAGCTAGCAAAAAAAGAAAAATTAGTAGCACGTTTGATTACGGATGCTGGGAAGACATTTTTTAAGGAAGCAACAAAAACGTGCTTGGGGATTGGGCCGGATGAGGATAGCAAGATAGATAAGGTGACGAAGCATTTAAAACTAGTATGAAAGTTACTACTTTTTAGTAAATATAATAGAAAGGTTTATAAAGGAGTAGAGCTTTTTCTCTCCATGGTAAAACGGCAATCCTATACATATCAGCGGTATTGGGATGATAAACGCTTTCTGGAGGCTACACGAGGCTTTCCTATCGATACCACGCCAGATGGCTATTTAGAGGCTAAACGACACATACTGGAAGAGCGTTATGGGCCACATTCCAAGATCAAACCTAGAACAGCACGCCGTAAACAAATCCATACCGCGTTTCAACGAATTCACCAAGAAGCTGCCTTCCGTGTTCAGCAGATTGAGTCATCTTCTCTCTACCAATTAATGCTTCAGGAACAGTTACAACCACAGGAAGATGAAGGATTAGCAGAACGGATAGCGATTATGCTGGATTCTTGTACTGATGAACAACTTGAAGGATTAACTGAGTTTTTTGGCAAAACTGCTTTAGAGGAGTATGCACGATCAGTGAATAGTAAAGGAATCTTTTGACAACGTAACATTGCCTACCCTTTCTGTACTCTCTTCCATTTTTCTTGTAGTGTTGCCATTACCTTCACTGTTTCTTCAACATCTTTATGGTTATAGACACGAACTCCAAATATACCTTTAAAACTGTCATCAAATTGTGGCTTCTTCAAGAACTTCTCTTGCCTGTTCATGTTTTCCATTAGCTTCTTTCTATCTCCTTTGGTGATGTGCTTCTCAAGTTTTTGCATGTCACAAGGCATTAATGCTACAATATCTCGCATATCTCCCAATCTTCCGGCATGAAACTTCATGGCTATCAGTAATTCGCGTTCTGGCATCGGGAATTCTACTCCTTCTACAGTTCCTTTTGTTGCATGCTTTTTGACATACTCAAAGCCCCACGTAGCATCAGTAGACCTTGATACTAGTCCATTGATTAAGAAATCGATGTATACTTTATACCCTTTCATAGTTTTTACATAGCGCTTGAACTTCTCTCCATACAAGATGTGAATATCTTTATCATAGCCTGCGATATACCCTTCTTTTAGACACAGGGCTTCAAATTTTTGGAGATCTTCCTCTTTTATGACCAAATCCAAATCAACGGAAAAGCGTTTTTTATAAGTCGCTACCGCATACCCTCCGACAACTATGAAATCTAATTTTAGATCTAAGAGGATATGTAATAACCGGATAATCTCTTTTTCTCTCTCCAAAAGCCCTTCTCGTGCGTCTACCATGTTACTTGTTTGTCTTAATCTCCGCGTATCTTGCTTTTATACCTATATGATATACTTCGTCTAATTGTTCCAATACGCTCTCTAAATATAATTTCTTGCACCAGGCAACCAATTCCTGTAAGGGCATGACTGGCAAGCCATCTTTCTTTTTCACAGCAAATGCTCTTTTAGGCATTATGCACACTAATGGTCTTTCTTCTGATATGGTATTTTTCGTATAAGCAATGTTCTGTCTTTTTAATATCTCCTCTACTTTATCTACATCTTTTTCTATAACCTCTAAAAAATAGACTCTATCGGAAAAATCTCCAGTGATATAGCTACCCTGCGTCCATATCACTACTGCGGTGCTTTGAACAAAACGTATACCTAAGGTTATCTTTTTCATAATCTTCCAGAAGATCTTATCTTTTTCAACAACTTCAATGCTCTTGCTTAATTCTCTGCATTTATTGTAGATTTGGTTTTTGTTGATTTTTATGATATTCTTATTTCCCTTTCTGATTATGTGTATAACCTCATACTCTTCCAAGACCGTCATCCATCGATAGACTGCTGAGTAGGCAAATCCGATCCTTTTTGCCAAATTACGGATAGTTTCCCCGTCCTTTGCCTGCTTGATGATAGCCATGGTAATAGTGTTTATCATTTTCATTATCTTTTAAGAGATAATGGATATATAAAGGTTTCTCTTTTCTCATATAACAGAGCCCGAAATCTTTATAAAACACTTTTTTTGAGATAAGCATGATGAACGGTCATAGCGGCCTGGTCCTACCTGATCTCGTTTCGATCTCAGCAGTCAAGCAGGCCTGCGTTTCAGATGGTACTGCCATACTCTGGTGGGAACTCTGATTCGCTGTTCATCACTTCTTTTTTTACTGTTTCTCTTAACCGTAAATAAGCCTTGTAATAATATTATTCATCTCTAACCACACTAAACCTGCAACGATGATCACTAAAAACAGAGCAACCATAATAATGAGCAGTTGCATGTATTTGTTGGTCTTTCTGATTTCCCTGTTCGTCTTTTCGAGGTTTTCCTGGCTAAAGCCATAGAGGACTTTGCCATCCTTGTCTTTGTACTGCATTGGTTTCAACCCCCGTTCACTTTTCACCTTCTCTATGGGCTATAAACCTTTCGCCTAGTTTGTTACTACTTTGATTTTACAATTTTTTGCCAAGGCATCAGTATTCTCACGGATAACATTCTTGAGGTGATCTAAGGGTGATTTGTAGAAGGCTGTTTTGTTTTGATTTAAGCCTACTAAGTCTTGCAGCTGTTGTACATCTTGGTATTTATAGAGAAGATTATCTAGATCGAATAGTGCACGGCGACCATAGGTTACAGATTCATTAAAATAATATATTGTATCTAGGAGATATTTGGCTTCTGCACATTTAAACCCTTTACTGTCCTTAACTAGTCCGATGTCACCAATCTTTTGCCCTAGGAGAAAATTTTTCTGGGAGAGGAGCATGTCTCTTCTGATGTCGATGAATATGAGGAGGGCTTCTCTGTCTCTAGAGTCCTGGGTTTTTTCTACGTTCTCTTGGAATTTGTCGAGTTCTGCAAGGAGGGGATCTATTTGATCTAAGAGAACCATGGTGCCATTCAGGCGTTCCTGTTGGAAGGATGCATCATATTGAGTATCAACGAGCTGGAGATCTTGGAATCCTTGGGCGAAGGTATAGGGTTGTGGTGCTTTGCAACTGCTGATCAGAAATGGCAGGAGGAGCAACCAGAGGTATCTTTTTTTCATGATTTTCTGAGAACACTTTAGATTGTTTATAACTCTTTCGCCAGTATGTTTTTATACTTCTCTTTCTTCTTTTTTCTATGCCCCCATCATTGTCCTGTGGTTTGATTCTTGAACAAATTGAACATCTCTTTAGTCTAGCGTCTGAACAGTTTGGAAAGCATCCGGAACGAAGCCATAGGTATGTGGAGTTAGCACGGAAATTAAGCATGAAACATCGTGTACGATTGCCTTCTTCATTGAAAAGGAGATTTTGCCATCATTGCCATAGGTATTTGCAGAGTGGGAAGAATTGCACTGTGCGGATACGGGATAAGAAATTAGTGATTCGTTGCTTTAGTTGTAAGCATCATACGAGGATTTCATTTAAATAAGATTTTTAATTACTTAACCTTTGAACAGCGATTTTCCGAGACTACTGCAATCTATGCCAAAACAACTGACTCTTATATCTTTATTATTTTGTTTTCCTGCGACTACAGTAAATCCTAAGAATGATTGAGGTATTTTTTCTTGCATCTCTTTGAACAAGCTATAAGCTCCTTTTGGTACAACGTGAACAAAATAGCTATTCATTCTCTTATCTTCTATGATTATGTAGTGATCATCTTTTTCTGTTTCACCAATTTGTAGATCGTATTTTCTCTCTCTGATCTTCTTCACTGTTTGAGAAAATATTTTTTTATACTTCTCTTTATTTTCAATATGGATATTTGCAAGTTTATTCCAGATGTTCATTTGTTTCCCTACTTAAATAACATTGACCACATGGAGCGACGTCTGATACTTCTTGGATGAGGCTGTGCTTTTTCTGGACAGAGTTCTTTATAGAGAGGAAGCCATTCAGTTTTGTACCATTGTCTTTCTTGTTTGAGGGCATAGGAAAATCCTTTTTCTTTCAAGACTTTATCGACAATGCCTCCTTGATGGGGATGATCGTATTGACGTGGGAGATGTGAGTGGAAGCCATGCATGTAGTGGACGATTTCGTGGGCTATCGTGAGTTTCACAATATCTTCCGGCACACGGAGATCTTTGAATAATAGATTGATAGCGATTTCACTGCCCTTCTTTGTTCTTTTGATATGGCCAAATTTATTTTTCCAGTGTCCTTTCCAACGGATGAAGACGTTCTTTTTTTCTACTTCTGGGAAGAATAAGGACCAGATCTGTTCGAAACGTGTTTTTAACCAGGTATCGTCCCTCATTTTTATGGGAGAACATAGGGTAGTTTAAAAAAGTATCTTCTATATAATAATGAGTTTAAGCTTTCTTAAATCTTGCAGCAACATCAATTAAATCAACATGACCTAGAAATAGGGCTCTGCAGCAGTATCTCTCCAGACCCAAGTCGTCCAAGACTTTCTTCTTGTTCTCTCCTTTGTTGACTCTTTCGGTAAAGGTTTCCCAGAGATGGGCTACTGGCTTGCTACAAGAGAAAGCAGCGGATGGGTATAATCATTGAAGCCCTCCCTCCTGGAATAAATCCAAACCTTTATTTGTGGTGTACATTTGTATAGGGTATCCTTTATAGTTAATATAACCTAAGTTTTTTAATAACTTATACAGTGCGTACAATTTGCCCTTTTTTAAAGCTTTCGCCGATTGCTTTAATGTTATTCCCTCGTTGTCTTTAACGAGCTTTACAAGAGCTATTAAGCGAGGTTCTAATGTGCCTTGATTGCGACTTATTAATTCAGCCCTATTTCTCTTTTCGGGATGCTTGAGATATGGAAAAATTTTTGACATGAAACCGTCTTTGTTATAAGTCACAAGATTGCAGCCATCATATCTCTTAAACAACTCTAATTCACTAAGATGCTTTTTGTAAATCTCTACTTTTTCTGCATTCAAACATGACCATCTAAAACAACCACCTTCTAGTGAAACGTTCCCTTCAGCATCAAAAAGACCAGCAAAGAAAATATATTTATCCGGTATTCTTTTAAGTACGTAATCAATGTTTTTATCTAAATAATCAAAAAAACGAAATAGTGTTCCATTTACTACACTAACCCATACACAATATCCTTTATGCCCTTTCTTTGCTTTACTTACATACACACTATCCATTGGATAATCAAGTACAGGCGGACTTACTGACTCATGATAAAAAAGCATAAATGTTGGATTCTGATATAATTTCTTCAAATAATATGCTGTATAAAAATTAAGTGCTTTGTTTTTATTCACCACACCAAATCTTCCTTTTCCTACCCTATCCCCACACCATAAACCAAGAAAATATTGAAAGTCTTCATCGATTCTTATTTTTAACGGTAGATAATTTGTGAACCTCTGTTTTTTACCTTTTGCATAATTCTGATATGTGAGAGCCGCATAACCATTTTCTTTGGTGATAATCTCTATTTTTCTTGCACCACGATTCATTAGCCTTATACATTTCTCTAGCCAATCTTCAATTATAACATATTTATTATCGAATAGTTCTTCTATAGGAGGAATCTCTTTTTTCCATGTACTTAATTGTGCCTTAGTGTACTCTCTCCCTATATCTAAATTCTTTTGTATTTCATCTTCTGAAAAGAAGGTTCTGAGAGTATTTTCTTTTTGTTCTTCTTCACTTATGTTAGCTAACCTACATACCTCTTTGAATGTTTCTTCTTTCAATGATTTTACTCGTAAGTTTTTATAATGATATAAAATTGGCAAAGATTTCTTAAGCTGTTTACTTAGTGCATGTCTACCATGCTTCTTTAAAAGAAGAGAGAATAGTTTTCTTTGAAACTCTGGTCTTATTTCTATACAAAGCTCATTTTTGATATTCATTTATTCATGATTGAACTTTTGTTTATAAAGATTCTAGTGGTCCGTGAGAAGTAAACTACTTTTCTAATATAGAGTTAGAAGTTTTCCGGTAATTTTGGAAGATTTTCGAATCAGCTTTCTTATGTCTCTTGTATTGGCTCTTTTCTTTGCTTTATGGACGCTTTAGGTGCATATTCTTCTGCAATCTTGTCGAGGATCATGTCGAAGATAGCGATCAGTACTTTGACTTCCCGTTTTGCTTCATTTATCTTATAGAGCTGACTGCCACTGACTTTTCTTGTTGGTATCAAATAGACTTCTTTGATGAGCTCTTCCATAGTGTTGTATGTTGTTGCCCTGTTTAATTGTGTGAATGAGGCTATATCTCCTGCAGTATAATCTAATCCTTTCATATCAATAAAAAATTCTAAGACTCTATTTCTAGGAGTAGGGCCAGCAATATTACAGAATTCTCCCCATGGTACGTCATTGTTCATAGTTTTCTTCTTCCTTTTTGATGAGCTGTTTGATTTCATTTAGTCTTGTAGGATTTAGGAACACGTGTCTTTCTGAAGGCTTTTGCTTCATCAACACGAGACCTTCTTGCATGCACCATTTCCATTCATTTACTGCTCTTTTATGCTCTTGTTTGGAAAGATTTTTTATCCATCGTAAACAGATTACTTCTGGTATGTGTTTTCCTCCAATTCTTCGCTGGCTGTAAAGACGTTGCAACATTCTTTGACAACCAATCCCTAGTTCCATTTTCTTCTATATAAAACTTTCTCTCTTCTTATACATTTTGTCTAAAAAAGTAGAAAGTTTACGGATGACTTGTTTGTTCTTTCGGTTTTCATCGGAAGAAATTCGCTAAAAGAGATCTTTTTCAATTTTTTTCCGGCAGATTTGAAAAATTGGAAGAATGAAAAAGGAGAAGGGCAACCCCCCAGAAAGTCTCTTATTGGACTAGAAGCTCTTCTCTTCCCACAATAATAAAA
>JACOVP010000027.1 GCA_016177265.1 Candidatus Woesearchaeota archaeon
GATTCATTACTAATTAATATTTCAAATAAAAAAAACATAGGGTGGATATCTGGATTAGGAACAGGTATTGGATATTTAGGAACAATATTAAGTGTCATATTAGCTTATATTATTGGGTATTTTTATGGTTTTGAAAGTATCTTAGGAATAAAAATTATATTTATTTTAACAGCTGTTCTTTTCTTTGGATTTTCACTGTTTACATTTATCTTTGTTAAAGAAATTTCAAGAATAAAGATTAAAAAACATCATTTTAAAGATGCTTTCAAAAGAGTAATTTTTACATTAAAGAATATAAGGAAATTTAAATCAGTATGGTTCTTTTTACTTGCTTCATTTTTATATACCGACGGCGCAAACACTGCAATTATATTCTTATTTTTATATGCTAAAGATCAGATTGGATTAACATTAGTTCAATTTCTTCCAGTATATATAATAATTGCCCTTGCTGCTGGTCTAGGTTCTATATCTTCTGGAAAGTTAGCTGATAAGATAGGACATAAAAGAACTTTATCTATTGTATTATTTTCGTGGATAATAATTATTTTTATTTTATATCTAAAAACAAGTTATGCAACATTTTTATTAGCAGGTATTTTAGGCGGAGCACTACTGGGAGCTACTTGGACAACTACAAGACCTATGTTAGTAAGCATAGCGCCAAAAGGCAAAGTAGCTGAATTATTTGGCTACCAAGGTTTAACTGAAAAGTTTTCAGGCGTAATTGGTCCGCTTTTATACGGTTTTACAGCAGTTGCCATCGGATTTAGACAGGCCCTTTTAGTAGTTATTGTCTTATTTATTTTAGGAGCTATTGTTCTAACGTTTGTGAAAACAAAGGAGTTACCTAAAAAATATCAATGATTTCTTCCAGAGGATCTTTCTTCTTGGTTTTTTGTTCTTTGGATTTCATAGTCAAGGATAAAAGGCAAACCGTCCAGGCTCGCACATCAACGCTATTAGTCCATCTTTATTAACGTTTGCAAAAGCCCGATAGTATTGTATATCCTGCTCGGAAAAGATGCATTTTATCGAAAGGTTTATATACACTTATACCTAATAAGAATATACTTATTACTGAGGTAAAACTATGCAACTGCTCCAAAAAGAAAAAGTACAACACTCTCCAACGTTAAATACAGTTTTAATGGTAGAGGAAACTCTAAAGAATACAGGACAAGTCATGACGCTCGCGGAACTCAAAAGACGACTGCCAAAAAAAGTCATGCACCAGACACTCCTCCAGATTTTAGACTACTTACAAGTAAGTGGAAAAATCTTAATAGGAACCAAGGGGATGTTATGGGTGTTTACTGAAAGAAAAGAATTAGATGCATTAATCCAGCGGGGTACTGAAGTGTGAAAAAAAGATAACATGAAAGGCTTCATCGTCTACCCATCCTCAGAAGTGAAAGACAACAAGCAGTATGTCTACTTATTCGGACGCTTAGAGAATGGAGAAACTTTTCTTACTGTAAACCATTTCCGCCCCTATTTCTATATCAAAACAGCAGATCGTAAAAAAGCAGAAAAACTAGAGAAAAATGCAGACTACAAAGACACTGACTTCGTCAATTTTGCAACAGAAAAAGTAACCAAAGTCATCCTCAATCTTTCAAAAGACATTGTTCCTCTTCGTAACTTATTCGCAGACCACAGCATAGTCTCCTATGAGGCAGACATCCGCTACGTCCAACGGTTCTTGATTGACAAAGACATCAAGGGAGCACTGGATATAGACGGGGATTATGAACGCCCGCAAGAAGGAACCATTGACCGTATTTACCACGAACCAACACTAAAACCAGTTGCAGAGTATTTTCCAAAACTGAAAGTGCTCTCCATTGATATTGAAACCAATAAGCGCACCAGCGATCTGTACGCTATAGCCCTCTACACACCAACGCTTAAAAAAGTCCTTATCCTCAAAAAAGGAACGTTCAAAAACGCAGAATCATTTACTGACGAAGAACGATTATTGGAACGATTTAAAGAACTCTTCTTGGAGATTGACCCGGATATTGTCACTGGCTGGAATTTCATAGATTTTGATTTAAAATATCTGCAAGAGCGCTTCAGAAAATACAAGATAGAATTTAAATTAGGAAGAATCAACTGGCCTTGTAAAATCCGTATTTCTGATTCCTATTTCAAAGACTCAACAGCAGACATCCCAGGAAGAATGATCTTGGACGGTATCCATCTGTTGAAGATCTCCCATGTCAAACTCGATGATTATAAATTAAGCACCGCCTCTAAACTGTTTCTCGGTGAAGACAAGATTTTTACCGGTCCAAATCGCTATGACCAAATCGATGCAGCTTATGAAAAAGACCCCCAGCTCCTTATTGATTACAATCTAAAAGATGCACAATTAGCCTACGATATGATTGAAAAATCCAATGCACTCAATTTAACTATCCGTCGTTCCTTGCTCAATCGCCTCTCCCTAGATAAAGTCCAAGGGTCCATCGCAGCCCTTGATTCTCTCTACTTGAAAGAGTTGCAAAAAATTAAAGTCGTTGCTCCAACTGCAGCAGTGACAGATCGTGATGAGCGCATTAAAGGAGGGTTTGTCCTGGAACCGCAACCAGGGATTTATGACAATATCATCATCTTGGATTTCAAGAGCCTATATCCGTCCATCATGCGAACCTTTAACATCGATCCATTAACGCACATGCCTGCTAAGAGTGTGAAGAACAAAAAAAGATATATTGAGGCTCCCAATGGCGCGTTGTTCAAGAATGAAGACGGCGTTCTCTCCAACATGATCCAACAGTTATGGGAAGCACGAGATGCAGCAAAAAAAAGAAAAGATCCGCTTGCTACCTATGCTATCAAAATTATGATGAATTCGATCTTTGGGGTCATGGCAAATCCAGCCTGTCGTTTTTATTCTTTGGATTTGGCAAATGCTATCACCTCCTTTGGAAGATTTTTTATCCAGCAGGCAGCAAAGAAAGCAGAAGAATGGGGATATCATGTCATTTATGGAGATACTGATTCTTGTTTTATTGATCTGCAAAATAAAAATTATAAAGAGGCTGTAACATTAGGAATTGAAATTGCGCAAAGACTGAATAAGTATTTCTCAGAGTATGTCCAGAAAAACTACAAAAAGAAAAGCTTCCTCGAAGTCCAGTTTGAAAAAGTATTCAAGAAATTCTTCCTCCCCCACATCAGAAAAAAAGAAGAGGGTGCAAAAAAACGCTATGCCGGTTTGGTAGAGAAAGATGGCAAAGAAGATCTGCAATTTGTTGGTCTAGAAACGGTCAGAAGAGATTGGACAGCGCTTGCCAAAAAACTCCAGCAAGAACTCCTCGACAGAGTGTTCCACAATCAAGAAATTACTATGTTTATCCGCAAGTTTGTTCATGATCTCAAGGAAGGAAAATATGATGATTTATTAGTCTACAGGAAAGGCATTCGCAAAGGCGTAGAAGAATACACCAAAACAACCCCGCCCCACATTAAAGCTGCACGAAAGATGGGCAGAAGCACTACAGGCATTATTGAATACGTACAAACCATCAATGGTCCAGAAGCTGTGGAAGCCCATACGAGTCCTATCGATTATGACCACTACATTAAGAAGCAGCTTCAACCCATTGCAGATAGTATCCTTGTCTTACTAGGGAAAACATTCGAAGACATCCTCAAAGACCATAAGCAGTACTCATTGGAGGCATTCAAATAGATTTATATAGAAAGAAAGAAAACAAAAAAGATGCTCAAATGGATTATTATTACCCTACTCGCCTTCCTAGTCTTAGCTCTCTATTTCTATACCGATCAAACAAAAGAAATGATTAACTCAGCACTTGCTCTCTTGAAATAAGCAATCATCTGCTACGATTGGTGGTGGTATTTGTTGTATTTCCCGTATCGAGTTCCTTATTAATCCAGACTCTGAAGAACGTGCTTCCTGTGCTCTCTGCTTTTTCATCTACCTTGTTACAATCTTCATCTAAACAGAAGTAGCAACGAGCATCATAGGTAGTTTGAATGTCCCCCTTGCCTTCATAAGTGCCTGTTTCAATAGTGCCTGGTACCACATCAGAAGTAATAATCTCTGACCCTTTAGGATCAATTTCCACTTTGAAGCGATCAAGATCAATGTCTTTAAGATCATTCTTGCCATCAAAGTTGGTATCTATCTGCACGTCTCTGTCAATCTTGCACAGAATAGGTTCTGCTTCTTTGTTATTGAGCTGGATCGTAAAATCATCATAGTATTGTAGCCCTTTCTCTATGTTAACAACCAAAAGTTCTCCATCTAACTTGCCTTCATCATCAAAAAGCCCTTCCTCATCATCCTTTGCAAAGAAGGTAAAGAGTGGTCCCTCTGGAAGTTCTTTTTGCTGTTGCTCTTCCTCCTCTTGCTGCTGTTCCTCTTGCTGTTGCTCTTCCACCTGCTGTTCTTCTTCAACAATTTTTTTATCACCAGTTTCCTGCTTGGCAATAGTGCGGATTTGGTCTTCGCCAAAACGAGGCATAAAGTAGGAAACAGCTAAGAGCACGAGAATTAAGAACAATAAGATTGTATTCCACATGCCAGGTCCAGCAGAAGGCACACGGTAGTGGTGCAGGTCATCATGACCCACATGATGCTCAGGAGCTTGATGTCGCGGTGTCACACCATGTTCTGCGTAAATCTTCGCCCGCTGTTCTCGCTTGAGGCGTTCTTTATCTTGGTCAACTTTTTCCTTCGTTTCCAGCATCTCTTTCTTTGCTTCTAATTCCCGTTTCTGTCTAAGATATTCTTCTATGTCCATGTTCTCACGCTATGAAGGAGTGGTGAAAATGAACCTCTTTTTAAATCTTTCTGAGAAAATGAAAGTGGAGCAGTGTAATCACGACCCTAGGACAATAAATGACCTATATAGTAGGGAAGCTGAATCTTTTTATAGACTAAAAAACCCGTCATTTTTTTGATGGTAGACCATTTTGTTGAATCACAGCAGCTCGATAAATCACTCATTTTCTCCTTGTTTCAGCGTGCCGATCATTTGCGCAAGGGAACCCATGATCTGCTCAAAGGAAAAGTCTTGGCAACATTATTTTATGAACCCTCAACCAGAACACGGCTCAGTTTTGAGTCCGCTATGCTCAAGCTTGGTGGTCAAGTCATCACCACAGAAAACGCCAAGGAATTTTCTTCCACAGTCAAGGGCGAGTCCATGGAAGACACGATTCGTGTTGTCTCAAGTTATGCGGACTGTATTGTCATTCGCCATTTTGAAGATGGTGCAGCAAAACGCGCAGCAGCCATCAGTTCTGTTCCAGTCATTAATGCTGGCGATGGCAGAGGTCAGCATCCTACCCAGGCATTGCTTGATGTCTACACTATATACAGGGAATTGCATCGCCTGGACAACCTGAAAATAGTTATGGTGGGTGATCTTGCCCATGGCAGGACAGCACGATCATTGAGCTATCTCCTAGGAAAATTTCAAGGGTGTGAACTCATCTTCGTCTCGCCAGAACACATGAAGATTGGCAATGACATTAAGGAATATTTGGATCGTCATCAGACACAGTGGAGAGAGGAAACTGAGTTGAATAAAGTACTCCCAGAAGCAGACATTGTTTACTTAACCCGTATTCAACGAGAACGCATGAGCCAGGAAGACTACGAGAACGGCAAAGGAAAATACGTCATCACCCACGAAAATCTGAAATTAGTCAAACCAGCAGCACGCATCCTCCATCCCCTACCCCACGTCGAAGAAATAAATATCCCCTTAGAAATAGAACAAACGGATCCTCGTGTAGCTTACTTTCGTCAGGCAGAAAATGGATTATATATTCGTATGGCGCTCTTAGAGATGTTGCTCAATAAGAGAATAAAAAAGACACAGAAAACAAAACTCATCTAATTAGTTGCGGCGTTGATATTCATCGAGAAGCGCATGGTAGCAGGAATGGTGGAAGAAGTACATATGCCGACGTTTGCCCTCTAAAAAGGAAACTTCAATCAGCGGCATTTCACGAGGATTGCACCGTGAGGGATAGTAACATTTCTCCAAAGGACCTCGACTGTTGTTTTCTCTGATCCTCGCCTCTTGAAGTCTCGCTATAATGCTAAGGAGATTCTCTGCATAGCGTGAGCCTACTTTGGTCATCTTACGGACTGAAACGATACATGGTTCTTGGAAACGGAATCGCATCCTTGATGTTGTCCAGTCCACACAACCACGACACGACCCGTTCTACCCCCAGTCCAAATCCAGCATGTGGCACATTCCCATATCTCCGCAGATCAAAGTACCAGTTATAGTTCTCCAGTTTCTCTCCCTCTTGCTGCAAGGCTTTTTTGAGTTCTTCAAGATCTGTGTCCCGCTCACTACCGCCAATGATCTCTCCATATCCTTCAGGAGCAAGCACATCAAAGCACAACGCAGTCTCAGGATGTTTTGGATCACGCTTCTTGTAGAATGCCATGATTGCCTTGGGATAATTGGTCACCATGAGTGGTTTGTCAAAATGTTTCATGATCAAGTCTTCTTCAATCGTCCGCAAATCTTTGCCAAAAGGAATGTCCACCTGTTCTTTTTCTTTTAAAATTTTCAGCACTTCAGCATACGTCTTTCTGGGAAATGGTGCTTTCACTTTTTTTAATGTGGCAATATCTCTCCCAAGAATTTCTAACTCTGCTGTATTCTCTTTCACCGCCATCTGGACAATATGGCTCACACATCCCTCTGCATACTTCAGTAATTCAGGCAATCCAATCCATGCTGCCTCCATCTCTGCCATCCAGAACTCTGATAAATGTCTGCTTGTTTTACTTTTTTCTGCTCTGAAGCAAGGTGAGATGCAAAAAATTCTTTCCAGTGCAAAGATAGCTGCTTCTGCATACAACTGCCAGCTCTGGGTTAAGTACATTTTTTCTTTGTAGTATTTTACTTCAAACAGTGTACTCCCACCTTCACATGCATTGGGTGTAAAGATGGGCGGTTCCATTTCAATAAATTTTTCTTGCATGAAATAGTCTCGGAATGCTTTCATCACCGTATGCCGAATTTTCATCACTGCAGTTAATCGTCTGCTTCTAATCGATAAATGTCTGACATCCAACAAAAATTCTGGACTCTGGTCTTTGGTTATAGGGAATGGTTCTGCTCTCTGGAGAACAGTAAATTTATCTGCCTGCAGTTCATAACCAGTTGGAGCACGTTTGTCTTCTTTGAGTGTTCCTTCTACTGTCATAGAGCTCTCTACTGTAACTTTATCTAGCTCATCCCATGCTTTACTAGAGAACTTCTCTTGCTTGAACACACACTGGATGATGTTGCTAGAATCTCGTAAGACTATGAACTTGAACTCATTGCTCCCCCGCTCTCTATACACCCATCCCCTGAGTGCTACACGTCCTTTTCCCTTTGCTAATGCTTCTTGAATGGAGACAAATGTCATATGTATAAGCATGAAAGGGGATATTTTAAGGTTTGCGGTGTTGAACAGTTAAGAATTTAAATCATAGAATTAATGATATAGCATGACATCGAAAAAGAAATACTGGTCAGCAGCAGTCACCAGAAAAAGTAGGGCGCTTGCTCTAGAACAAGGTGTGTTTACCTGGAAAAACCCTAGAAGAATTGCCCTTTCACTCAAACGCTCTGCAGAAACAAGTAAACGCAAGAAAGCAACATCATATCAATCAGCCATGTCCATGCTGAATTTCTACATGAACCGCGCAGGCAAAAATCTTCCAAAGTCGCAAAAAAAGATTCTCGAGCAGGCAAAAGAAGAATTGAGAATAGCGTCCGGGAGAAGGTAACGGCGTTTAGTTACAATTTTCAGGCTCGCTAAGCAGGAATCAGCTCATCAACAGGTACATCAAAACCCCATTGCTCTTAGCACGCGGCGCGGCAATGCTTGAAAAGCCCGAAGAACTCTTGCATCTAGACTCTGTAGCTCTTTCCGCTCTATTTCAATGTCCAGTGGTCCACCATCGCTAGCGCTCATTCCGATATATTTTTTACCAACATATATACCAACAATATCATGTTTAGATAACCCAGATTTATGGCCGTCGTAGGTTACAGTAATCTTCCCTCTATAGTTAGGAAGTTTTATTTCATAACATTCATAGACATTTACACTTCTACTTCTTTGTTCTACGCTCATAAAAGTATTACAAAAAGGACATTTATAAGATTTATTGTACTTTTTTGTTATCAGTAAGGAATGAAAGGATTAAGGTGTCAATCATTCAAGAATATAAAAAACTTGCTACAGATTGTCTATTATCTTAGTGAATAAACTTTATATAGACTGAGTTATACAGAGATCATATGCCTTCGACAAGACCGGAATTACCCATTGATAAAATAGATCTAGCAGAGTTTAACCGTTTTAAAAAGGAATGTCTAGACGCCAAAATATTAAATGACGAAACCTTAAAGAAAATAAGAGAAGATCTCTTTGGTTTGACCGATAGATTAATAGCACGTCCTTGTGACGAATACCATGCTCACCACTACGGATGTGTAGATTTTAATCATCCGGCAGCTGCTGTTATAGATAGACTTGTTGAAGAAATAGGAATGTATAAGCAAATACTTAATGAAATTAATGAAAAAATAAAGGAAGGACTTTACTGATTAAACTATTCTACGCATAAAATGCTTATTAGTGAGACATTAGGGTGTCAATCTCTCTGGATCTCTTGGTAGTAAAATAGCTTCTCTGATATTAGGTAAATTAAGCAGTTGTTGGGTGATTCTGTCTAATCCCAATCCAATGCCTCCATGGGGTACAGCACCAAAACGAAAGATATCCCTATAGAAACTCATCTTTTTGAAGTCAATCCCTTTCTCCTTCGCCTGCGCTTCTAAAACATCAAGTCTATGTTCTCGTTGTGCACCTGTACCAATTTCAACACCTTTATACAGTAAGTCAAAAGATTTTGTAATTTTTTTATTGTTTTCAGGGCGCATATGGTAGAATGGTCTTTTTTTCCAAGGATAATCTAGCACAAACACAAAATCAGAATTATACTTTTTCTTCACATAGTCTCCAATGAGTTTTTCAGCTTCTGCATCTGGATCTTCATCTTCAGGTAAAGTTTTTCCATGCTCTTTCAAAATCTTACGTGCTTCTCCTAGTGTCATCTTAGGAATAGACTTTGGAATATCAACAGGAACACCTAAATACTGCAATTCCTCTTTACACGATTTCTTAATTTCATTCAGCAAAAACTTAAAATAGTCTTCCACAACCTGCATCACATCATGCTCATCCTTAATAAATCCCATCTCAAAATCAATGCCTGTAAATTCAGTCAGATGTCTGGTTGTATGTGATTTTTCTGCTCGAAAGATAGGCGCTATCTCGTACACTTTTTCCAGTCCAGAAACAACAAACATCTGCTTATACACTTGGGGTGATTGTGCCAGCGAAGCAGTCTTGCCAAAGTAGGGAATTTTAAATTCTTCTGCCCCGGATTCAACACCAGACGCAGTAAGTTTAGGCGTTTGCACAGCAACAAATCCTGCTTGCTCAAAAAATTCTACAGTCTTGCTATAAATTTTTGACCGCACCAGAAAAATATGCTTTACTTGTTCCCTTCTGACGTCCAAGAACCGATAGTCTAGTCGTTTGTCAATATTTGTCGTTGTGTCCTCAATAACATCAATCGGTAACGGCGTTTCCGCAGCACTCACGAGTTCCAGTTTTTTTGCAGCAACTTCTATGCTACCAGTTTTTAATTCCTTTTTCACTTGATTTTCAGGTCGTTTATGGACAATGCCTGCAACAAGCACAACAGATTCTTTCTTGAGATCATGCTGGTACTTCTCAGTTAATCCTGTATCCAAAAAAATCTGGATAATCCCGGTTCTATCTCGTAAGAGCAAAAAAGAAATCTTCCCCGTTACCCGTAGAGTATCAACCCACCCACACAAGGTAACCTCTTTTCCAGCATCTTTTGCAGAAACTTCACCACAGGCATGCGTCCGTATCATAATCTAATCAGAACAGGAACGAGCTATTTAAGCTTTTCTGGAAAGAATCCTAGAAATAGCAGGAGCAGTCTCTTCCAATCGTTGCTGCAATGTTCGAATGTCTTCCAAGATGGGAAGTCTTGCTCTACGGGCATTACGGAATAAATCACCCATCTTAGATTTTAGATCTGGAGTATACCCATGGTCTCTAAACTGCGCTAGAGAGATTGCTAATAAAGCCTCCACATTGACGAGATGAGCGTCTCTTAAAAAACTTCCAAGTGCACGTCGACGCCTCTGATCACGATAAGCATCAGGACTTACTTTAAAGAGGGGTATGCCCTCAATAACTTTATTTGCTTCAATGACTGCTTTATGATATTCACCCCGTTCCAAAGCCTCTTGAGCTGAGCTCAGGAACACCCGTGTTGCTACAAGCATATCCATCTTGCCATAGTATAAACTAGCCATAGAGAAAGTTACCTCCAAAGGAATTTATAAACATTGTTCATTCTACAACAGAGACAAAAATTACTGTAGATATTTCTTCAACAGCTCACTTACTTTCTTGCCATCAACTTTATTTTTATACGCATGCATCACAATGCCCATCAACGCGCCCATCGAAGCACCCTTGTTCTTGGCAACGATTTCTTTGATATTCTTCTCCAGCTCTTCATCAGACACCATTTGATATTTCGTTAAGTCAAAAGGATGACCCTGTGCCAATGCTGCTAGCATATCAGTCGCAGCTTGTTTCGACAATGGTTCTTTGGTATACGCATCCAATACCTTGGCAAAATCTTTGTCCGTCAATTTTCCAGTATCAATACGTAGTCTTGTTTTAATGTCTTTAGGAATTTCAGATAAAACTCTGGCAATGAAGCTCGCTTCAAGCTGTTTATATTGCTCGGCAAATTTGGTAAACAAAGGATTGGTAATGACTTCTCGTGCTAATAGTGGTGGTAGATTGTATTTCTTCTCAAACTGTTCTGTCTTCTCAGATAAAAGTTCAGGCAACACCAAGCTATCTAAGAATTTTTGTTCAAGCGCAATAATGGGATGATCTGTTTCTACATACATTCTGCTTGCCCCAGGCATAGGTCGTAGGTATGCGGTTGTTCCGTCTGGTAACATCTTCCTGACTTCGCTTTTTGTTTTACCCAGTTTGACATTGTCTAGTTGTCGTAAGACTTCTTTTTCAATAACTGTTGGTATTAATTGCAAATCCTGTACGCCTTTAATTTCAACTCTCGGATGTCCCTTAATGCTCACATTCAAATCTTGTCTTATGGTTCCAATCCCAGATTTATACTTGCCTGTAGACTTCAAGACCATCCCTAAGTATGCTGCAATCTCTTTCACTTGGTCTGGATTGGTCATATCTGGTTCAGTCGTTATTTCAATCAACGGTATCCCCAGTCTGTCTAATCTGAACACAGTAAACTCTGGTTCATTCCTGATTCTTCTTGCAGCATCTTCTTCAATGCAGATACTGGTAATACCAACGTTCCCATGTTGAGTTTCTATTCTGCCATCCATTGCAACTAACGCAGTCCTCTGGAAACCAGACGTATTGGAATAATCAAGCACTTGTTTTCTCATAATTTGGATGGCATCAACTAGCTTGCACTTCAACAACAGAGCAACCTCTAAGACTGCTTGTAACGCATGCATATTGAGAGGATGAATAGGCTCCTCATCAGTCTCGACTTGGCAACAGCTTCCATGGACAACCTCGTACACCGCGTGCTTCCCTTTTTTTACTTCATGTTCTGCAACAATATCTGTTTGTCCAGTTTCACTCTTGACCGCATGCAAACTTCTTTTAAGTAAGGCATCAAAGGGTTTGTCTGTTAACTCAGATGGACATGAACAGAACAGTTTGTGAGAAGAGATTTGCCTGTGAATTTCTAGACCAACACGTAAGCCAAGGTCTTTGTAGTTTAAAGGTTGCATACTACTAAGAAAAAAGAGGGTTATTTAAAGACTTCTATGAACAAATTTTTTTCTTACGAGTTGGTAAGTATTTTTCACCAGAAGCTATTTATACCAGAAGATAAGCCCGAAGCATGGGGGCGATACTCCAACACCTAGTACAACATGAACACAGCACTTGCTCCAGTATTTTCTCATCTCTATAGAAGAGGTCGTACAAGAACCATAAGACAGGTCTATGAACAGCAAGACAGAGAGCGTCGTCCGCGTGACCTCGAAGCAGTTGTAGAAATAGGGGATCAAAGGCTGAAAGCATTACCAGCTTGGGCTTATACATTTCCCATTCCACCAGGCATTGGTGTTGACTTCTATGACTTACATTTTCCCTCACCCCTAACCTTGGCAGCATTCAAAGATGATCTTTCCATCATAGACATTTGGATGCGATTGGGTCTAGGTGGAGCATGCATCAAAACAGTCATGAAAGATCCTCGTACAGGGAATAAGAGGCCACGACTCCAAGAAGTAAAGGCTTATGGGTTTGTTGATTGCCTCATCAATGCTATGGGCCTTCCAGGGCATGGTGTAGAAGGAAAAATCCAAGAATTTGAACAATCAACTATGCTCTCACGTGGTCGTCCAATAGGCATGAGTATAGGTGGAAGTTCTGTAGGAGAATATAAACATGTTTTTGATCGTTTACATACGTATGTACAAGGAAAAAATGTTTCTTACTATTTCGAAGTCAATGTCAGTTGTCCAAATACGCCAGAGGGGCAGCAGATGACAAAAAATCCCCAACTATTGGAAGATCTCCTAAAGTACATGAGAGAAAGAACAAATGCAGTCATGGGAGCAAAATTCTCGCCAGATACGCCAGATAAACAATTAGTAGAATTTGCTGAGATGCTCAAGCGATTTCAAAGAACGTATATGAATCTCGGCAACACAACCTTCAGAAAATGTACAGGCATTGGTCTGCCAGACGATGCTATCTCTATTGGTGGAGGTGGCTTAAGTGGACCGCCACTATTCGGGAGAACCTTAGAAATGACACAGCTAATCGCTCCAACAGGCATCGCTATTTGCGCAACAGGAGGCATTGATTCCGCTGAGAAAGTAAAGGCATTACAAAAGAGTGTAAGACGGTATGGCACACAACTCATTGTTGGTATGGCTACCGCAGTTGTTAATGATATGTATTGCATTCCAAGAATTAATAGAGGGTTAGCAAAACATTTATAACCTAATTTCAAAAACCAAACTATTTGAGATAACCACCAGTGATTAAGGTAATCTCCCATTTACCGTCTGCTTTTATTTCGAAGAAATATTCTCCCTCTTTTTCTAGAGTGATCATTGAGAATTGTACTATATCTTGAGTGTTAGTATTTATTTGCTGTTTCTTGTCTGTTTGCGCATCTACCAGATATACAATAATCGAGGTGCCTGTATGTTTTATCTGTGCTCTTACTATTCCTCCACCTTGTAGATCTTTCGCAAAATTTTTAATATAGACTTTTTCAGTTTTTTGATTTCCTTCTCCCTTAAACGTTTGCTGTTCTTCAGGAACCCAGTTTTCTTTATTTTTAAAACCCTGAACGAAGCTAGTCAGCCACTCTCCTGCTTTTTCTGTGTTTTCCTTCTGGAAATCAAAGCCAGTTTCTTTTTTACAATATTCCTGGAATTGTTCGATTTCATTTAAGGTATAGTCGGCGAAAAACTTCTTTGAATTTTCACCAGAGCACTGTAGGAACATCATCATATCTTCACCACTTTTAGTGGTATCAGGCATACATGCATCAACAACTACTGATTTATATTTTTCACAATTTTCTTTGGTAAGTTTCAAAGTTTCTTTACAGCCCGTAAGAAGAAGGACTACAAAGAGAATAGTTATAACACCCTTTTTCATAATGAAATAAGTTTCTTTGTCTTTATATTCTTTTTGGAGAATAATATTGTCAAAAATGATGTAGAAAGCTCCTGGGTAATTTTATCTTATACATCAAGCGATAAGCCTCTTGTTCATAGGAGATAATTCTATAGGCTTTACTCAGATTGCGATACCTAATGAAATGAACAAAAAACTCAAACAACCATCGTAGATAAAAATAAATCGCACCATCTCGACGTATCTGTTGCACATGTATCCATTCATGATGCAGAATTCTTTCTTTAAGAGCTTGTTGCCTAGAGCAATAAAGAAAAATAAAAGGATAATAAGCAATGCCGCGAATGCCAAGAAGTTTCGGATACCAATGGTTATATTTAATACGAAGATGCATGCAATAGATAAACATAAGAAGGTTATATATTTTTCTTAAATAAAAAGCCTCTGGGGAGATTCAA
>JACOVP010000030.1 GCA_016177265.1 Candidatus Woesearchaeota archaeon
ATCTCTATCGGAATAGGCTTTCTGGGAGGGACAATCCTTAGTATGGGGATTACATTCCTTATATTTAGAAATAAGTCCGATAAAAATAATATTAAATTAGAAGAATTATTTAAAAAAAGTTGGCATTTTGGAATTATACTCATTTTAACAAGCATATACTACAAGAATGGCATTTTCTTCCTTTCATATTTCACAACTGAAACGATAGTCGGATATTATAGTGCTGCTTTTAATTTTCTACTACTATTTATTCTGCTGCCATCGCTTGCAAACACTGCAGTATACCCACTACTCCTTAAAAAAGAGGAGAGTGAAAAAGATAAAAGAGAATTTATTAGAAAGTATAGAATATTATTCTTATTCTTTTCGGTGGTTGGTATAAGCCTAGCATCTTTAATGGGAGAAAAAATAATTGTGTTACTTTTTGGAAGCGAATTTGCCATCGCCGGAAAGATGTTTTTGATACTATCTTTAAGCACAGTTGCATTATTTCAGAATTATGTCTTTGGTTTATTGTTAACATTATTAAACAATCAAAAAATAGTGACTTTTGGAACATTAATAGTAACAGTAACAAATATATTGGGAAATGCCATATTAATCAAAATTAACCCGTTGTATGGTGCTGCTCTTGCGTTTCTTATAGCCGAAGCCAGTGGATACTTATTTTATAAAATATACACAAAAAAGATGAACCTTACTACTTTCTAGCAAGATTGCATTTGAAAATTTTGCCATTGCCAAGTGTAAAGGATAAGCTTAAAAGTCAGAAGAGAAGAGTAAAAGGAAGGGTGAAAAGCATGCAAAAGAGAAGCCAGGCAGCCATGGAGTTCTTGATGACCTATGGTTGGGCATTGCTCATTGTTTTAGTAGCTATAGGCGCCTTGGCGTTCTTCGGGGTGTTGAATCCGAGTAAATTCTTGCCACAACAATGTATGTTAGGTCCTGGTTTAGCCTGCGATGATTATAAAGTTAGCAGTAGCGAGCAAAGGATCCACATTCTGGTAAGAAACGGGATGGGAAAAGATTTTGATTTGTTCTTAATATATCCAGCAAAACAAGACGTAGCAAATGGAAAAGAAGTGTGTGGGGGCGTTGCCGGCTATGTAACCATACCTGGACTTCAAGCATTGCAGCCCATCTTCAAAGACGGAGAAGCGAGAAAAATCTATTCATTGAATGCTAATGGAAATAGTGGTATTTATTGTGGAGATCGTCAACAGAATTGCTGCTCTGTACTGAATAACCCAATTGTGTGCGGGAGTGCGGGCGCAGATTGTGCCTGTGAGACACAATACAGTTGCTTTCCTTCCTCATCATTTATCCCTCAGGCAGGCGGAAAATTTAACAATGATATGGTAATAGTATACAAAGAGAAAGGTTCAAAGATTATCCACGCCAGAGTAGGAAGATTAACAACACAAATTGAATGAAATTCGTAAAAATTTTTCTGAAAAAAAAATGTATTGTTGATGCAAGAGTCTACCACCATCCACTGCTCCTCCTCAAAGGTCTCCGCTTCTCTCTACCTTTACAAAAAGGTCAAGCTTTGCTTCTCGCCTCCCCAAAAGAAAATCTCCAAACCATAGACATGCTCTTCGTCTTCTTCCCTATTGACGCCCTCTGGTTAGACAAGAACAAAAAAGTGATCCATATTGCTAGAAACATCGCCCCCTTCACTCCCTATATCGCTTCACCCATACCAGCACAGTACATCCTTGAATGTCCAGCTAACTCAACAGCAGCCATAAGCTGCAACCAGAAGCTCTCCTTCAGCCTGTAAACTACCACTACCTTTAAAAACATCCATAGATTCACTACAGCATGGGAATCATAGAGGTGAAAAACTTAACGAAGCGCTTTAAAGACCATATAGTCCTCGACAACATAGACCTCGACGTGCCAGAAAACAAGATCCTTGGCATTATCGGTATTAATGGCTCAGGAAAGACAACCCTCCTCAAGACGATAATTGGTTTCTATAAGCCCAATAAAGGAACCATCCTTTTTCGAGGGAAAAAAATCTCCAAGGTCTCTAAGAAGATGAAGCGAGAATTCGGCTACATGAGCCAGGACAGCTCCTTTTACACAAAATTAACAGTCAGGGAGAATATCCACTACTTCGGCACCTTATATGGTCTCTCCCATAGAGAAGTCCATGAGAACGCAAGGGAAATCCTGCAGCTAGTAGAGCTCGAAGACGTGAAAAACACCTTGGCACAGAATTTGTCAGGCGGCATGCAGCGCCGTCTAGATTTGGCCTGTTCCATGATCCACCGTCCTAAAGTCCTCATCTTGGATGAGCCTACAGAAGACCTTGATCCTGCGCTGAGGAGAGACATAGTCAACGTCATCAAAAAGATTAACAAGCAAGGCACTACTATTGTCATCACCTCGCATATCCTAGAAGACGTAGAAAATCTCTGTGACACCATAGCCATCCTCCATGACCAGAAAACTATGCATATTGGTTCCGCCGATGATCTCAGAAAATTATACGGCAAGCAAGAAGAAATCCACGTGGAAGTCGCTTCAGCCAATTATGATCGCATTATCCAGTTTGCAAATCTTAAAGAGTACGAGAGAGAAGAAAATAAATTGATTGTCTACACAGCAGAAGCAGAAAAAACCTTGCATATGATCCTCCATATTATCGAGAATGACAAAGAAAGGCTCGTCTATGCTGACATCAGAAAACCAAGCCTCACAGAAGTGTTCAAAGCGCTAACGAAGAAAAAATGAGAAAAATCCTCGCCATTATCGGAAAAAATGCTAAGCTGTTGACACGAACAAAGAGCTCAGCCTTAATTATTGTCCTCGGTCCCCTCCTCCTCATCATGCTCATTGGGGCTGCCTTCAACACAGCCAACGTCTATGGTGTTCGTATCGGCACGTATTCTCCCTCCTACAGTACCCTCAGCAATTCCTTGATTGATGAACTGGGTAAAAAGCGCTTCACTGTCCAGAAAATTGAGTCGCAGCAGGCCTGCATCGACAGTATCAAACGCGGCATTGTCCATGTCTGCACCATCTTCCCAGCAGATCTCTCCTTGAAGAGTGGTGGTGACATTCTCTTCTACGTGGATAATTCACGGATGAACTTGGTCTACATGGTCCTAGACGCCCTGAACACCGTTATTGGCACAAAAACCAAGGAGATTAGCGCACAATTAACCAAAAATATCTTAGACACGATAGATCAAGTCGATAGAGAAGTGATTGATAAGAATAGCCTGGTAAGATCTCTTGCCACAGACAATGAAGACATCAACAATCGTGTGAATACCATCGTAAGGAATATCCAGGGTCTCGACCTTGAATTTACAACTGAAATCCCTGGTCTGGACACGCTAGAAAAAATTGCCGCATCGAACGAGTCAGGAACAGAAGATGTAAAAAAAGCAGTTGATCTCCTCAAAAGGGAATTAGAAACGATTGACCAGCAATTTAAAGAGATGATTGGTGCACAGGGCCAAGTGCTCCTGGCAGCCAATAACATCAAGACAACGTTAAGGAGCGATTTTCAGTACATCCAGTCCATAGACAACAGCATTGACAAGATTACTGCAGAGATTAAAAAAGTAAAGACAACCAGCGTCAGCAAGATTGTTTCTCCGCTATCGACAAAGATCGAGCCAGTAACTGCAGAGAAAAGCCAGCTCAATTACGTCTTCCCCACGTTGATGATTTTGATTGTCATGTTCGTCAGCATGATGCTCGCCTCAACTCTGGAGATCAAGGAAAAAACCAGCCATGTCTACCTCAAGAACTTCATCACGCCAACATCATACATTACCTTCCTCATAAGCAATTTCATCACAAACATTGTAGTAATCATAATCCAATTGGGTGTTATTTTCGGCGTAGCATTTTATTTCTTTAAAGAGCAATTAAGCGCAACCATTGGAGGCATGAGCATCGTGCTTGCCCTCATAACTATTGTCTTTATTCTGCTGGGGATGATCATTGGCAGTATTTTCAAGTCTGAAGAAACAAGCACCATCGCTACCATCTCCCTAGGTTTCATCTTCCTCTTCTTTTCCTCTAGCATTCTCCCTATAGAAACTTTGCCCATCCTCATCAGAAAGATTGCTTCCTTCAATCCCTTCTTCATGGGAGAAACCTTGCTCAACAAAATTCTCCTCTTCCAGCTTCCCATCGTGCTCTTCATACAAACAATCTATATCTTAGCAGGATACATTCTTGGTCTAATAATTATCCTCCTTATAGTCAAACGTTTAACGAAGAGGAGTTTCTGATGGAAGTAAAAATTGCAGCTGTTGGCGGTTATAGCGAAGTGGGCAAAAATATGTCAGCAGTGAAGGTAGGAGACGAAGTAGTCATCATGGACATGGGTTTCTACTTGCCCGTTATTGTCGATTATGAAGAAGAAGGCAACGACCGTTCTTTATTGTCTGCAGACCAAATGCGAAAGATGGGTGCTGTTCCAGATGATACTATCATCAGTTCGTGGAAAAACAATATTAAAGCTATAGCTTGCAGCCACGCCCATCTTGATCATACTGGTGCTGTTCCTTATCTAGCACCGAAGTACCATGCTCCTGTTATTGGCACTCCTTTTACCATAGAAGTATTAAGGAATATGATTCACAGTGAAGGTCTTGAAATGAGAAATAAGTACATTCCCATCAACGTGGGCTCTTCTTATAAAGTCTCAAAGAACATTAAAGTGGAGTTCATCAACATCACTCATTCCACACCGCAGACTGCCATCATAGCTGTCCACACCAAAGAAGGAGTCATTGTCTACACCAACGATTTCAAGTTCGACAACGATCCGATTGTGGGAAAAAAACCAGATTTTGAAAGATTAAAACAACTGGGAAAAGAAGAACGAGTGTTAGCTGTCATTGTTGATTCATTATATTCAGGAGCCGCACAAAAAACTCCAAGTGAACGAGTCGCCAGAGAGATGCTGAAAGATGTCATGCTCGGCACTGAAAATAATAATAACCCTATGATCGTAACTTGCTTTGCATCACACATCGCTCGATTGAGAAGCATTATTGATTTTGGTCATAAATTAAACAGAAAGGTAGTATTATTAGGAAGAAGTATGCAAAAATATGCAAGTGCAGCAGAGAAAGTCAACATCGTCAAATATTCCAAAGAAGCAGAAATTGTTGCCAATGCTGACAAAATCAAGAAAAAACTCGTTCGTATGGAAAAAGAAGGCATGAACAGTTACCTAATTGTCTGCACCGGTGGTCAAGGAGAACCAAATTCAGTCTTGAACAAAATGCTCAACAAAATCTATCCCTTTTATTTCAACCAAGAAGACACGATGATCTTCTCCAATCGGATTATTCCTGTAGAACCTAATATTACGAACAGAGCAAAAATGGAAGAAAAACTCAGAAAATTCGGTGTTCGTATCTATAGGGATATTCATGTCTCTGGTCATGGCTCTAGAGAAGATATCCGTGATCTTATTAATATAGTCAATCCAGAACACGTGATTCCGTCCCATGGTCATCATAAATTAACCTCTCCTTGTGCACAATTGGCAGAGGAAATGGGCTTCAAAAGACGTTCTGAAATCCATGAAGTGCATAATGGGCAAACGATGACGCTTCAGTAGCTAAATCTTTTTAAAGGAAAAGACATAGGTTCTCAGGGGGCTCAAAAGCATGGATTGTGGTATTGCAGGCATCTATCTCAAAAAACCCTTAGAAGAATACCCTACTGGTGGAGCAGCATGGTACATGTACCTCATGCTCATTGCTCTCCAACACCGCGGCCAGCAGAGTGCAGGTATCGCAACTTTTAATCCTGCTCGAGAGTATAGTAAACTAAATGTCCACAAAGATCTCGGGTTAGTTCCAGAAGTCTTCCGTGGTTCGAAGAAGGAAGAGTTTCTAAAAATAATGCAGCGGCATACTGGCAGAGCTGCCATAGGTCATGTCCGCTACGCAACCAGCGGCGTCCAAAACAGTGATGAAGAAAAGTGGCGTGAAGAAGCGCAACCCTTCCACCGACACCATAGTCATAAGAGAAAACACTTCGCCCTTGTCTGGAATGGTAATCTAGCAAACCATAGAGAACTCAGACGTGAATTAGAAGCATCTGATGAATATGAAATGGACACTCCAGTAGATACTGAAGTATTAATGCATTATCTCTCCCTTGGTATCAAAGATGAATTAGACAGGAAAAGTAAGTTTAGTATTGAACGTGTGCTGAGGGAGACAACAGCAAAGTTTGATGGAAGTTATAGTCTCGGGATGCTCGATGTAGCAGGAAATCTTTTGTTTTTCCGTGATCCTCATACCTTCATGCCTCTCTGCTGGGGTGAAAACGAGAACTTTATTGCCTTTGCCTCAGAATCCAGGGCCCTAAACAAAATTGGCATCTACAGACACCAAGACATTGCAGGTGGTGAATATATCCTCGTTGATCAAAGTCATCAAGTACAACAAGAAAAATTCCAAGAAGCCACTCCAACACCCTGTTTCTTTCAATGGATGTACTTTGCCAACCCCATATCTACAATTGATGGCTTAAAAGTAAGACATTTCCGCGAGAAAGTGGGTGAAGAACTAGTCAGAGGGGAACCATTAAAACACGACCTTGATAAAAGTTGGGTTATTGTTCCTGTGCCAGAAACTTCTATTCCTATTGCACGGAAGATGGCTCAAATACTTGGTATTCGCTGCCTCGAAGACGCCCTCATCAAAGATCGAGACATAAGAGCTTTCATTGAAAAAGAAGAGCAGAGAAAAATTCTTCTTGCAGTAAAGTACAACATCGACCCTGATGAAATTAGAGGAATGAATTTATTAATCATAGATGATAGCATTGTTCGTGGAGACACCTCAAAAAAACTTATGCAGCTCATCCGCGAAGCTGCCAATCCCAAAAGCATCCATCTGAGATCAGCCTGCCCACCTATCTATTTTCCCTGTGTTTATGGTGTTGACTTTCCCACCAGAAATGAATTAATCGCACCAAAATACGAAGTAGAGGAACTAGAAACAAAACTTGCAAAAGTATTAGAAATCGACAGTGTTAAATATCTCTCCTTATCATCGTTAAGAAAAATATTCACAGAAGTAAAAAAAGAGAGCGTGTGCAACGCCTGCCTCACCGGTGATTATCCCACACAAGGAGGGAAGAAAAGATTGGAAGAAATGCTTGAAGTATGAAATTCGCACACACAGCAGATTGTCACGTCGGTGGTTGGCGTGAAGAGGAAATGAAGCAGCTCAGTTTGCTCTCCTTCCAGAAGATGATTGATTGCTGTATTCAAGAACATGTTGCCTTTCTGCTAATCTCAGGTGATTTGTTTAATACCTCCATTCCGCAAATTGACTTGATTAAAGAAGTCACGAACCAGCTCAGACGTCTCAAAGAAGAGAACATCGACGTCTATATTATCCCAGGCAGCCATGACTACTCTCCCTCTGGAAAAACGATGATCGACGTGCTAGAAAAAGCAGGCCTCTGCCACAACGTCTTCAAACTGAAAGACAACAAACTCGAATTCACTGTTGACAAAACCAACGTCAAGATTACGGGAGTTATTGGTCTCGCGGGCGGTCTGGAAAAAGCGCACTATAAAGTCCTCGATAAAACAAACCTGGAAGCAGAAAAGGGATTCAAGATTTTCATGTTCCACACCTTATTGAATGAATTCCGTCCTAAGGAGTTGGAAAAAGTAGAGGGTGAGTCCTATACGCTCCTGCCAAAGGGTTTCGACTACTACGCTGGAGGCCATCCCCATTTCGTGATGGAAAAACGCATTCGCAAGTATGGAGTTATCACGTATCCTGGTCCTTTAATGCCAAATAATTTTAAGGAAATCGAAGAGTTGAAGCAGGGCGGGTTTTTTATTGGTGATGAAAAAATGAACCTTCGCCACATTCCTATCAAAATCAAGGAGGTTATCGCTTTGCAAATAAACGCGGACAACAAAACACCGCTGGAGGTAGAGCGAGAGATCGAAGAGCACATCAAGAACCACGATCTCCATGATAAAATCGTGACGCTCAGAGTGGAAGGCACATTGAAGACAGGGAAACCCTCCGATATTAACTTTCTAGGACTTATCGAGAGCATGCAAGGGGCCTATTGTATCCTGAAGAATACCTATAGTTTAACAACACAGGAATTTGAAGAAGTGAGGGCAGAAACAGGGTCTGTGGAGCAAATAGAGGAAAAAATCATCCAAGAGCACGTAGGCCAAATTCCTCTAGAACAAATTAAGATTCCAGAAGAGCAGCTGACAAGAAAAATGCTTACAGTACTGAACAAAGAAAAGTCAGAGGGGGAGAGAAAAGCGGATTTTGAGGGCAGATTGATAAAAGAGGTGGTTGATGAATTGCAGCTAGCAGAAGTTTTTGGTAACCATGTTGTTGAAGAAAATTAGATTGCAAAATATTAGGAGCTATAGAGATGAAGAGATAGAATTCCCTGAAGGAAATACTCTCTTGTCAGGCAACATTGGTTGTGGTAAATCAACAATTCTCCAGGCTATAGATTTCGCACTGTTCGGTATTTCCCAGGAGTTATCCGGTGCTTCTCTGCTCAGAAATGGTGAAGATCACGGAGCTGTAGAGTTGCATTTTACAGTAGAAAACAAGGAAGTAGCCATAAAAAGAACATTGCGCCGTGGGACATCTGTTGTTCAAGATGCTGGGCACATCAGTATTGATAATGCAAAACGAGAAGCAACAGCTACAGAGCTGAAGCAGCAGATCCTCACCTTGCTCAACTATCCGCAGGAATTACTAACGAAATCAAAATCGCTTATGTATCGCTATACGGTCTACACGCCGCAAGAAGAAATGAAGAGCATTCTTTTGGGAGACAGAGACTATCGCATTGATGCTTTACGAAAAGTTTTTGGTATTGATCGTTACAAGCGACTAAAAGAAAATGCAGAAATAGTCATGACCTATATCAAAGCAAAGAACAGAGAAAATGCCATTATGATTGCTGATCTTGAACAAAAGAAGACCGAGCAGGAAAGACTGAAGCAGGAAAAAAGAAACCTTAGGAGCATACTCGACAACCTGATACAAAAACTGCAAGAATACCATCTCTTGCTAGAAGAGAAGAAGAAAAAAGGAGAATCAATCGAAAAAGAAATCAAGGAGTTTGAAGAAAAGAAGAAAAATCTCGAGATAACAGAAATCTCTCTTAAGCACCAAGAAGAAGAAGTAAGAAAAAACCTTGTTAGAATGCAGGAGTTGGATATGGCGATACAGCAAATGGAAGCAGAACTGAACAGGGAAAAACCTCCACAAAGTAATCAACAGAGCATCATGGAACTGGAGAAAAAGCTTAGCGACGAAGAAGTGATGTTGAGAAGGATAATAAACCGCATCCAAGAATGCCAAACCACGAAGTCGCATGCTAAAAAGATCCTTGGAGAAATAGAAAAGTTGGATGTGTGCCCAGTATGCAAGCAGAAGGTATCGCCACAGCATATCGGTGTAGTGATGCAAGAAGCGAAAATCACTATTGCTGCACAGGAAAAGGAGCTGCAACAATTACAAGTGCAAGAACAACAACAAGAGCAAGCAGTAGCAAAGGTAAAGACCAGTAGAGAACACCTCAACAAAGCAGACTACCTCCTCCACATCTATACTTTGAAGAAAAAAAATGTTGAAGAAAAGAGGAAGGAGAAAGAGGATCTTGAGCAGAACAACAAAACTATCAAAAAGGACAAGGAGCAATTGGAAAGTCTTCTCTTCCAGCTGAAAGAACAAACAAAACAGCATGTCTCCCAGGAGATATTCAAGCAGCTACAAGAAGAGATTGAAACGATACAAGAACACAAGAAAAAGGCGGAAATAGAGAAAGCAACAAAAGAACACGAATTAGAAGGCCTAGATAAGCAACTCGATCAGTTAGCTAGAGACATCACCAAAAAAGAAGTTATCAGAAATAATATTGGGTATTTGAAGGAATTACACTATTGGTTAGAGAATATGTTCATAAATATTGTGACAACATTAGAAAAGAAAATTATGCTTAAAATCCATGCAGATTTCTCCAGTCTTTTTAAGAAATGGTTTGAAATATTGGTAGACACAGAAGAAATTAAAGTCTCCCTCGATGATGAATTTTCTCCCATCATAGAGCAACAGGGGCATGAAATAAAGTATACCTACTTGAGTGGCGGCGAAAAAACTGCTGCTGCACTTGCCTATCGTCTGGCATTAAACCAGGTTATTAATGCAGTGATGAGTATCATTCGAACCAAAGATCTCCTCATACTTGACGAGCCTACTGACGGTTTCTCTGCAGAGCAAATCGACCGTCTTCGCATCATCTTAGAGGAATTGAAGACAAAGCAGGTTATTATTGTTTCCCACGAGAACAAAATAGAGAGCTTTGTCCAGCACGTCATCAAAATCGAAAAGAAAGACAACATCAGTGCTATTGCTAACCAGTAACGAGAAAGTGCACCAGAAACCTTATAAACAAAAACGTGAGTCCTAGCAAGAGATAACAATGAGCTGGAAAAAGGCACTCCTCCTGGTCATAGTTCTTGTATGCACAACGGTAAATGTCTTTGCAGATCTGCTGGATGTTGCCCTTCTCGAATCACAAGATGAAGTCGAAGCAGGAACAACTGCAGAGTTCACCTTAAAAATTACCAACAACGGCTTAGAGCGAGACGTCTTCAGCATCGAGGCAGACGAGTTAAATGTGTATCCCTTTTCGGAATTTGCTGCAAAAATCGAAGCAAAACCCTTCCAAGTTAAGTTAAATGCAGAAGAAAGTGCTATTAGCAAAGTATTGATCAAAACCAGAGATATTGCCCCGCCCAATCGCTTCTATGACTCCACCGTTATTGTTGCGTCCGTCATCCATCCAGAAGTCAAAAAAACTATCATACTCAAAACCTACATTGCATCAGCAAAAAACATTATTGAAATCGTACCGCAGCTGCCAACGAAAATAACCCCAGGAAAGGAAACCAAAGTTCCAGTCAGGCTCAAAAATCGTTCTCGACTAACCTTAGAAAATATAGAAATCGTCACAGCAACAGACGTGCCTAAGATCGCAGATCCTATCATTATTACTTTACAACCACAAGAAGAAAAAGAAGAAACCATCATCATCAATATTGCTCCAGCAGCAACGCCCGGCATGAAAAAAATGACGATAGCGGCATACGAGAAAGACCAGCTCCGTGGTTCCTTTGTTGCAGATGTCGAGATCTTGCCAAAAGACCGTGTAGAAGAGGATCGCGAGGTAAAGCGTGGCTTCTTGTCTTCTACCACCACCATCACTCGCAAGAACAGAGGAAATACTGCCAGCGAGCAACGAGTTGAGGCAGCCTATAATCTCATCCAACGCATCTTCTCCTCCATGACGCCAAAGCCAGAAACAGAACTAAATAAAGTGGTGTGGAAGTTCACGCTGGAACCTGGTGAGAAGAAAACAATTGAGATTTACTCGAATTACAGGCCGGCATTGTATGGCTTCATCGTCGTTGCGCTCTTTACAGCCATCCTCATCTTCTCCATCGAACGTTCCGTCGTCATCAAGAAGCGCATCTTCCACGGCAAAGAGGTCATGGAGGGAGTCAAGGAGTACAAAGTATTCTTGTTGGCGCGAAATGGCAAGAAATATACTATCAATGATGTGAAAGTCATGGACTTAGTATCCAATATCTTGGAGCTCACTGCCGATTTTGGTTCCTTAAAGCCAGATCGTGTCCAGCACGGCGAGCGAACAACGAGGTTGCTTTGGAATGTTATCAAGCTCGATCCAGGAGAGGAACGCGTCTTTTCCTATAAAATCCGTAAAAAAAGCAGCATCATTGGCGACGTTATTTTACCAGTTGCCATTATGCAGTACGTCGACAACAAAGAGAAGTTTGTCCAAGTACAGTCTATCCGTGGTATTCTAGACTAAAGAGGAAACAACAATCTTTAAAAACGATAAACAGGTCTTAGAAAGATATCCTCCACGTAGCTCAAGGTCCTTCAGAAGTATCTGTGGACGAGCAGTGGTAGAGCGGTCGGCTGTAGATGTCGTGAATCGAGATTCCACACGGAAACTGTGAACATTCACTAGCCGATCCCGACAGGTTCCTGGTTCGAGTCCGGGCGTGGAGATTTTTTATTTTTTGAAAACAATTCCCTATTGAAAAAAGAAAACAACTCTTTTGAAAGACCGATGTATTCCTCCTTGCCCTTTGCTGTTTCTGGACCAAACCATCGAATAAAAATCTTATGAACACCATCAACAAATGTATCCAGATTCTTGCATTGCTTAGATAACCTATAGATATCCTCTATTTCAGGGTCGTATTCATCAAAATTTTCTCTCATTCCAAAATAGATCCCAATAGGATCATGTTTATTTAATATTTTTCGCAGTTTATTCTTCAATGGTAAATCCATGAGGTCGTGAACCGAGCAGGCTATATAAGTTTTAGCCTCAAAAAGTTATGATGCAGACATCTAAACTATAAAATATACTTCTCCTGAACAGTAATCTTTAAAAGGAAGTTCATCCATAGAAAGAGGGTGTTGAGGTAAAGAAAAGAGGTTGAGTAGAGATTTCTCTAGTTACCAAAAGCTTTATATATCCCCTCAAAACCAACCATTTCTAGATGGAGCACTTTCTCTGCTTGGGCTGCAAAGATGACACTAAAAGGGTAATACGACAGTAATTACGCATATAGTCAGCACTATCAAAGAAAGAACCGTTTCCACCGCAAAAAGACGTGCCCTAGTAGTCTAGTGGCTATGATACGGCCCTGTCGTGGGCACTCATGATTGCAGCTGGCCCAGAGAAAGGCCGTGGCGCGGGTTCGATTCCCGCCTAGGGCGTTGGGCCGGTAGCTCAGCCTGGCTAGAGCACTTGGCTTTTAATCGAGCCAAAAGCGAAGACACCAAGGGGTCGGGGGTTCAAATCCCCTCCGGTCCGCTACACCCACCTCAGCACACCATGCCAAAAACCATCAAGACCCAAGACCACTGCTTGGTGCCAAAACATATTCTCCTTACTAAAGAAGAGGCACAAGCACTCTTCCAGAAATATAACATCACCCCTTCTCAAATGCCCATGATATCCGTAAAAGATCAAGCCATCAAGAACCTCCATATAGAAGTCGGAGATGTCATCAAAATCATTCGCAATTCACCAACGGAAAAAGATGCTGTATTTTACCGCATTGTAAGAGCAGACTAAACAAATGGATAAAAAGCTCATCATCAAAAAATACTTTGAAGAGAATTCCTTCGTCGAATCTAGTATCCGCTCCTTCAACAACTTTATCGAGAAAGATGTACACAAAATCATCCAGGAAATTGGTGACATCATTCCTACAGTCATCCCCCAGGAAATGCAGGATTTCCGCATCAAACTCGATAAGATAAGCATTACCAAACCACAATTGGTAGAAGCAGACGGTTCGAAACGAGATATCTACCCTATGGAAGCTCGCTTAAGAAAAATCTCCTATGCTGCCCCCATTAACTTGGAGATTTCAGCGCACATTGACGGTGTCCAAAGAGAATCATTCACGACGCAAATCGGCTTATTGCCCATCATGCTCAAGAGCAAGTACTGCCATCTCCACAGCATGAAGGAAGAAGAGTTGATCAAGCACGGTGAAGATCCCCATGACAGCGGTGGTTATTTTATCCTCAATGGCAATGAACGCGTCCTAATGACAGTTGAGGATTTGGCTGCTAACATAATGTTTGTCGAGGAAAACAAAGTCGGTACGAGCAGATACACTGCCAAAGTCTTTTCAGAACGAGGCTCCTACCGTGTCCCCCATGCAATAGAGCAGGCAAAAGATGGTCTCATCTATCTCTCCTTTACCCGCTTCAAGAAGATCCCCATTATTGCCATAATCAAAGCACTCGGCCTGGTCAAAGACAGTGACATAGTCCAAGCCATTTCAAAAGACCGGGAATTCGATGACGTCTTCATCAACCTCTTCAATGCTGCAGACATAAAGAGCGAAAAAGAGGCATTGGATTTTATTGCTAAGAAAATTGGCATGTCCCCGATGCAAGAGGGCCGTTTAGAAAAGACACAAGACAATCTGGACAAGTATTTACTACCTTATTTAGGCATTGAGCCCAAGGATCGCAGGTATAAAGCGGTCAATCTCTGTAAGATGCTGCGCCGTTTCCTTATCATCTCCAAAGAGGACATCAGAAATCAGGACAAGGACCATTACATGAATAAGCGCTTGAAGTTGAGTGGGGATTTGTTAGCGGATCTATTCCGTGTCCAACTCCGTGCTCTCGTCAATGACATCCTCTACAACTTCCAACGGTTAGTGAAGCGTGGCAAATTCCACTCCGTTAAAATCATCATCCGCGACAAATTGCTCACATCCAGAATCAACAGTGCCATGGCTACTGGTGTCTGGGTTGGTGGCCGTAAAGGATTAAGCCAAAACATGGATCGCACGAATTTCCTGGCATCGACCTCGCACTTGCAACGAGTAGTTTCCCTCCTGTCAGCAACTCAAGAAAATTTTGCTGCGCGCGCCCTCCACCCGACTCATTGGGGCAGGTTGTGTGCAGTAGAAACGCCTGAAGGAACATCCATCGGACTGAGAAAGAACCTTGCTTTATTGGCAGAAATCACCCAGGAAGAAATCCCGGAAAACAAGCTCAAAAAAACATTCGAAGAACTTGGCATGAAAGCAGCATGACAGACGTGTTTATTGATCAAAAATTTGTAGGCATCGTCGATAATCCGGAGAGTTTTATCAAGAAAGCGAGAGAAGAGCGACAAAAAAACAAGATCCCTGGCACCATGAACATCGCCTACCGAAGAGAGCTCGATGAAATCCACGTCGAAACTTCAAAAGGGAGAGTCCGAAGGCCTTTAATCATTGTAGAAAATGGAAAGAGCAAGCTGACTACAGAGCACTTAAAGAAGATAGAGAAAGGAGCGATGATGTGGAAAGACCTGCTCAAGGAAGGCATCATTGAGTATCTTGATGCTGCTGAAGAAGAAAGCGCTTATATTGCCTTGGCAGAAGAAGGTATCACACCAGAACACACTCATGTTGAAATTTCCCCAACTACCATCCTCGGTATAACAACATCGCTAGTACCATTTGCAAACTATGGCCAGAGTTCCCGTTTGAATAGGGGAAGTAAAGCGCAGAAGCAGGCGCTTGGGTTTTATTCAGCAAACTACTTGCAGCGCATGGATACTGATGTCAACATTCTCCATTACCCGCAAAACCCTATTGCCCGCTCCTTCACTTACGAAATTTCAGAACAGCATAAGCATCCAGCTGGCCAAAACATCGTGATTGCTTTGATGAGTTTTGAAGGCTACAATATGCAGGATTCTATTGTGCTCAATCAAGGTTCTATTCAGCGGGGTCTTGCTCGCTCCACCTACTTTCGCCCTTACACCGCAGAAGAACTGCGCTATTCTGGCGGCCTGGTCGATGAAATTGGGATTCCTAACAAGGAAGTGAAAGCGTATCGTGCAGAGCATGATTACCGCTTGTTAGAAGAAGATGGTATCATCTATCCAGAAGCGACTATTACTGAAGATGACGTCCTCATTGGAAAAACCTCGCCACCGCGCTTCCTTGGTGAGTTAGATGAGTTCAGCATTGCGGCGAACAAGCGCAGGGAAAGTTCTATCACCACGAAGAACAATGAGGAAGGAAAAGTAGACGCGATTGTTATCACCGATAATGAAGAAGGCAACAAGCTAATCCAAGTCCGCGTCCGCCATTCTCGTATTCCTGAAATTGGTGATAAGTTTGCATCGCGCCACGGTCAAAAAGGAGTTGTTGGTCTCATCGTGCCAGAAGCAGACATACCTTTTGCAGCATCCGGTATCGTCCCAGATCTCATTTTCTCACCTCATTCTCTTCCGTCACGTATGACCATCTCGCACTTAATCGAGATTGTGGCAGGCAAAATGGGTGCATTGGCGGGAAGGACGATTGATGGTACTGCTTTCGCTTCAGAAGCAGAAAAAGACTTTCGTAAAACGCTCTTGGAGATGGGTTTCCGAGAGAACGGCACAGAAACTCTCTACTCAGGCATTACCGGAGAACGCCTCAAGGCCAAAATCTACATCGGGAATATGTACTATTTGCGCTTGAAACACATGGTTGCTAACAAATTGCATGCTCGTGCATCTGGTCGTATTCAATTACTAACTCGTCAACCCATCGAAGGCCGTGCAAAGGGAGGAGGTCTTCGTTTGGGAGAAATGGAGAAGGATTGCTTAGTTGCTCACGGAGCCTCCTTGCTCTTGAAAGAGCGTTTCGACTCAGACAAGACAACCATTCATGTATGCGAAGAGTGTGGCATGCTCGCAGTCTATGATGACTTTAGAAACAACCGCTTCTGCCATCGCTGTGGGAGCAACGTGACCATTAACGTGGTTGAAATCTCATATGCATTCAAATTACTCCTAGATGAATTAAGAGCGCTAGGCATCGCTCCAAGATTAAAATTGAGGAATAAGTACTAAAATGACAGCATCAGGTTATAAGTTCAAAGAAGTGGATAAGATTATCTTCGGTATGATTAGTCCGCAAGAGGTCGAGAAGAGTTCAGCAGTCAAGGTAGTCACTGCAGAATTATATGATAAAGAAGGGTATCCAGTCGATGGCGGGCTCATGGACATCCGTCTTGGCGTCATAGATCCTGGTCTTCGTTGCAAAACCTGTGGTAGTAAACTCAAGGAATGCATTGGTCACTTTGGCCATATTGAATTAGCTCGTCCTGTCATCCATGTGTCCTATGCAGCAAAAATTTATGAGACAATAAAAGCAATCTGTCGTGAATGCAATCGCTTATTGATTGATGAAGAAACAGCAACCAAATATAGGACCTTATACCAGAAGTTTAGGAAAGAAAAGAATTTTGAATATGTGAGAAAATTAACCAAGCTGGTCATTGGCAAAACAAAACTCCTCAAGAAATGCCCGCACTGCAACGCAAAACAAATCGCAATCAAAATCGAAAAGCCAACAACCTTCATGGAGGGGGACAAACGCCTCTCACCTATTGAAATCCGCGCTCGCTTTGCTAAGATACAAGACAAAGACTTAGAGCTCCTAGGCATGGACCCGGCCCATGCACGCCCTGAATGGATGATTCTAACCTTGCTGCCCATTCCTCCAGTGACCATGCGCCCTTCTATCACGCTAGAGACAGGTGAACGCTCCGAAGACGATTTAACACACAAACTAGGTGACATCGTCCGCATCAACCAGCGCTTATTCGAGAACATCAACGCGGGCGCTCCAGAAATCATTGTTGAAGACCTCTGGGACTTACTGCAGTACCACGTCACGACATACTTCGACAACACCATTACACAAATCCCTCCTGCCCGGCATCGCTCTGGTCAAGCATTGAAAACGTTGACAGAGCGTATCAAGAGTAAAGAAGGCCGTTTTCGTCATAACTTGGCAGGCAAGCGGGTTAACTTTGCTGCACGTACAGTCATCTCTCCAGATCCAGAAATTGAATTCAATGAAGTAGGCATTCCCAAATCTGTTGCTATGGAATTAACCATTCCAGAACGAGTGACAGAATGGAACAAAGAGTGGTTGCTTTCCTTGGTGAAGAATGGTCCTAAAGAATATCCTGGAGCCAATTATGTCATCGCCACGGATGGAAAAAAAAGAAAGATCACCAAAGAAACTCAAGAGCAATTGATTGCGGAGTTAAAAGAAGGATATGTTGTCGAACGCCAGGTGATTGACGGAGACATTGCGCTCTTCAACCGTCAGCCCTCACTCCACCGCATGAGCATCATGTGCCATAAAGTTAAAGTCTTGCCGGGGCGCTCTTTTAGACTAAACCCTTCTGTCTGTGTCGCTCCAGACACGAACGTCTCTTTAACGACAGGAATACAACGACCAATAGACGAACTCAGAAATTGTTGGAAAGAATCTGAGCTCCAAACATATGATTGGAAAAAGAAAGCAGTAAGAAGCACAAAAATCAAGAAATTTTGGGGGTTAAAACCAGAAGAATACGGAACCAAATGTTATGAAATAGTAACAAAAGAAACGCGGCGAAGAATTGTAGCGACAGCAGACCATCCATTTTACACTAATAAGGGCGTCAAAGGAGCAGGAAATATAAAACGGGATGACAAAGTAGTCGTTAATCCACATGACTCTCCATCCTATCAGGAAAAAGAAAGGCAGATTATGAAGGAAAGTGATATAATAAAGCATGCTCCTAAAAAAACATACCTAAAACACACGCTAAAAGTATTGCGTAATCTAAAACTAAATGAAATGAACCTTATAGACCAGCGATTAATGATAGTGGCTAGGCTGCTTGGACACGTGTTTGGAGATGGGACGTGTATACTCAAAGATCATGTTGCGCGTCTCATATATAGGGGGCATGTTGAAGATTTAGAAAGGATACAGCAGGATATAAAAAATCTTGGATTTACACCGGAAAAGATCTACACAAAAACAAACGAGGGCATTATACGAACAGTAGGAGGAAAAGAACTTAGAGTTTATGGAAGTGGGAATGAATTTGAGATAAGACACAAACCTTTAGTCATACTTTTGAAAGCACTGGGTGCTCCAAATGGAGACAAAGTAACAAAGAAGTATTCAGTGCCTTTGTGGATAAGGAACGCTCCTTTATACATACAAAGGGAGTTTATAGCCGCATATTTTGGATCAGAACTAACGACGCCAGCAATAAGAGCAAAATCAAAAACTAACTTCAGAGCACTGACATTCAAAATAGCAAAAGTCGAAAAGAAGGATGCCTATCCGTTAATCAGGGATCTAAAAAAAGTTCTAGAGAGATTCGATGTAAATATAAGTGAAATGAGGGAGGAACCAGGAAACTGGAGAAAAGACGGGAAAAGCACGACGATACTTGAATGCCGCATTTCTTCAAATGCGTCTATGAAGAACTTCTTCGGAAAAATAGGGTATATCTACGCGAATAAAAAAGACTATGCTGCGCGTAATGCATACCAATATCTCCTGCTGAAGGAGAAGGCAATTAAAGAAAGGAAAATGAAATATCAGAAGTTACATGCATTAAGAAAAAAAGGATACACTTTCAAAAGAATAGCGGAAAAACTCCAAATGAGTGTATCTATGTTAGAAAACTGGGTGTATAGAAACAAAGGTGCATCGCTGGGCACATCATTCCCAACATTTGATCAGTGGGTTAAAGAAAATACGAGAGGGCTAAAGAATGGGCTTGTCTGGGAGACTATAGACAAAATAAAAGAAAAATATTGCCCTTTTGTCTATGATGTAACAACGAGTGCAGAGACCCACAATTTCTTTGCGAATGGATTCCTAACAAAAAACTGCAATCCATATAACGCCGACTTCGACGGTGATGAAATGAACTTGCACATTCCACAGACAGAAGAGGCCCGCGCAGAAGCAGAAATTTTGATGCAGGTGCAGACGCAGATTATGACGCCTAAGAACGGGTACAACATCATCGGTTGTGTGGAAGATGCAGTCACGGGCAACTACCTGCTCACCAAGAAGCTCGTCATTTCACGAGAAGATGCAGTTGAATTGCTCACGTCCATTGGGGTCTTCAATGCAAAATTCGACAAGGAGATGATCAAGGGCAGTGAAGTAGTCAGCAAGATCTTTCCAGAAGATTTCTCGTTCTACGGCACAGCCAAGCAAAAAGACGAGCAAAGTAATGAAGTATATTTAACTATTAAAAAAGGAAAAATTGTTTCAGGATATATTGATGATAACAGCATTGGGGAGAATAATGGGGAGTTAATTCGTGAGTTCTACAGAAAATACGGTAAAGACAGAACACTCATCTTGCTTGGAAACCTCTTCAAACTGGGCATTAAAATCCTCGCTAAGTATGGGTTTACGACAACCATTGCAGACACTGATATTCCGAGAGAAGCACTCGAAAAGATTGACGAATTAGTAGCCAATGCCTATAGAGATGTGGATGCCTTAATCAAGGAGTACGAAGCTGGAAAACTGGAAGAATTACCAGGAAAAACCCTACGCGAAACCTTGGAAGTCAAGAGTCTTGAGATCTTGAACAAAGTCAGAAACAAAGTAGGTGCTCTCGCTTCGCAGCATGCAGATGAAAACAATCCCACTATTATCATGGCGCGCTCCGGTGCTAAGGGGAATATCCTTAATTTTACACAGATGTCCGCCTGCGTCGGCCAACAAGCTCTCGGTGGTCAGCGAATCCAGCGCGGCTTCAAAAACAGAACACTCTCTTTATTTAAGGAATGGGATCTTGGTCCAGTTGCCCACGGTTTTGTCAAGAGCTCATTTAAGAAAGGGCTTATGCCTGTCGAATTCTTCTTCCACGCCATGACTGGCCGTGATGCGTTGATGGACACGGCACTCCGTACGCCAAAATCTGGGTATCTCTATAGGCGTCTCGCTAATGCCCTCCAGGATCTCAAGATAGAATATGACGGCACCGTCAGAAATGCTCGGAAAGGCATTGTCCAGTTCAAGTATGGTGATGATGGTATTGATGTTTCCAAGAGTGAAGGAGGAAAAATCAGCGTCCAGAAGGCAATCGCTGATGTCCTAGGTCAGTAACATGGAAGAGCAAAGCTACAAGGACTATGAGGGGAAGCTGCCAAGAAAGCTTATAGAAGAGCTGAAGGTAGAAGCGAAGGAGCGTAATCTATCGAAAGAGCAAGTCAGGAAAGTGCTTGAGTATGTAAGGGAAGAGTATGACGCAGCAAAAATCAATCCTGGTGAGGCTATTGGTATCTTGACGGCAGAATCCTTCGGCGAACCAAGCACGCAGATGAGTATTAAGAAAGATGAAAAGATTATCATAAAATACAAAGAAAAAATGCAGGTTATAGAGATTGGAAAATTTGTTGATAGGATAATGGAGATCCAAGGAGCTTTAAAATTGAAGAGCACAGAAATAACACCCCTGCAGGAGATAGAGGTGTACGTGCCCAGCATCAATCAGGAAGAGAAAGTTGAATGGAAGAGAGTTACAGAATGTAGCAGGCACAAAACTGACAAGCCTTTAATGAGAATAACCACAGCTTCAGGCCGGCAGATAACAGCTACAGACAATCATTCATTTGTAATCAGGAAAGAGAACAAGATTGTTCCTATGGTTGGAAAAGCATTGAAGATTGGCGACAGGCTACCCATAGTAAATAAGGTAACGATAACAAATGCGCCTCTGCAAGAGATACACATCTATGAAAATATAGAAGAAGCAGAAGGAATCATGGTAACAGAAGAGGGCTTGCTTATCAAAAAAGGAACAGTAGCTAAACCCGTTCGTAACACCATAAAACTGGATAGAATAACAGGGCATTTCATAGGAGCGTATCTTGCAGAAGGAATGGCTAACTATGGACAAGTATGCATTTCAAATATGGACGATACATACGGGACAAGAATAAAAGAATTCGTTGAAAAGACAACCTTAAAGTATAGGGAAGATCGTCATCATCGGGGATTCGCAGAAAGCAGAGATATTAAAATATCATCTACCTTGCTCGCAGAGTTTATGAGAAAGACGTGCGGTCATGGTGCAGCAGGAAAAAGAGTTCCTCTGTTCGCGTACAGTGCAGATGACGAATTTGTTGCTCACTTGCTGCGGGGGTATTTTGATGGAGATGGTAATGTTCATGTTGCAAGAAAGATGATCCGCGTTTCCTCAAATGCTAAAGAACTGATCGATGGTATTGCTCTCTTGCTTGCTCGCTTCAGCATATTCTCCTATAAAACTAAAGACAAGAAAGGGCAATACTGGCTCCTTATCCCATACAAATATGCACCGCGCTTCTTAGCCTATATAGGATCAGACATAGAATCCAAACAAAAATCATTAGAAGAACTGGCAACAGCTGCAAAGAAGTTTTGGAACAAAAGATCATTAGACTACACAGATATGATTAGTGGTTTCGGTAATCTCTTCCATGACGCTGCAAAGAAAGTCGGTATGAGAACAAGGTACGTCAATAACTTTACAAAAAGGCAAAGAATTGGAAGAACGACGCTGTATCGGTATAAGAAGATGTTTGAAGAAATGGCCAAGAAAAAGAAGAGCAACATCGATCAAGAACTCGAAGTGATGAACAGAATAATCAACTCAGATATTATCTGGGATGCTATCGCAAAGATTGAGTATGAAGACGCAACGGAACATGTCTATGACCTCAGCGTTCCTGGTTTAGAAACGTTCACGACCGCAGAAGGTATTGTGACCCATAACACGCTCAACGTCTTCCACTTCGCAGGTGTTGCTGAAGTGTCTGTTACCCAAGGCTTACCACGGTTGATTGAAATCCTGGATGCGCGCAAAGAAATTTCCACCCCCTCCATGGAAATCTACCTCAAGAAGAATATCAGCAAGGACATGAACGAAGTGAAGCGAGTTGCTGCCATGATCAAAGAAACGAAGCTCAATGAAATAGCAACAGAGTTTTCCATCGACCTCAACAAGCTCCAAGTGGTAGTCTCACTCAATCAGCACCGCATGAAAGACCTCAGGCTCAAGCCAGAGCAGGTAGCAGAAGCGCTCAATAACAACATGAAGGGAGTCAAGGCAAACACGAATGGAGAAAAGATTGTTATCAAGACAAAAGCAGAAGAAAATGAATTAATGGAAACCTACAAGCTGAAGGAAAAAGCCAAGGAAGTATTCATCAAGGGAGTCAAAGGCATTGCGCAGGTGCTTCCAGTAAAAAACCAGGATGAATTCATAATCATCACCTCAGGCTCGAACCTGAAAGATGTTATTGAAATCGAAGAAGTCGATGAGACAAGAACAACCACAAACAATCTCTTCGAAGTACTGAAAGTTTTTGGCATCGAGGCTGCCCGCCAGAACATCATCCGAGAAGCGCAAAAGGTCATCGAAGACCAGGGGCTAGACGTGGATATTCGCCACATCATGTTTATTGCTGACACTATGACAACCACCGGCACCATCAAAGGAATTACACGTTCAGGAATTACAGGTGAGAAAAAATCAGTCCTCGCCAGGGCCAGTTTTGAAACGCCTCTCCGGCATCTCATTAATGCATCTCTAGTAGGTGAAGAAGACGAATTAAACTCAGTGATTGAGAATGTCATGCTCAACCAACCCGTCCCGCTCGGCACGGGATTACCTGACCTAGTCACTAGGGTAAAGAAAGAAACTATTAGCGGCAAGGATGTAAAGAAATGAGCTTGGTTCAATTGAGAAACGCTGTGAAGAGTGAAAAAATAACCTTTGGCTCCAAGGAGGTCCTAAAGAAGTTGCGCCAAGGCGTAGCAAAGAAAATATTCCTTGCAACAACGTGCCCTCAGCAAGTACGTGACACAGTAAAAAGATACGCGCTTCTCCAGAAAAAAACAGAAATCATCGAGCTTCCTGTCCCAAGCAGCGAAATTGCCCTCATCTGCAAGAAAAATTATCCCGTCAGTATCCTCAGTTGTTAGCAATGGAAACATACAATCTGCAGACGATAGGATTCATCACGACCTTTGAAAGAGTAACCAGAACCAATGTCAAAAGACTCTTGCTGGATAAGAAAGGAAAACTAGTCTTCATTGTTGAAGAAGGACAAGCAGGAAAAGCCATTGGCAAAGCTGGCATGAACATGAGGAAGTTGCAACGATTGTTCAAGAAGCGCATCCGTGTCATCGAATTTAACCAAAATCCTATTGAATTCGTCAAAAATTACATTACCCCTTTGGAAGTAGAGAGCATTACAGAAAAAGATGACCAAATTACGATTTCTAGTCAAGACACTAAAACCAAGGGAATGCTTATTGGCAGAAACAAGCAAAATATCCAAGAGCTTAATAGCATAGTGCAAAAATTGTTTAAAAGAAAAGTCATAATTGCATAAATCACTATCTTGGAAGACAACAAATCGTTTTTTCTACGAAATCTTTATAAAGCATCTTTCATCAAAATCTTACTGATGGGCAACAAATCTAACGGTTTAAACGCAGCAAAAAGGCTCAAAAACAAGCGAAAGCGCTTCCGATGGCATGATGCAAATTATGTACGCAGAACGCTCCATCTGAAGGAAAAGTCTGATCCCTTACGCGGTTCTTCGCAAGCCCGCGGCATTGTCATTGAGAAACGTCAGTTAGAGGCAAAACAACCCAACAGCGCCCTTAGAAAATGTGTGCTCGTCCAGCTGATAAAAAACGGTAAACAAGTCACTGCCTTCTGTCCAAAAGACGGTGCTATCAAGAAGATTGACGAGCATGATGAAGTGATTATCGAATGCATCGGCGGTGCACAAGGACGTTCTCCTGGAGACTTGCCCGGTGTCCGTTGGAAAGTCATCAAAGTCAATGATCAAAGTTTAGACGCCTTAGTCCGTGGCAAGATCGAGAAGGGACGACGATGAACTTAAAATTATTTGATCGCTGGGACATAACACATATAGAAGTTAAAGACCCTGGTTTAAAAAATTATATTGCTCTATCACCGATACTAGTGCCTCGTTCTTCAGGAAGAAATGCCAAGCAACAATTCTATAAAAATAAGTATAACATCGTCGAACGTTTGATGAATCACTTGATGGTGCCAGGTCACAAAGGAAAAAAACATTTCATCACTTCAGGTCATGCTGGTGGAAAAAGCCATACAGTATTCAACATTACAGAAAAAACGCTCAAATTAGTTGAAGAAAAAACCAAGAAGAATCCAGTTGAAGTCCTAGTCAAAGCTTTAGAGAATGCAGCACCCCGTGAAGAAATCACAACGATTGAGTACGGTGGTGCAAGATATCCACAGGCAGTTGACGCTGCTCCGCAACGACGTGTTGATTTTGCATTACGGATGATGGTCCAGGGTGCGGCACACAAAGCCTTTGGAGAAAAAATAAAAATAGAAGAAGCATTGTCAGAAGAAATTATTAAAGCATCACTTTGTATGAACACCAGTAACGCTGTCGCGAAGAAACTAGAATTAGAAAGACAGGCAGATGCAGCACGCTAATTAATGTGTTTTTCTTCAATACCAAAATATCTTCTTCTAAGAAAAGACTCGAATAAAGAAGAACCTAAAGGATGTAAAGTATCTCCTCCTAATTCTCTCTGAATTTCTCTGAAGCGTTTTTCTGCAGAATCGTAGTTGGAAAAAGGGATGATTCTTACCTCTTCAAGCAATCCGCCACCACTAGCGCCCATTTGTGTATGGGGATAATCTGGAGGTACTGCTAGCCATATAACTCTACCAGGTTCTATGACTGTAGGAACAAATTTTTCTAAAGGAATACTATTTCCCATAAGAAATTTATTTGCAAGATTATTAAGATCATCCTGGGGTGTAATTAAGTCAGTGACATCTGCTATTGAAGCTGCAGGGTTCGTTAGCGAAAAATTTTTCTCATTTGCTGGATAAATGTCTCCGCCTTTTACCCTGTACAATCGAACGGTTGTTGTCATCTTCTCTATCCTTCAATCAAGTATAGATTATAAAGCTTGTGGTAAAAATTCACTGGATAAGAGTAATAATATTCTAACTAAAACAATTTCGAGAAGAGTTATAAAAAAGAAGTTCTCAATCCTACAAAAAAAATAGTCAACTTCTTCTCCACTCTCTTTGAGTATTATAAAGGAAAAGATAAAACAACGTCGAAATGTTTATAAAGCATTTTCCAAGAAAGTTCCTTAAATAGAGATTCTCATAAAAAGAGGATAGCAAACCATGCCACCATCTGATGCAGCAACAGAAATGAAAGAACTGGCCAAAGTGCCTGAACGCATTAGAAACATTTGTACCTCTGCACACATCCACCATGGTAAATGCATAGATGGTAAAAGTAGACTTATTCTAGCAAATGGTGAAATTAAAACTGCCGAGCAAATTTATCAGCTAGCTGAACAAAAAGGCCAAAAGTTTGAAGAAAAAGAAGAACATATTATCTATGACGTTTCAAAAAAGAATATCACTGTTTTTTCCTTGAATCAAGCTACAGGTCAATTAGAAAAGAAAGATGTAAGCCTCGCATGGAAACTCAAAGGTGGTCAAGTTATCAAAATAAAGCTTAGAAATGGCTTTGAGATCAGCAGCACCCCAGAACATAAGTACATTGTATTTGAAAATATGCAGTTCATTGAAAAGCAAGCAGCAGAATTAAGTTTAGAAGACCAGATTGCTTGTGCAAAAAATATAGATTTCTTTTGGAATGAAAAAAAAGCAAGAAAGGAAGATTATAATTATATCAAAATATACACGCAACAGGGAAGACAGAAAGTAATCCAATTGCTAAAAAACACATTCGAAGATTTAGCATTTGTAGAAGTTGAAAAAATTAGTGAAGGCTACGAAGAAACTGTCTATGATTTCACAGTTCCAGACAATCACACATTTGTCGCAGAAGGTATCGTCATGCACAATACAGCGCTCACAGATAATTTATTGGCAGCCTCCGGTCACTTAAGTTCGAAAGCAGCCGGAGACCTCGAAGCAGGCATGGCAACCTGGCAGCACGCAGACGAGCAAGAACGCTTACTGACAGTAGATGCAGCAAACGTCTCCATGGTCCACACCTTCGAGCACCAGAAATATCTCATTAACTTAATCGATACACCAGGCCACGTTGATTTCGGCGGTAATGTCACTCGTGCCATGAGAGCTATCGATGGAACTATTGTTCTAATCTGTGCAGTCGAAGGGATTATGCCGCAGACAGAAACCGTTGTCCGCCAAGCGCTCAGAGAAAGAGTCAAACCTGTTCTCTTCATCAATAAAGTAGATCGCCTCATCAACGAATTAAAATTTACACCAGAACAGAT
>JACOVP010000031.1 GCA_016177265.1 Candidatus Woesearchaeota archaeon
ACTCTATAATGATAACAAAAAACTACTATAATGAAGTGATAATAAGATGGCTTTGGAACTCTTTACAGCAATTCAAGAATGGGTAACCGTTATTATCCTGCTAATTGCTGCTGGCATCTGGTACAAGACGAGAAAAGAACGTGACATAACGCTCATCAAGTCCTATCGTGTCTTTAATGTGATTTTGCTCCTTGCCCTGCCTTTCTTGCTCCGCGTGATTAAGTTTATTCCCCAAGACATCAATCGCATCTTGCAGGCAACCTTGTTCTTCTTGATCTTCTTTGTCCTAGTCGTCATTGCCGTCCGTGAACAGAAGCGTATGCGTGGTGAACGAACGAAAGAGCTTCGTGAATTATTAGCAGAATCCCAAAAGCACCCTATCCGCTACGAATTTGCTCGCCGCATTGTTGTCCCTGAATTGCAAAAATTGCGGAAGAAGGAAGAGGAAATGAAGAAACAGCAAGCCATAGCCGATGCAAAAACAAGAGAGATGGAAAAGCGGGAAGCAAAACTCAAGCAAGAGGAAGAGATGCTCAAAAAGGAACGGGAAAGTGTCAAGCAGGAAGAAGAACGGAAAGCACAATTGCAGAAAGAGAATGAGCAAAAAGAGCGGGAGATGAAGAAGAGAGAGGAAGAAACGAATCGTTTGTTGGAAAAAACTAAAGAACGTGAAGCACAGAGTAAGGCATCTGAAGAAAAACTCCTCCAGCGTGAAAGAGACCTGGAAAAGAAATATGAGGAAACCCTTGCCAAGCTCAGAGCAAAGAAAACAGAAGAGCTCAGTCAGTTGCGTGCAGAATACAAGGTCATCAAGAAGCAATTGTATGATCGCATCAAGCGCCGCGAAGGAGAATTTGATCGCCTGGAAGAAGACTTGGAACGCAGAGAACAGGAGCTCCGCGACAAAATCAAGCTCTACCAGAATATCGACAAGATTACGGAGCAGAAGAATGCAGAAATGGATCGTCGCAGAAACGCCTTGCGCAAAATCGAAGAAAAAACAGCACGTGAAGCACAGCAATTGCGTGAAGCGCAGCAACAATTCGCTGAAGAACGTCGCAAATTCCAGCAGGAAGTGGAAGCATTCAAAGACCATGAAGATGAGGTTGTGGAAGAGCAAGAAAAAAGTCAGAAGCGAGTTGCACGTGCAGAGAAGATGGTGGCAGATGCCCAGCAACTTCGTGAAGAAGCACGCATGAAGGAGCAAGAAGTGCTGAACTGGAAGCAGGAGCTTGATGCTCGCCAGAAAGACGTAGAAAAAGAAGAATCCCGTCTGGTCAAAGAACGTGCTGAACTGGGTAAGCGAGAAATGGAGTTAAGTAAAAAGGAAGGTGATTTCCTGATGGAAAAATCAGCCTTCGAAGAAATGAAGACTAGTGAAAGGAAGATGCAAAAAAATGTTCAGAAAGAAAAAACCCAAGAGAAGAAGGAAAATAGCGTGGTGAAGAGGAAGTAAGATGGTCTACGAAAACCTTGCAACAATCCTCTACGGCGGAGCACTGGTATGGGCACTGGTAACAGTGGTCTTTACAGTGAAAAATCGTGACTTTGAGCGCGGTGAGGTAGAAAACACAGTCAATGCCTTGTTGTTTGGATTTTTTATCATGATGATTATCTTGCTTATCCGCTTCCTGGAAAGCCTGAATACATGGAAGCCAGAACTCCTCTTATCACTCACAGCAGAAGCAGCAACGTACCTAGGCTATTTGACCCAGATTGAAATATTAGCACTCGCCCCCTTATTGGCGGTCTGTTGCTTGGTCGCCATGTTCTTGGCAAAGGACATCCTCGGAAAATAAAAGAAAGCTTTATAAAGGAGGAAAGAAAGAAAAGGGTATACTTCTGGTGATCCTTTCATGAAACAAATTGAAGAGCTGGTCAAAAAAGGAACAACAACCATCGGTATAGTCTGCAAAGAGGGCATTGTGCTGGCGGCAGATAAGAGGGCAACAGCAGCAGGCCGTCTCATCTTGGAAAAGAATGTGGACAAGATTGTTCCCATTACGGACAACATAGCGTTTACGACAGCAGGTTTATTCTCTGATATCCAGTTGATTACCAAGATCATTAAGGCGGAATTAAATTTAAGAAAGATGCGCATAGGCAAAGAGCCGAATGTGAAGGAAGTAGCCAATCTCCTGGGCATTATAGTGTATAACAATATCCGAAAGTTCTCCACTATCCCTGGTATTGTTGGCTTCTTGCTGGGCGGCGTGGATAATGAGGGATTCCATCTCTATAGCATCGGTGTTGATGGATCTGTGCTCATTGCTGAGGAATACGCTGCTGACGGTTCAGGCATGATCACTGCCTTGGGGGTTTTGGACACGCTCTACAAAAAAGATCTGACTACTGCCGAAGGCGTCAAATTGGCAATCCGTACCATCAATGCAGCCATCCAGCGGGATACAGCAACAGGCGAAGGAATCGATGTCTTTACTATTACGAAAGCAGGTGTCAAGAAAATATTTAGCCAGAAACTCGACACTACCATTACTGCATAAGTGATCACCATCGTTTTTTCAAAAAAGAAGAGTTCACCTCGCTCCCTTGCTAGCAAAAAAGAGCTCTAGAATGCAAAATGACAGCTATCATTGATGAAATCTTAAAGAACTTACCAGAAAATGCTCAGATTAGTGAAACGATTTTTGAAGGAGCAAACATTATTTTATACACCAAGAGTCGTGAGTTCTTCCTCAATCAGCACGACGTCATCAGGAACATCGTAAACAGTATTAAAAAACGTGTTGAGGTCCGCCCAGACCCTTCCATCACCGTCGACCCAGAAAAAGCAGAGCCCATCATCCGCAAAATCATCCCAGAAGATGCAGGCATCGCAAAAATCATTTTTGATATCCCTCGTTCCATAGTGATTATTGACGCAGAACGCCCGGGTATTGCCATCGGTAAGCAAGGAGAGCTCCTAAGAGAGGTTAAGCAACAAGTCTACTGGGTTCCCTTCATCCGGAGAACGCCTGCGCTTCGTTCGCAAATTATTGAAAATATCCATGCAGTATTATATGAAAACAATGACTATAGAAAGAAATTCCTCGATAAAGTAGGTCATCGCATCTATGATGGCTGGCTTCGTGGAGAGAAAAAGCAAGAGTGGATTAGATTGACAGTGTTAGGTGCAGGCCGTCACGTCGGTCGTTCATGCATGTTCTTGCAAACACCAGAATCAAGAATCCTGATTGACTGTGGCATCAATGTTGCTGCCTCAGAGCCAGATTGCTATCCGCAATTAGACACCCCTGAATTCCGCATAGAAGAATTAGATGCAGTTATTTTATCACACTCGCACATTGATCATGGCGGATTCATCCCTTACTTGTACAAAATGGGCTATCGTGGTCCAGTCTATTGCACTGCTCCAACACGGGACGTCACTGCTCTGCTCACGCTCGATTTCATTGGGGTAGCCTTCAAGCAAGCAAAAAGAGCGCTCTACACTGCAGCAGATATCCGTGAAATGGTCAAGCATACCGTCTGTTTAGAGTTCGGTGAAGTAACCGATATTACACCAGATATGCGATTAACCTTTTACAATGCAGGCCATATTCTAGGAAGCTCCATGGTACATTTGCATATTGGCAACGGTCTCCATAATTTTCTGTATTCCGGGGATTTTAAGTATGCCCGTACTGCCCTCCTTGAGCCAGCAGAATCCAAGTTTCCTCGCTTAGAAACCGTCATGATGGAAAGCACCTATGGCGCAAAAACCGATGTGTTGTTGCCGAGAAAAGAAGCAGAAGCAGCCCTGATTAACACTGCCAAAGAAACCATTGAGCGTGGTGGCAAGGCCCTAATCCCCGTGCTTGGTGTTGGTCGTGCGCAGGAAATCATGCTCATCCTCGAAGAAGCCATCAGGACAGGCAGGCTCATGAAAGTGCCTGTGTATGTTCATGGCATGGTCTGGGACGTCACTGCCATCCACACAGCCTATCCAGACTTCCTCAACAGGAATATTCGGAAAGCAATCTTCCACAAAGACGAAAATCCTTTCTTATCTGACATCTTCAAGCGCGTCGGCTCCAAGAAGGAGCAGGACCAGATCATCAACGACGAAGGACCCTGCATCATCTTGGCAACTGCAGGATTTTTGAACGCCGGTGCATCGTTGGAATACTTCAAGGCCCTTGCCCACAATCCAAGAAACACCGTCATCTTTGTGTCCTACCAGTATGAGGGCAGTGTCGGCAGGAGAGTGCAAGGCGGTGAGAGAGAAGTCCAGATCCCAAACTCCGGAGAAAGGCCGGAAATCATCAAGGTCAATATGGCGGTAAAATCCATCAGCTCATTAACGGGCCATGCCGGTCGTAATGAATTGACGCGCTTTATCCATGACGTATCCCCCCGCCCAAAAAAAATTATCATCAACCACGGCGAGGCATCAAAATGTCTTGACCTCGCATCATCGCTCTACAAGATGGCACATATCGAAACCGTTGCGCCTCGAAACCTGGATTCTATTAGGCTGTTGTAAGAATTTCGGAAAAGTCGTAAAATTTCCGAATTTATGTATTTTTCAGAAAAGTTTATAAAGTCAGAAATATCGAAAAAGCTCATGGAACAGGTACATATGTTTATGGTGGACAAAGTAAAGCTCGGAAAGAAAGGACAAATAACCATACCAAAAAAAATACGCGATGAAGATAGTCTGAAAGAAGATGATGTCTTTATAGTAAAACACATGCCAAGCGGTACTATTATGTTAGAAAAACAACGAAGGAAAAATCCCTATGATATGATATTTGAAGCGATCGCAATGGCTCCCAAATTTGATGCTGATAAAGCATGGAAAGAAGTAAAGGAAGAAAGAAAACGAGAAAGGTCATGAAATATTGTGCCGATACATGGTTTATTCTTAAATCTTTTGAGAAGGATGCTTTAGGTCTGGATATCATTAAAGAAGCAAAATTTGGAAAAGCACAAGTGATTATACCTATCAGTGTATTCGCTGAATCAACAAAAAAATTAATGCAGCAAAGCATTCCTCTGAAAGCAATTGATCTATTTTTTCAAGGTATAGAAAATACAGAAGATATAATATTGGTGAATCTCGAAAAAAATATCGCTCAAGAAGCAGCAAAAATTTCATTGAGTCATAACATAGCGATGCTAGATGCATTCGTAGCTGCCACAGCAAAAATAATGGGATGTGAATATCTCCTTACGAAAGATGAAGATTTTAAGTCACTGATAAAAAGAAGATACATAAGAGTAAAATCTTGGTAAACCGTTTATCACTTTAAAGTAGAAACAGAAAGAAAGATTTATAAAGTGTTCTCCTCCTTTGTTCCGGATGAAAATCTACAGCTTCATGGTGCTGTTTCTCTTAGGCATGATAGCAGGAGTGCTTCTTTTGACCTCTCTGCCGGAAGACCAGCTTGAAATGCCCCTCCAAAAAGAAGAACGTGAAGCTACTCTGCTCGCTCCCAAAGATCGGATTCGCGACGACAACATTCAAGTCTTCAACGATCGTATCGTCATTGATTTGAAAGATTTGAAAGGCAGAAAAGTTTCCTGGTCCGCCTACGCAGACACAGAATCCATGATTCCAACCTTGGACAATGGCTGCAACGGTCTTGAATTTGTTCCTGCTTCCCCAAAAGACCTCCATGAAGGAGACGTCATCGCGTTTGAAAAGAATAACCGTTTGATCATTCATCGCATTCAAAAGATTGGACAGGACAAAGAGGGCTGGTTCGCCATCACCAAAGGCGACAACAATCAATACACTGATGGGAAAGTCCGCTGGGCAGAAGTAAAATATGTAACCTTCGGCATTATCTGCTAAAGCTTCGACAATTTTTTTTCTTCATAGGCAGTCAGGCATTCTTGCGAGCAGAATTTCAACGTTTCGTCATCAAATTCTTCTTCCACAACAGTATCCTCAATGATCTTTTTGCAATGCGCGCACTTGACAACGACTTCGCTGTCATTGTAGCCTTTCATGAAGCCTTCATCAACGTCATCTAATTCATCCTCATCCTCAAGCAGTTCTTCAGGATCAGAATAAATATCCTCTTTCTCTCCTTCCATGCTTACATCTTCATAATCCTCTTCTGCCATAGAAAAAAAGCCATTAAAAACCATATTTAAGCTTATCGTTACTCGAAGCGTTGTTTCTAAAAGGAGACATTAACAGGTCATAGAACCAAGAACAGAGTCTATCTCTTCTTGTCGTGAAGAAAATGTTGCAGCGGGGCATTGGTAATCCGCCAGGTATGTATAACCAGAGGGGCAGCTGATAATCTGGAATGCCCCTTTCTTCCCCCCAGGCAGTTGATACGTCAAGAACACAAAGGACTCCAGGAGGGTATACTCGACTATGGATGCTGGATCAGCAGAACGGAGTTGTTCAAAGAGGGGCTGGGCCACGGCAAGGTACGAATTTCTAGAGATATTGAGAGACAAGGTACAAACGCCATCAGAGGCAAAAAAGCCAGTTTCTGCTCCTCGCCAGTCTCGCAGAATGTCCTGCTGCTCCCACTGTGGAACTTGCAGAGAAAACGTTTTATGTTTCACAACATCATAAGCAGTGCAGCCGCTAAGAAAAAGAAGCAACACTAAGAGAAAAACCAGGTGCAAAGGCCTGCTCTCCATAAAGGAAGTAAAGATATATTTTAACATAGGAAAGATCATTATGAAATGAATAGGAAATTTATCCAATTATTCCTGTCAGTGGCTCGCAGCAATTGGATAATTTATCACATTGATAGCCAGTCTTGCAGCTCCCATCTGGATTGCAAGCCGTGCCGCCAGATCTTAAACATGGTCTAGGTTGTGCCACATCCTTGACACACCCGCAAGTGGAACCACTAGCTCCACAACTCTCAGCAGGTGGACAATCTCCTGCGCAAGAAGCATAGAGGCAGAACTGGGTAGGCTCGCACTTTTGTCTAGGATTACCTTCTGGATCTGGTCTGTCTGGAGGCGTGGTGTCTCGATAGTCGCAACGGCAGTCAGCCCTACATCCCAATAATATTTTACCGGGAATGTCCATGCAGCCAACAACATTGGGCTCACATTCCTCAAAACCAGCCTGATACTTTCCATCACCGCACCATCCCAGCCCGTACTTAGGGCGACAACTGCACCACCTAGTGCAATACTTCGTAGCAGGACAACCACCATTACCTGGTGCCATAAAGTCACACTGTTCTCTCCCTGGGAAGGTAGAAATCGTCCCATCGCCACAATAATCAGTTGAGGGTTGGCAAACACAACCAGCACTGCACACTTTGCCCATACCACAAGTACCCTGTGTCCCCCAATTAGCATTTCCTACATCGCATTCTTCATTATCACTACGAAGGCCATCGCCACAGTTCTTGGGATCATTGGGAACACATCTGCAACCTTTCGTCGTACCCGTATCTTTTGTCGTACATCGGAAGAGTTTAGGTTGATAATCACAATTCTCCGGCAATGGTTCTCCTGTAAGAGGATCAAATTCACACTCTTCAAGACCTTCTTTTTTTCCATTCCCGCACACCGTTAAACCGCCTGACAAGACAGTAACCTTCATCTCATCAAAGCTCTGCAATGACCCAACACCAGGACCATCGTCTGCTGTCAATCGTAACACATAATCCCCGACATCCGAGAAGGTTGCAGTAGTTTTTTCTGAATTTTTATTACCAAACGTCACAGTTCCTGGTCCACTTCGCTTTTCCCATGTTGTGGTTACTTTCCCAGGCGGAATTGGCTTACCATCATCAGTCACAGTACCATCCAGATTTACTTGAGTTTGTGGTAAAGTAATCTG
>JACOVP010000033.1 GCA_016177265.1 Candidatus Woesearchaeota archaeon
GTCCTGATGTGCGAGAAGGAATGGTTGCCATTATTGCCCTCAAAATTCCAGAACCGCAATTTGAAGGCCAAACCAAAACCAAGCTCGGCAATTCTGATGTGAAAGGACTAGTGGACAGTGTGGTCTATGAAAAGTTTACTGCCTACCTTGAAGAGCATCCAGCTATAGCAAAAATAATTATGGGAAAGTGCCTGCAGGCTGCAAAAGCTCGTGAAGCTGCACAAAAAGCACGGGAGTTAACTCGAAGAAAGTCAGCTTTAGAATCTGGTTCATTGCCTGGAAAACTAGCAGACTGCCAAGAGCGTGATCCTGCCAAAGCAGAAATGTTCATTGTGGAAGGAGATTCCGCTGGCGGTAGTTGTCTAGGTGGCCGTGATCGCAAATACCAAGCAATCTTACCATTACGTGGTAAAGTCCTCAATGTAGAGAAAGCTCGCTTGGAAAATATCTTCAAGAACAATGAAATTACTACGATGATTTCAGCGATAGGTGGAAATGTTGGACAAGAGTTTGATATAAATAAAGTGAGATATCATAAAATTATCATTATGGTCGATTCAGATGTGGATGGTTCACACATCTCCTGTCTATTGTTAACATTTTTTTATAGATATATGCGTCCCTTGATTGAAAGAGGATACTTATATTTAGCAAATGCGCCTTTATATAGAATAGCAAAAGACAAAAAAATTTTATATGGTTACTCCGATGCGCAAAAAGAAAAAATCATAGCAGAGATTGGTACAGACGTCAGCATTCAGCGCTACAAAGGCCTCGGTGAGATGAATCCAGAGCAATTATGGGAAACCACGCTAGATAAAACACGCAGAAAATTAGAATGTGTTACTATACAAGACGCAGCAGAAGCTGATGAAATCTTCTCAGTACTGATGGGTGAAGAAGTAGCTCCTCGTCGTGAATTTATTATGGAACATGCTAAAGATGTAAAGAATTTGGATATTTGAGAACTATGACAGAAGAAGACATCCAGCAACGATTGATTGAACAGGAAATGAAGGAATCCTACGTAGATTATGCTATGTCCGTCATCATTTCCAGAGCATTGCCAGACATTCGTGATGGTCTCAAGCCAGTCCATAGAAGAATTCTGTTCACGATGTATAAAATGGGATTGACACACACAAAGCCATTCAAAAAATCTGCGCGTATAACGGGAACCTGTATGGGCCGATATCATCCCCATGGAAATCTTGCTATTTACGAAAGTTTAGCACGTATGGCGCAAGATTTTTCATTACGATATCCATTAGTAGATGGTCAAGGCAACTGGGGCTCGATTGACGGATTCAAACCGGCCGCTGAAAGATATACAGAAGCCCGTCTCAAGAAAATCGCAGAAGAAATGCTCCAAGACATCGACAAGAAAACCGTACAGTTTGTTCCAAATTATGACAACACAGAACGTGAACCAGCAGTCTTACCATCAAAATTGCCCAACTTGCTCATCAACGGCAGCACAGGCATCGCAGTAGGTATGGCTACTAATATCCCACCCCATAACATCGGTGAAATCATTGACGCATCTGTCGCTTGCATCGACAACCCTAACATCGAAATTGGAGAGTTACTCAAACACATCAAAGGACCAGATTTTCCAACAGGTGGTTTGATCTCCGGCTTGACAGGACTGCGAGAAGCTTACGAGAAAGGTAAAGGTAAAATTATCGTCAAAGCAAAAACAAGCATAGAAGATCGCAAGATCATCGTCACAGAAATTCCTTATATGGTCAATAAAACTGCATTAATTGAAAACATTGTAGAATTAGTCAAAGAAGGAAATGTTGAAGGAATTGCAGATATTCGCGATGAAAGCGATCGTGAAGGTCTTCGTATTGTATTTGAGTTAAAAAAAAGCGCGGATCCGCAGCTAGTCCTCAATCAATTGTATGCACAGAGCATGCTCAAGACAACCTTCGGCATCATCATGCTGGCAGTGCACGAAAACCAGCCAGTCATCTTCAATATCAAAGACGCAATCAAGTATCACATCTCTCATAGAAAAGACGTTGTTACGAGAAGAACGCAGTTCGAATTGCAACGAGCAGAAGACCGTAACCATATTGTTCTCGGATTGATTACTGCCTTAGACCACATCGACCCCGTAGTCAAGTTGATCAAAGAATCAGACAACGTAGATGTTGCACGACAAGGTTTAATACAGCAGTATCAATTAACAGAAATCCAAGCCAATGCCATCTTAGATATGCGCTTGCAAAAATTAACATCTCTAGAAACAAACAAACTGAAGCAAGAACATGCAGACCTCAAAAAAATAATCCAAGAACTCAAAGACATTCTCGCTTCTGAACCAAGAATCTTCGCTATCATCAAGCAAGAATTCCTAGAACTCAAAGAAAAATATGCTGATGCAAGAAAAACAGAGATTACTGCAGGAGAAGAAGTCATTGAAGAAGAAGATCTCATCAAGGAAGAAACCGTCGTTGTCACAATCACACATTCAGGGTACATCAAAAAATTACCTGTAGAAACCTACAAGCAACAGAGGCGGGGTGGTCAAGGGATTATTGGTGCAGAAACAGGAGAAGAGAATGACATCGTCAAGAATATTTTCACGACATCCAACTTGAATTACTTGTTATTATTCACCAGTCAAGGAAAAGTACACTGGTTGAAAGCATACGAAGTCCCAACTGCATCCAGGTATGCGAAAGGAAAAGCAATAGTAAATTTGGTAAGATTGGGAGAAGGAGAAAAAGTGTCTACCATTCTCTCAGTAGCAAAATTCAACGATCAAGAGTTTATCACGATGGTCACGAAGAAGGGAGTTATCAAAAAAACAAATCTCAACGAATTTGCTAATCCACGACAAGGTGGTATTCGTGCAATCAACCTACTCGAAGGAGACGAATTAGTAGCGGCGCAATTAACTCCTGGTAATCTGGATATTATTCTAGGAACCAAGAAAGGAATAGCAAGCCGCTTCAATGAAGGAGATATCCGTGCTATGGGACGTACAGCAACCGGTGTCCGTGGAATCAAGTTAGAGCAAGGAGACGAAGTCATCGGTATGCAGACCACAGCAGAAGGAACAACACTTCTCACAGTCAAAGAAGATGGTTATGGCAAGCGGACAGCCATAGATGAATACAGGCAGATCCATCGCGGCGGTAAGGGTATCATTAACATTAAGACTGAAGGAAAAAACGATAATGTGATAGGTATTATCATGGTCAACGATGATGATGAAATTATCCTCATGTCGCAGAAAAGCATTGTCATCAGAACTGCAGTCAAAGATATTTCTAGTATCGGTCGTAATACGCAAGGCGTTCGTATTATGAAATTAAAAGAAGGAACTGGTGATAAAGTAATGACTATAGCAAAGGTGGTAAAGAGTGACAACGGACAATAGCCTAGATGAAGTACTCAGAGGAACAGAGAGATATAGTGAAACATCCCTGACTAACGGAGAACGGCAAAGAAAGATATTAGAGGGAACGATGAGAACCTTCGGTGATTTATTGTATCCCTATCAAGAACCTGAAAGAGATTATGGGCCTACCAAACCTTACAGTCGTCTGAGGATAAAAAAGAACTAGGCGCTCACAATCTTCGCTACTCCAATCAATCGCCATCGATTCCCCAGCATCCTGCTAATCACAATTCTGTCATCCTTGCTGCAGCACACGGGAATTTTTAAGCGAGCATGGACAAGATCTTTTCTTAATTCTGTCACAAGACCAACAGTCACTGCAGAGTTCACATTCAGCATCAGTGGCTCCAATTTCTTAATGGCTTCAACTTGTAATTCTTCTTTTGTCCCGACAACTCGCTGCAATAACTGTGGTTGTAAGGTCAACGTATACCAGACGTCTGGAAGTCTTCCTTTCTTTCCAACAACATTGCCAGTTAAAGAATCAGCTTTCACATAGTAGGGATCTAATCCAGTCATAATACCAAACGAGCCACCAGGATGCACTTCCTTGACTGTTACGCCACCACTATGAAGACCGGTAATGTTCGTTATAATAGGATGCCATTGTTTTTTCCCCTCTTTCTCAATCCCAAACCCAGGCCTAATTTCAATCTCCTCCCCTTCTCTGAGCACACCCTGTTGTAATGCCCCTCCCAAGACACCGCCATGCAGACTTTCAATAACTGCCCCGGGTCTATTAATATCAAAGCTCCTCGCAACAAAAAACAAGGGATCTTTCGTTATGTCACGAACAGGAGTAGGAATAGTTTGTTCTATTGCAGAGATCAATGCAGGAATATTCACGTTATGTTGTGCACTGACAGGGATAATGGGCGCTTGTGCTGCAATCGTTCCTTTAATAAAAGTTTTGATCTGCTCATAATTCTTCATCGCCTGCGTTTCATCAACTAAGTCAATCTTGTTTTGCACAATGACGATGTTCTTGATCCCTAAAATCTCCAATGCCATCAAATGTTCCCTCGTCTGTGGCAGAGGACAGTCTTCATTAGCAGCAACTAGTAACAGTGCGCCATCAATAATCGAAGCCCCGCTCAACATCGTCGCCATTAAACTCTCATGGCCAGGAGCATCAATGAAACTGACTTTCCGTAAAAACGCAGCTTTGCCACCGCAAGTAGCACAAGTAGGACTGATATTATAAGCCTCTTCACCCTTACACTTCGAACATTTGTAAAAATCTGCATCTGCATACCCCAGACGAATAGTAATGCCTCGTTTCATCTCCTCAGAATGGGTGTCTGTCCACTTCCCCGTCAGTGCTTTCGTCAGGGTTGTTTTTCCATGATCGACATGGCCGAATAAACCTATGCTCACGACAGGTTGGTGCTGGGAAAGTTCTTGTTTCTTCTTTGATTCTTTGACTGCTACTGGTTTTGCAACCGCTTTCTTTTCAGTCTTCTCTGTAGGAGTTTTTGCTTTTGATGGTTTTTTTGTCGTTACAACAGCCATAAAAGCGTTTGGGAGAAAGTGAATTTATAAAGGTTCTTATGATGCTGGTTTTGCTGGACTCTTTTCTTCCTTCTTCTCTTCTTTCTTTATGCCCCACAAATCCTCTATGCTTTTAGAGCCATGTTTCATAACTTTTAGATTTAATTGCGCAGTAATATCACTGACCGTATTCCCAGAAACCGTCTTGCGATAAATCGTCCTCCGCTCTGCATGACGAATCCCCACATCGCCTTTCTTGACAAGCAATTTTTTCCTCGTCGTCATGGTTAAATCTTGCCGCATGGGAAAACCTGCAATGTCACTCCCACCAGTAATTTGCAATTCATACCCAGGTAAATCTAAAAGAGAGCCTGCTACAGTTTCACCAATTTTACGGCCAGTGACTGCAGTACTCTCTGCCAGCGTCTTCATATAGCTTTTTCCAGTTTTAGGATCATTGACAACGCATTTGATCTCTACCATCATCTTAACAGGTAAAAAATGGTTTTTAAAACTTTCTAATACAGAAGAGAAAAAGTAATAAAGAGGAGATTTACGCTCACTCAAGAAAAAGAGGAAGTCTAGACGAAGAAAAATGACTAAGTACATTCCTCCAGACATCGAAGCACGAATCCAGGAGCTCTGGAAAAAAGGCTGGACTGCAGGACAAATTGCTTCAATAACCAACCTCCCACGCCACATTATCGACTACCGAACCCGTTTACGAGATAAAGCAAGAAAAGAAGGCTTCTCATCTCTTTATGAATGGAAAAAAACACAGATTCTCAAGAATGATTTTCCATCAGTCCCTGCATACCGCACCTACTTAGCACAAGAACAGGGATTTCCAACGTTACAAAAATATAGAGAATTTCTAGAAAAATTTAAGCCTCAGAATCATGAAAAACAACAGCGACTAGAACGAGCAAGAAGAAAAAATTTTTCATCATTTACTGCATATGCAAGGGCAAAACAAGAAGAAAGAAAACAACAACCACAAAACCTAGCACTAAGTTATCTTATGGAAGTAAAGATGAAGAATGGTGATAATACTCGACTCGCAAGGATAACAGGAAAAAACAAATCAACTATTCATAGGTATAAAAGTGGTTACCTATTTCCATCACCAGAAGTACTAGAAAAAATATTAGAAACATTACAAATCCCTAGAGAAGAGTTGGATCAACTCACATTAGAAATGCGCCTCCATGAAAAAAATGGTGATGGAACAAAAAGTTTACCCTTCTAGAGGAAAGTTATACGACCATCCTATCAAGATAGGTTTCTGCTTTATGAAGGGCGTCAATCAACATGCGTGCCTTCTCAATCCGCAATCCTACATTGAAACACTTTACTGCTTCTACAAAATTGACCCATCGATAATCTTCTAGCTCTTGTTTCGCTACAGAGAAAGGACGTTTCCCTAGGTGTCTAATGAGACTAAAGATGTACGCCTTTCCGCATCGAAAACCATGATTCGTCGGATTGGTTGGGTCTTCAATCTCATCGTAGTGAAAAACAGGCTCTAAAATCTGCAGATCGTCAATACATATCCCAGGAAGTTCTTCTCCCAGTTCTCGCATTAAACTACTCTCTAAGCTTTCACCAAGATCAATGCCTCCCTGGGGAAATTGCCAACGAGGTCGTTCAGGATCTGCTGGAAAATAGCGAGCAGTCTGGTGCACGATCAAATACATTTTTTGAGTATGATCATAGCGAAAGACAAGACCCACTATCGTTGGCCGAAAAGTATTCTCTCTAAAGAAATGTCGTACAAGAGGTTGAAACAAAGGATTCTCAGCACTCATACAAGAGCTAAACCCCCCACGTCGGTTGCTGTTTTCGTTTAATCTCTGCTAATTCTTGCAGTACTTCTTTCTCATCCGCCTTTAAATATTTTTTGAACTGTTTATAGCGCAAAAATTCCTGTTCTGGAATATCTGAAAGCAGCACATCATCCTCCTTAATCTGCCTTCCAACAATAACCCCAGGTATGGAGACAGCAACTTCCTTCCCCTTGCCTGCTTCCTGAATGGACTCGCCCTCTTCTTGCATGCTCTTAATAACCCCACCCTTACTCCCATCACGTTTAATCAGAGATACACCCGTTGTCAATGTCCCAGCCTCAACACGCACCCCAACAACTGCAGGATGACTCTGACGAAAGATGCATCCTCGAAGAATACGAAGACGACAAGGCCTCGTTATTCCTTCTAATTCATGCAGTTCCTCCTGTTTTGATTGCTGCTCCTTCCACGCGGTATACTCTTCAATAATCTTGTAGATGACAGGATGACAGATAGTTTTCACGTCAGTTTTCAATGGTTCAATATTGAAGCCGAGAATGACCTTGTAGATCGCCTCTCGTTCTGCTTTCGCATCAGCAATATCTTTTTTCGAGATGGAACCTAATGCTGCACGCTTAATGGGAATCTGCTGTTGTCGTAATAACCCTGCCAAAGCTTCCAGACTTCCTAACGTATCTGCCTTGATGATCACACCAGCATGATCAGTCGTAATCACAACTTCCTCAATCTCTGCCTGCACTTCCTCAACCATCTGTTCAACATTTCCCTCTGCTACGCGAATCGGCATGCCGCCAACAACGCCCTCTACCTGTGGTGCAACAACCAGCACACCGCAAGCAGCATGCACTTCCTTGACAGGTTTCAGTTTCCCACGGCTTCCGCGCTCTTGTTCAAACAACGCTTTCACTTTAGTTACTAATGGTTTGTCCATCGTCCCAAGAACAATCGTATCATTGGCTTTCAGAGAGCCATCGTACAGCACCACATCCAAGACAACACCCAGACCAGCTTCTTCCTTCACTTCTAGAATCGTTCCTTTCCCAGGACATCTAACCTCAACTTGTAAACTCTTCTCGAGATACTTCTGCGCTAAGCCCATTAAGACCATTAACAATTCCTGTAATCCCTCACCAGTTTTAGCGCTCACTGGCACAAGAGCTACTTGATTGGTATAGTCCTGCACACGATCAAAGCGTTCTGCCTGGAAACCAAGTGCACTGAGTTTGGCAACAACAGTATACAAAATCTTGTCCAATGCCTCTTGCACACGCTCCTGTTGCGACTTAATGCTCTGCAAGAGCGTCGTTTTTCCACTCCTCCAACCATCAAGGAGATCAATCTTATTCAAGGCAACGATGAAAGGAGTCTTGTATTGTCTGAGAATAGTGATTGATTCAATGGTCTGCTCCTGAACTCCTTGCTGGCAGTCAACAACAACAATGGCCAAGTCAGCTAAATTGCCGCCACGCTTCCGCATATTGGTGAACGCTGCATGACCTGGTGTGTCCAAAAACAGCAATCCAGGAAGGGTAATCTTGAAAGAGAACGTTTTCAGCAAGGGACCGCAAAACTTCTCCAAGGAAGCAAAAGGAATGTGATATGATTTTAAAGATTGTGTAATCCCTCCAGCCTCTCCTTTGATAATAGAAATCCCTTTAATCCGTTCTAGGATGCTCGATTTGCCGTGGTCGATGTGACCAACTAGCACCACTATGGGCTGCCTGATCATGGGGCTTCCTCTGCCTCTTTTTCCCTGTAATAAGTGGTGAAAAATCGTTTAAAAAGGTTTGCGAAGGAAGACCTAATCTCTAAGGATAAAAATGGTACTGTGAACAGAGTTTATCTATGGTGCGAACATGTTCCTCTAAAGATTTGCAGGGATTAGTAACACTACGACTCCGATGCAAGAAAGATTGAACATGATTATATAAACGATTGTATAAACGAGGAAAAGCTTGCCCAGAAGAATAAGGTGCATAACTAACTGTTGTTTTCTCGCTAATATCTAACCGAGGAGCCACATCCTCAGGAAACTTTACTAGACTCTCACCCATAGGATACTCCCTTCTCAAAACACTAAACTTATCGAAATGTTCATGATTGAAAAGTTCATCACTTCCCTTAAGGCCTACACCTCGAAGAAGAGTTGCGATACCTGCAATAGCAGAGCGATCGACGAATTCATTCCGAGAGAAAGAAGGTACTAAGGAAGAAATCCCAATTCTAGGTCTCTGACCCCTCTCATAAGAGTTGGCCATCTCAGGCAGTAATTTCCCCATACACCGAGATACTATATGGTCCACCTTATCTGGGGGGTAATCAACAAGGTAGCTAAGAAGAATTTTTGCAAGACCAAATTCTGGTAACCCCATACAGGCATCTGTAGCATCAAACATAACACTATGAATAGGTACTTCCCTTCGCAACTGGAGATCTCGATACAATGCTTCGCCCTCTCTTCGATATTTGTAGGCATAGTGGTGCAAATATTCATCACCATGAATATAGCGTAAGAGTGATGTATCTGCATAGAGATACTGAAATAGAGGAGTCAATGCAGACAAGAAAGCCGCCTCTTTCATTTTGAAAGAAGTTTCTTCTTCTGGCAGGAGCACCCCTTGCCGCGCTGTATCCACGGAAATCTTTCCTGCTCTAACTAATTCGTAGAAATGATGAACACGAAGATAGTATGAAATTGCACGAAGCTCTTTAGCAACAGGATCCTCAGCTCTTTTAGGATCAAGACTTAATGTCTTACCAATATCCTTCAGATGATAAGTGCCAAGAAGTTGACAGCGAATTTGTGTGCGAAGAATAGATTCTATAATTCTATCTTTCTCATTTTCTAATTGTTGTATGTAATGAGGAAGGTGGCCCTTTTGGGCAGGATCAAGGAAGGGGTCCTCTAAACGATTCCTATACTGAGCAATCTTATCATCAATCATGAAGATATCTAGATCATGGGTTGGAGCACTAACATGTGACATCAGGAGCGAGAAAGCTTCCTGAGGTTTTTCCTCACCGCGGACAGCTACGTCCTCACGAAGAAGTTCAAAGAAGTAAGGTGATGGTAAACCTATCAAATTCCAATAGCGTAAATTTTTAGCTTCATATTCGACACGACTAGCAAGATCCTCCTGAGGTTGCCCACTGGGACCAAGCACAATCCGTCGCGCTGGATGATGAATCTTAACAAAGAATTTTGCAAAAATGCCACCATCCCTATTGGGAAGATAAATCTCTCGACGACCAGCACGGTCAAAAGGACCGCCCGCAACAAAAGCATTGAGACGTGGCGCAGCAGTCGTATCAATCATATCAACAGGCCATCGAAGTCTAATGAAATGCTCCCGCATCGGACGAGATGTGTAAAAAGCAGGGTCTAGGAGACGAAGAGGTAGAGTATATCCATTATCCCCATTACTACCTACATAATTGCTAGTATTCGCTTCCTGCGGCATCCTTAATCCTTCCTTCATTTCGGCGTCCTTCCATCGTATTTAAAGCTTTCCTTCTATAACCATTTTTAAGTAGTTAACTATACACTCGACGAGCTATACTGTTAACCTCCTTGCCCAGCGCAATCAATCGCTCTATGATGCAAGAATAATGAGGATCTACTGCTTTTTGCTTATGAAGAAGAGACGAAGACTTTCGCTCTTGTCTGCATAACTGAGCTACTTCACTCTTGAGTGCCGAAACCTCATAAGCGACACCCAAATCACTAGTATAAAATGCCTTCATAACCTGCAAGTACATTGCTTCTATACGTTCTAGGATACTCTTAACAAAAGTTTTTTGTTCTTGGGTCAATTGATTAATAGAAATTTCCTGAGCAAGTTCGTCTGCTTGATCCGCAACAAGTTCCAACTGCGAACCGATGTTCCACAGCTCAAAAAGCTGAAGAGGAGAAATACGGAGAGTTTTAGCATATTCAGGATCGCTTAATCCTCTTCGAACAACACGAAGGATGACATACGACATCTTATTAACGTCCATCTCGCGGTGAGTCATATTACTTCCTAGATTTTTTTCTAAGCAGAGTGATAAATCACTAAGCATAGCACGAGTAATGATATCCATTTTTCGGATGAGATCACTTAGAGAAACTTCGCGTAAATTTAAAAAGTCTTGAGTAACAATCTTATCCTTAGTCTGTTCAATAATTTCTAAAGCCATTAAATTTTGAATAATATTTCTGATATCTCCAGCTTGTTTTTCTAAGTCTTTACCAGTTAGTGTAACAATACTAAAGTCTTTCAGATATGCAGAAATTAATTCTCTTTTTATCCTCTTTATTGGTTTAGTATCAATATTAATGGTAACCTCTTTTAACTCTCGCTCTTGTTGCGGCAGATTAGGCACAATCACTAATTCATTGCTTCCATTCTCAGAGACATACACCATATCCCCTTTTTCCAGATGATTTTTCCTCAGCCAATCCTTAGGCACGGAAACAACAAAAGAACTATTCCCAAACTTGATCAGACGTCGGTATTCCATAGCACACTCCCCCCTTCATTCCCATCATGCATATGCCGAAAAGTTTTCGGAGAAGCATATACACACTATATACCATATCGGATACTTATATATAAATCTATCCCCCTATAGATTTCCTAAGAGTAAGTAGAACACCGGGGGGTGAAATCCATGGCAACGAAGAAAGAATGGCTAGACCAAGAAAAGGATGAGCTGTTTGAAGGCTATGATGACAGTGATGACATCTACAACGAAGATGAGATTGAGCTCCTCTTAGAGGACGATGAGATTTCAGAAGAGGAAGAAGCCTTCATGATGGGCTACATAGACTTTGATGAGGAGTAAAGGAGCAGAACGTGAGCAAGTACCGGAGGTGCATCGCTTGCACCATGCACATTACCAAGAGTGCGCATATTGATCCATATCTGTGCAGGAGCTGTGAACGAGAGATGCAGGCAAATAACCTCGTAATGCCCACCTACCATCAACGATTCCAGTAGACCATGCAACCACGCAACTCAGGCAACAGCCAGCAGCCAAGGAAAAAAGTGGTGTGAAGGGAAACCCCTAGTATCCTCTGGATATCGAAATCATACACGAGTAAAGACTTGCGGCACTTTGATATAGAGTGTTTCTCCCGCATAAGTTGCTGATGCCCGCAATGTATGTGCTGTTGATGGTAATTCAATGGAGCGATAGTATGTTTTGACGTGTCTTCTATGATGTTTTTGTTCTGCAATCACCTCCACAGTTCTCCCCGCTATCTTCAAGGTCAAATGCCTTTTTTCCACAGCTGGCAACGCTATCTTAATAAGAATATGTTTGAAGTTATGGGTGACTTCACTATAGGGCTCCTCAAATTGACCCATTGCCTTCCGCACTGCATGGATATTTCGCTTTAAAATCTTGACGAAGGTATTGATATCCGCCTCTTCTAAGAAAGGTAACCTCTTTTTTGTTTGCTTTCCCACTTGTTCACCTCTGGTTTAGGGATTAATAAAGATGATGGTCATGCAAGGCGCGTTCAATCACAGGTTACTGAGATTTAGCTTTCGTTGGTAGTGCAAGAGGCATTGCTTTTTTAGCATGCACCCATCGCACACGCAGTGATTTTCTTCCCAGATCCAGGGCATATTTTTTACATTTCGAACTGCAGAAATGAAAGAGCTTCGCATCGTTGCGCACAAACAGAATCCCTGTGCCTGGAGTAATCTCGGTGTTGCAGAAGCTGCATGATGTCATGTCTTTCGACCGCCTTTTGCGCCTTGGGTTAGGCTACGTGCTTCAATCTCTGTCTCTCTGAGAAGCAGAACATCTTGTTCACGAATGGGACCCTTGACATTTCTCCTCAACACTTTTCCTTTATCAGGGCCATCCATAATGCGACAACGAACTTGGATAATGCCTCCTCTTGTTCCTGTTCTCCCAACAAGTTCTTCAACGACCGCTGGAACAGCAGAGGTAAAATTGACTGTCGTCCCTTTCTGCTGCTGTGGTTGTTGTTGGGTTTCTTGCTCCCTCCCAGGTTTTTTTGCGAGAGGAGTTTGTTTTGGTGATGGTCGGTCTGCCATGGGAAGTCCTAGTTATTTTAATTTTGCTACAATCTCTTTAAGTAAATCAGCAGCGTCTCCTTCTTGCACTATGGCGACACTGACGGTTGCAACACTCAGTCCAGCAGCCGCCCCTAATTCTTCTTTGCTTGCTTCATTCCAAAAAGGAACCTTTTTTTCTGCACAGAGGGGTGCTAAATGGAGAGTAATCTCGACAGGGTTAGCATCAGCAGCTATGACAACGAATTTGGCTACTCCCCTCTCTATAGCCTTGGTAGTCTCATTCGTTCCTTTCTTAATCTTACCAGTCTTACGAGCTACTTCTACAGCCTCATAAGCCTTCTTTAACAAGTCTTGATCGTTCGCCATCGGTACCTCCCAAAAACCTACGTTAAGGTCATCGGTGTAAGGTAAAAATCAGCGATGTTGCTTTAAAAAGGTTTCTATGAAGACGAAGAAAAGAGTAAACTAAAAATGAATTGTTTGGTCAAGATAGGGTTTGGTAATCGTTGCAGAAGGATACAGAACACGAAGTGCCTCCTTGATAGTACGTTCCAAACTGGATCGATGTTTTAGCGCATGGACAACCGCTTTTTGATGAGCATCCACGAGCTGACCAATCTCTGCTGGAGCAGTAAAACCAGCATCCTGTGCTTCATAAATTGCACTTGCCAACCTATAGGGCAAACGATAGCCAGATGAAACTCCTTTAACTAGCAATGGTCGATACCTAGTCCTATCATTCCCTGGTCTGTGAAAATGCTGTCTGGCAAGATAAACTGGAACCCGCAAGAAATATGCGACATCACTGGCGCTCATCGGTGACTGAAAGCCACGACGAAGAGCTTCTTTGATTGCTGGTGAAGGTCCGCGTGTCTCTCTGGTCCCATACATCGGTGCTACTCCAACAGCTCTCAAAATCCTTCTTGCTTCACTAGAAAAAACCCCTAAAACATCACCAAGTTCCTCTAAAGAGAGTTTTTCTCCTTGCTGGTGTGTCTCATGGTACCGCTGAAAGAAGGGAATGAGCTGTTCGTAGCTATAAGTTGTTCGACAGTGCAAAGCAATATGCTGTGCTGCTTTCTGTGCTGCCCATGTTTCTTGCTGTGCTGCTAACTGCACTAGTCTCGCTTTTAAGAGAGAAACTATATGCCGTTGAAATCGTCGCCCGACAAATCGAGGGTCATGAGAAGACGAAAGGGATAGACTTTCGAAATCTTTTTTATTTTTTTCTTCTCTCTTGGTTCTGTAAAAAGTGTATTGATCAGTCGCATGAATATACTGTCTGATTCGTTCTCCTGATAGATGAACAGCAGCGCCTATTGCCTGTAAGGGTAACCCTTGCTCTATGAAAGTATCAATCTCCGGTCTTCTTTTCATTCGTGGATGTAAGGATGTAGGCGACTCTACTGGTAAGTGAAGATGAGCTTTGTGTGCATAGCCATGGATAGTAAAAGGACTTAAACCAAGTTTTGCAGTAACTTTCTCTACTGTATCTGCTCCCTCTTTCATTGCTGCAAGAATTTGCTGTACTCTTTCTTTAAAAGATAAGTGTGGTGGATGGTGCTTTATACCGGGAAGTTGAAGACGAGCTTTTCTAGCATACCTGTAAATAGTTCTAGGTTCAAGATGTACTCTTTCTGCAATATCTCCTACAGAAGAAGCGCCGTCTGTTATGGCTTTCTGAATATCCGCCATTCTATCAAGAGATGGTTTTTTTCTCTCTTTTCCAACAATAGGTATGTGATAGTGAGAGAGAATAAGGTCTAAAGCAGGAAGTGAAAAGCCAGTCCTCTTAGCTATGGTTTCTGGATTACTATATTTTTTACTTGCCGTGAATAGCTGAATAAATTTTTTTGTCGATGCTTCATACTCAGAAACCATACCTCTATCTATCCCAAGTTCCTTTGCTATCGCTTCATCATCCTTCTCCAAGCGGCGCAATTCAATAATCCTCAGTATTCTATCTTCCAACAGTGACATCTGAACCCCCATGACACAGGAAAAGAAAAAGAGCTTTATAAATCTTGCTATGATTACTACTAAATAATGGTCATTAGAAACTGTTCAAGTAGTTTTTCCTATGGTTTCAAAAAAGTTCATTTGAATATCTTAAGAACCATATAGTTATAGAAAAGCTTATATAGTCCTCAAAATACTCATAACGATGAAACAGAAGTTTAAAGGAATAAAAGTAGAAGAGCTAGAAAGAGCTTATGAAAAAGCTTTAGTCTGGTTTTTTGCTTTTCCAAGAACAAAAATAGGGCTTACAGAACTAGCGTTATCCATTAAGTCATCTAAATCAGCGACAAAACAGGCAGTAGAAACACTCATACGCCGGGAGTATATCACGAGAGAAATTGCTGGTAGAGCGTGGATTTTATTAGCCAATCAAAAAAACAGTTATTTTTTGAGGAAAAAAGTGCCCTATCATTTTGATAAGATATATGAAGTTGGAATTGTAGAAGCGGTTCAAAAGGCGATTCCACAAGCTAGAGCAATTGTTCTTTTTGGAAGTTATCGTTGGGGGGATGATACTGAAGAAAGTGATATAGACATTGCCGTTGAAGTCTTAGATGACCATAATATGGAGATAGTAAAATTAGGAACTCTTGAACAACTAGGATATAGAAAAAATATTCCCGTAAATGTACACATTTTTTCTAGAAACAAAATTGACTTGAACCTCTTTGCGAATATTGCTAATGGAATTGTATTGGATGGTTTCCTTGAGGTGCGACCATGAGTATGCACATAAAACACCCAGATAAAAAGAATGCGTTAAGCATTATCGAAGCATCTGAAAAAGAATTGATGTATACGCTAAAATTGCCAGTAATCGATGAATCCGCTTTTAATATCATTAGAAATATCTATGAATGCTTTCGTATGTTGGGGGATGCGCGAATGATTTCTAAAGGATTTGTTTCTCAAGATCATATTGAGCAAATAAAAGAGCTAGAGACAATTCCCGTACAAACAGAGAGACCTATTAAACTTATTAACACTCTAAGAAGAATACGGCATAATATCAATTATTATGGGTATATTCCTACAAAAGCGGAAGCTGAAGATGCAATTTCAATTGCGAAAGCCTGTTTCTATCCTTTATTGGAAGCCCTAAAGAAAGAATTGAAATCAAGTAATCCTATAGATCTCATAGAAAAAACAGCATACAAATACGCCCTCCAAAACGCTGTCCGCTACAACGGCAAAGCCAATTCTGGAGCGGTTATAGGAAAACTCTTTCTCGAGCATAAAGACATCAAAAAAGAAGACGTCATCAAAACAGTTAATGAGATAGTCAAAAAAGTCAACAAACTCTCTCTTGAACAGCAAACCAAAGAATTAGAGAAGATTGCCCCAGAACTCCTCCACATAGAAGTCAAAAAAGCAGACTGGAAAGAATTACCGCATGCAGTCATGGGCAAAGTCAAGACTCGTATGCCTCCAGAACCATCCAAGTATCCGCACTTAGGCCATGCCTTAGCCTTCATTATTAACAGAGCATATGCAGACAAGTACCAAGGAAAGTGCATCCTCCGTTTTGATGACACCAATCCTGAATTAGCAAAGCAAGAGTACATTGATGCTATTGAAGAAGATATCAGATGGTTACAGTTGAAGTATGATGAAAAGATTGTTGCTTCTACGCACATGAATCAATACTACAAATATACAGAACAATTGATGGAGATGAAAAAAGCGTATGCCTGTTTCTGTACGCAAGAGGAAGTAAAAGTAGGAAGAGAAAAAAGAAAACGCTGTTCTTGTTCCACAAAATATAATGCAAAAGAAGAATGGAAAAAAATGCTGGAAGGAAAATACAAAGAAGGACAATGCAGTCTCCGCTTGGTTGGTGACATGACGTCAGATAATGGGGTCTTACGTGATCCAGTGATTATGCGTATCTCATTCTATCCACATTACCTGCAAAAAAACAAATACCATATCTGGCCCATGTATGACTTTGAGAGTGCTATTGAGGATTCCATCAACGGCATCACCCATATTATTCGCTCAAAAGAATTCGAACTCCGCCTACCGCTCCATAATCTGATCAAAGATCTTCTTCATTTATCCAAAGAGCACGTCATTGAAATCGGCCGTTTTAATCTGATTGGCTACACAACCAAAGGCCGTGAAATCCGTGAATTGATGGAGCAAAATAAAGTTAAAGGCTGGGATGACCCGCAGTTAGTAACTGTGAAAGCGCTCAGGCGAAGAGGTTTTGATCCACAAACTTTCTGGGAATTGGCAAAGGAAGTAGGATTAACAAAAACAGAAACTAATATTACTGACCATATGCTCGAAGCCATCAACAGAAAAATCATCGACAAAAAAGCTAAGCGCTATTTCATGGTTGATGCTAATGCAAAAAAAATCATGATTGGTGACCATAAACTCAAAGAAGCAACCGTTCCTCTCCATCCAGAAATCAAAGAACACGGCCATCGTGTCATGAACATCAGTAATGAATTTTACGTTGATGATGAAATCAAAAAAGGAAAGATCTACAGATTCATGCACTTATTTAACTTCAAAGATAATAAATTTGTCTCAGAACCCTATGACCCTAAGCTGAATGCGCAACTCATCCATTGGTTGCCAGTTTCTAAAGAATTAGTAAAAGTAGAAATCTTAATGACAGATGGAACAACAACAGAAGGACTAGGAGAACCAGCACTTAAAGATTTACAAGTTGGCGACGTCATTCAATTTGAAAGAAAATTCTTTGCGAGATTAGATAAAAAAGAGAAAGAAAAGTTGTGTTTTGTATATACACATAAATAAATTACTTCCCATACCTTCTCTTCCGCTTCTGATACTCATTGATGCACGCAACAAAATCCTTCTTGTCAAACTCCGGCCATAAGACATCAGGTAAGAAGATTATTTCGCTGTATGTCGATTGCCAGGGTAAAAATCCGCTCAACCGAGATTCAGATGTTCGAATGATTAAATCAGGCTCATCCTTCATGTACAGCCCCTGGGCAAACACCTCCTCATTGATGTCCTCCACACGCAACTTCCCTTCCTCAACTAATGCAGCAACTTTTTTCGTTGCATCAAGTACTTCCTCTCTGCCACCATATGCCATGGCAAAATTAATGATATACTTGCTATAGTTTTTCGTCAGCTCCATAATCTTATACATCCTTTCCTGCACATTTTTTGGAAACATCCAGATTCTGCCTATGAAATTGATCCTGATCTGATGCTCATGAAGCCTTTTGTCCTCACATAATCTACCAAACTCCTTGCAAAACAAATCCATCAGATAGTCAAACTCTTTCTTCGGTCGGTCAAAATTTTCAAAGGAAAATGCATACAGCGTTAATTCTCTAATGGCATATTCCCTGCACCACTCTAAGACCTGCTCCAGTTTTTTTGCTCCCCATTCATGCCCCTTCCACGGTTTCAACAGCAATCGTTTAGCAAAGCGCCTGTTGCCGTCTAGAATAATCCCTACATGTCTAGGAACAGGATTGGAACTGGGTTTCATAGGATGTTCACTGCCACAGCTGTAAAAAAATTGCTTTAAATACCTTTCGTTAATGGGCAGAATCCCTATAAAACGTTGGCGAAAAACACAATGCTTAAGAGAAAAACCCCATAGCACAAGAAAAGCAAAAAGCCAGTAAAAAATTGCGACGTGTGTTTCGAGAGCAAGAAGTGAACCAGCAACAACGTCATGAACAGCATCATCGGTAATCCAAAGAAGAGGTCAAAGGCAGTCAAGGGTAATGATGTAATCAGTGATGCCACACCTAAGATCAAAAGGATATTGGCAATATTTGATCCCACAATGTTACCAAGAAAAACATCTGCCAGTCCCTTCCGTGTTGCATTGATCGTGACAAACAGTTCTGGAAGCGCTGTGCCAAAAGAGACAAGCGTAAGGGAAAGTAATTTCTCTGATAAACCAAGTTGTGAACTCAAGGAGATGACTGAAGAAATTAAATAGCGTGCACCAAATATGAGAGCAACAAGTCCCAATGCCAGATAAGTAATGTTCAAGAAGAAGGAAAAGTTGAGGAAACGAGTTTGGCGCTCCTGTGCATACTGCCGCAGTTCCGTAGCAAGAAAGTGTGGTGACTTCTTCATCAAGTAAAAAAAGTAGCAAACAAAAAGGAACACTAACGCAAATCCTTCAAAAAATGTTAGGCTGCCATCCAGTGAAAGGATCAAGAAGAGTGAAGTAACAACAAACAAGAACACGGCATCGTTTTGGAAAAAGCGTTTTTTGAAAGGGACTATGAGCAGGAAAAATCCCAGCGCCATATTGAAGCCAAGGTTATAGAGATTGCTGCCGATGATATTACCCAGTCCTATCTGGGGTGCTCCTTCCAGTGCAGAAAAGACATTCGTTGCCAATTCAGGAAATGACGTTCCAACAGCAACAACAGTCAGCCCTATGATGAAAGGAGAAACACGCAAAAACGAAGCAAGAGACACCACTTCATCCACAACAACATCCGACCCTTTCACAAGGAGAGCTAGGGAAGCGATAAGGATAAAAAGGGTTAGAAGCATGCTCAATGCCTTAGTTACGAACTTTTTAAGAGTTTCGTGGAACCAGAAAACTTATATACTCTATAATGATA
>JACOVP010000010.1 GCA_016177265.1 Candidatus Woesearchaeota archaeon
AACTCCCGACTTCAACCTTACCATAGAAGCGTTCTACCAGGCGGAACTACCGAGACACGATATATTTGTATAGCGCAAAAACAAAAAACTAACCATGGTTGAAAAAGTCATTATTGATGAAAAAATATTGGCTGGAAAGCCTATCATCAAAGGAACGCGTATTTCAGTGGAGTTTGTTCTAGAGCTGCTCTCATCCGGTATGAGTGTCCAAGAGATTTTGCAAGAATACCCACATCTCAAAAAGGAAGACATTCTTGCAGCTTTAGCATATGCAACAAAGGTTCTAAAAAAAGAAGAGATTTACATAACTGCTTAATAACGAATTTTTGAATTTTTTAAGGATAAAAATTAGAGGTAGTATAGAGATGCAATACATTATGGTTTTTCAATAATAAGGATTTCTTTCTTAGCTTCCATAACAATCTTTGCATTTCGCAGAAGTTCCATACCAACCAAACAAAAGTCTGATGCTGAGCCTACAACACTAGCTCTTTTCTTCATACCAAACCAGTCTATAACAGTTTCAAAAATCTGTGATTCTACCTGACTACCGTCTACTAAGGCATAGTGCGCTACTGCAACAGGATTAAGCTTCATTTCTTGAATTTTTTGTAAAGGTAAAAGCAAAGAGCCGTTGAAGCCTGTATCAACCAAGCATTCAATTTCTTCAGAGTTGATACTTAGTGTAGCAAAAGGTAAACCAAACAAATAACGTGTTTTCATAAAGCGCCAACAACGAAAGCAGTTCTTGCTCCTACGCGCTTCAAATAAAACTGTTTATGTGGATATTTCTTTTTTCCAAAATCACACGCCTCTAAAGTGTCAGAGCCAATAAAGTAGTCGCCAGTATCAGGATCTATAGCAACAATCTTACCCTCTTGACCCTTGAGTTTGTTATGAATACTCTCATAAATTTCTTCAGCACGCTTAACATTAATCATAGGTTATATAAGGAAAAAAGTACTTATAAGTCTTTCGAATGATTACGCCAATAAATGCCCTATGTACTAAAATGGTCAAAGCCTCGAGAGGGATTTGAACCCTCGGACCTCTTCCTTACCATGGAAGCGTTCTACCGGGCTGAACTACCGAGGCACCGTTGTAAGTTCAATCCCTAACTCTTTTAAAACTTTGCATCCTCACCAGTCTAAAACAAAAAAGAGAAGTAATTAACGGGAAGAATAATGCGCTAAGAGATCATCCATCTGGACGACGGGCAAACTATACTCCTTTGCAAAAGCACTTACCTTTTTACCCCGCATCGCATCTCCTTCCTCTCTGTCATACAATTCACAGATAACTGCAATAGGATATAAATCTGCTAGATCCAAAAGAGCGATAGATCCTTCAGTATGACCTGCCCTCGCTAACACACCTCCTATATGTGTCCTCAGCGGAAAGGTATGGCCTGGTCTAGCTAATCTTGAAGAGGGATGGGTTATAGGTACTTCATCCTCCAGTAAAGCGGTAATAGTTTGTAATTTATCTTTAGCGCTCATGCCAGTCCCCCCATATCTCGGGTCAACAGTTGTATAAAAACTACAAGAGCCAGGTTTTGTAGGCGCTTCTTCTATAAGTTTTAATCCTAAAGCATGTAATCGGTCTTCCAGCATAGGAACACACACCATACCAGAGCCATGGCGTAAAATAAAACGAAGTTTCTCTTCAGTTGCATGTTGTGCGGGTAAAACAAGATCGCACTCATCTTCACGAACTCTCTCAGCTAAGATAACGAAGTTTCCTCTTTGCAACGTCTCAAGTCCTTGTGCTAAGGTAGCAGACATCAAAGTCATAAGCTTTTTGGAAAAATACTGCTTAATATAGCTTTTGGATGAAGTAATTTCGGGATACTACCTTCACATAATGGATTTTAGAAAGTTTTAAATAGTATTATGCTAAATAAAAAAGAAAAATGTTGAAATCATTTTTATCTGCGTAAAAAATATTTAGAATGTGGAGCATCAAGAAGATGTCGTTCAGCTCCAAGCTCATCAATTGCATGAACTAAATCGCTGGTATCTGCACCTGCTTTAATAGCTTCTTTAACAGCAATCAGCGCTTGACAATAGAGACCATAAAAAAGGGTAGCCCTTTCTGATTGAGACAGACGAGTACCTTGCTCTGATGCGTTTTTAACTACACTATCAGCAATAGTAAAAGGAGTATTGTAAGGGTTACGCAATAAACCTGTAAGGCGACTGCGAAATTCTATTTTATGAGTAATTTTTTCCAAATTTGTATTTTTCATTTTAATAATCCTCCTATCTTATAAATAAAGTTAAGTATGGTATGTTGAGCTTATTTATAAATCTTTCTATTTTAACTATTTAAAAATAGTAACAAAAATGCAGGGAGAAGGATTTGAACCTTCGCAGGCACTAAGCCACAGGATTTCTCCTCACTAGGACTTAAGTTTGGCACTCAAATTGCTCTGAGTCCTGCCCATCAAGTCCTCTCTGTTCTAGAGAGTTTGACCAGGTTCCAGGATCTTTTACTAGACCACTCTGGCATCCCTGCATTCAAGAGAAATCAATGCACAGGACCTTTTATAAAGATTATCTTCTTTTCTTTTTCGCAGAACGCTTTGGTGGTTTCGTTTCCCGTAGTTCTTGCTGTTTTTGTTGCTGCCCAGCCGCATACTGCGATAATTGTGATATATCAATCCACGTAATCGGTTGTTGTGTTGTCCGCTTATACTGGAGTTCAGATCCCATCTTGAGCACAGGTTCTCCTTCTTTCTTCGTCAACAATAGAATCACATACCCAATCCCAAACGATGCTAAAATCACTGCCAGTGTTCCGAAGATCAAAAATAACACCCATCTCGCAACAAGATTTCCTGTAGCAGCTGCCCGAAAGAGATAAAAAACAATCCCTAATAAAATCAAGGACAAAAATCCTATGAAGACAGATAACCGTGCTTTCCTGACATCAATCATACAGAAAGAAGAGAAAGAGGATTTTTAAACGTAGTTCACCCAGCATCGGAGACGAAAAAAAGAAAGAATACTTATAAACACGGGAAAAACAAGCAACAGTTATGCACTGGTTTTACGTGGAAAACACCCGTGATTTCGATCCAGTAAGGAGCAGGCTCTATATTCTTGCACAGAGGAAGAAGCTTGCAGGAAGACAGTATCATCGCTCAGTATGGTGTTGGGAAGCACGCCGAGAAGCACGAGAACTAGGGGTTGGACCAAATTTTGTACCGAAAGAAGAACGCGTAAGGTTTGCACAAGAGAGAGGAAAAGCATATGGCATTAAACTCGTCATAGAGAAAATACCTCCTGAAGAAGAAAACAGTTTAGAAGCAGTGATCAACGAATTTATCATGACGCAAGGATATTTAGATATGGAGAGATGGGGCATTCCCGTTCGGTATATAGAGGAGTTTCTCAGAAAGAAGCGGTGAAGGAGAAGAGTTTTTTAAAAGAAGTGAAAAAAGCCTCGGGTGAGAATCGCACTCACGACCTATTTGCTTACCAAGTAAAGATTATAGTAATATATTTGATGTTAAGGTCTAAGAAGGAAGTGTTATTTCTACAGGCACATCAACTTCAATATCTTGCAAGGTTTTTGCTCTTTTCTTAAAACTTAGGATGCCTATGCTCTTAATCTCCTCTGTTTTTTCATCCTTCCTAATGAATACTCCTTCTTGAATTTCTTCAGCATAGCTCTTTGTTGGTTTTCCTACACTAATCTCTAAGAAATCTCCTTCTTCATCATAATATACTCGCATAGGTCCTTTCATTGTATCTTTTTCTCAAAGTATGCTGTAATAATATAGCCCGTACCATTTAAATACTTAACTATCACCAAGAGGTACTTTGCAGGTCCTTCTCTTTGTTTTATATATGTATAGTAATATCTTACTTGATTATCAAAGCTATAGGTCGTTATCTTTAATGGGCGTTGCAGTGCTATTTTTATTTCTTCGATGTGTTGGGCTATCTCAGGATGGTCTTGCAGAATGTGCTTCCATTGTTTTTGTGGAAATCGTATCATCCTTCCAGATTTGTCAATGGCTTCAAAGAGATTTTCCATTTTATAGAAAAGAGGTATTTGGTTTTTAAACTTTCTGGCACAGGGATCTTCGGAAATCATTAGAGCCTCGGGAGGGATTTGAACCCCCGACCTATTGCTTACGAAGCAATCGCTCAAATGCCCACATTTCGAAAATATTCCGGACTGAGCTACCGAGGCATAGAAAAATAAGACAAAGATTCTTTAAAAGACTTATTCTTTCAAAATTCCCCAAAAAGCGAAAGATTTATATATGAACTATGAGTTCCAATATATGAACTGTAAGTTCCTATCAACATGAGACCGCTAACAAAGAAGGAAAGCGAGGTATTATTGCTCTTGTTTAAAGAGTTCAGTAAAGACTATAATGCAAATTCTCTAGCAAAAGTAGCAGGAATAACTCCGCGAGGGGCTTTAAAGATAGTAAAGAGTCTAAAATCGCAAGGTCTCTTGATCAGTAAGCAATTAGGCAAGGCTGTTTTTTACAAGGTGAATTTGCAGGAGTATTATGCGTTCAGAACTGTAGAAGCCTTGCTCATGCAGGAAGCTCGAGAAAAAGTACCAAGATGGATCTTCGAATTTAATGAGATTTATCCTGATACAGAAATAGCAATTATTTTTGGTTCTGCTGTCAAGGATATCAAGAAAGCAAACGATATTGATCTTATTTTAGTTTTTAAAGAACAAAAGGTAAAAAAAATAAAAAAGTTTATCGAAGAAAAAAATAGAATATCGATAAAGCCTATTCATCTTATCATGCAAACTCCAAGCGACCTCAGAAACAATCTAAGAAAAAAAGATAAGGTTATAGTAAACGCTCTAAAGTATGGATATATCCTGCATGGGTATGATAAATGTACGGGTATGGTGAAAGATGTCACAGGCTTCTAATAAAGTAAAATGGTGCTTGAAAAAAGCCGAGAAAGAAATGGAGGAAAGAGGAATTCATAGGGGATTAGTCAAAAAAGAGACAGATATCGCTATGGCCGAGAAGCATCTAAGAAAAGCAGAGCACAATCTCAATGCAGCAACATATTTTGATGAGGGTGGCTATTCAGACTGGTCTGCAAGCGCGTTTTTCTATTGCATCTATCATTGTTTCTTGGCTATAGTGAGAAAGTTCGGATACGAATCAAGAAATCAAGAGTGCACCATTGCTTTTATTGAAATGTTGAAAGAAAAAGGAGAAATTGACATTAATGATAAGTTTATCAATATGTTAAAAATTGCAAACGTAGAAGAGATTCAAGAGGGTAGTCTTATCCAATTGAGAGAAAGCTTCCAGTACGGTGTTGAAATAGAGTTTAAAGAAAAAGAAGAATTTAACAGGCTGAATAGGTTATGCAAGGAATTTATTGATGTCACTAAAGAAATAATTCATGACAAAAACAAAAGATAATTACTGCAAATACTTTTTCTGCAATTCTTCTATACTGTATTTCTGTTGGCACACGGCACATACTACAACTTTATTCTTTCCCTTCACTAAATAAGTCCCCTTAATTTTCTCCAAAAATATCTCTTCTATTTTTTCACCACAGGAAGCGCATTTCATACGAAGAAAGACTGGGAAAAGGTATATAAACGTTGTTCCTGTGCTTATAGCTATGGAAAAGAGTGTAAGAATTCTAACAAATAATGGTCACCACATTTATGGTACATTAACCTATAAAACACCAAGAATAAAGAAAGTTATTGTTATCGTACATGGTTTTTCTGGGCATCAGGATGAGCATCCTTATTATAGCGGTGCAAAATATTTTGTAAAACGTGGATTTGCAGTATGTCGTTTTGGTCTGTATGGTTGGAAAAAGAAAGCAAGAAAACTCGATGAAACAACAATTGCAATAAACACACAGGATACCAATCGAGTAATAGAATACCTCAAAAGAAAAGGATATACCAAAATCTTTGTCATCGGTCATAGTCTCAGCGGTTTAAGCACGTTACTTGTCAACACAAAAAGAGTAGATGGCATAATCCTGTGGGATCCAACAAGCGATAAAATGCTACGAAAAAAGCAAAAATGGATAAAGTACAATAAAAGAATAAAAAAGTATATCCTTTATGCCGGCATAAAATTTCTTATGGGTAAAAAAATGTATGATGAATGGAAGAATTTTCCAAATACGTTAAAAATATTCAAGCAAACACAAAAACCTATACTTATTATTGCCGCTGGAAAAGGCATCTTGGTTAAGCGTTGTCAGCAATATTATAAGAGTGCAAATCAACCAAAAAAGTTAGTAATCATTAAAGATGCTGGTCATATCTTTAGCGAGGAAGGTGCTGAAGAAAAGCTCTTCAAAGAAACACTAAAATGGTGCAGGAAGTTCTCTAAGTAACACTTTTAAAGCTAAGAAACGCCCATTCCAGACATGAATCGCGTCGCAGCCATTGTCGAGAAGGACAAATGTCATCCCACGAGATGTAGCCATGAGTGCATGAAGTATGATCCCTTAAATCGTCAAAAACCAGATTCCGGTTTCCATATTGGTACAGACGGCAAAGCTTGTATTCCAGAAGAACTCGTGACTGAGATGCACCGTATTTCTGCCAACAAATGTCCTTTCTCTGCCATCAAAATTGTCAAGCTTCCAGAGAAACTAGATGAATCCTACATCACTCACAAGTATGGACAGAATGCCTTTGAACTCTTTGGTCTTCCATTGATCAAGAAAGGAGAAATAGTCGGGATTATTGGTCGTAACGGGATTGGAAAAACAACCTCGCTCAGTATTTTATCAAATGCACACAAACCGAATTTAGGAAACTATGAACAAGAAGCAACACCCGAACAGATTGTCAGGAAATATGCTAAAACTTTATACGCAGACTACTTCAAAAAACTTTACAATAACGACATAAAAATTGCCTACAAACCACAGCGTATTGAAATGCTGCCAGAGATCCATAAAGGAAAAGTTATTGATTTATTGCAGAGCATTGACAAATCTGAATATGCAGACCATGTATTGAAAGAGTTGGATGCAACACAATTAAAACAAAGAACATTAGCAGAACTCTCTGGCGGTGAATTACAAAAAATTGCTATCATCGCTACCCTGTTAAAAAAAGCAGATGTCTACTACTTTGATGAACCATCTTCGTTCTTGGATATCATGGCTCGTATCAAAGTTGCTCGGTTAATTCGTTCTTTGAAAGAAACTGGCGCAGCAGTCATGGTCGTTGAACACGATTTAGCTACGCTGGATTATCTGTCAGATGAGATTCAGATTGTCTATGGCGAGCCAGCAGCCTACGGAGTTTTTTCTCAATCAAAAGGAGTTCGTCGTGGCATCAATGAATATTTAGACGGCTATCTACCAGAAGACAATGTTCGTTTCAGAAATTATTCCATTGTCTTTCACAAACCACCACCAAAAGTCCTAGGCCAAAAACGAGTTGTCTGTTCTTTTCCAGAGGTAGAAAAATCCTATAACTCCTTCCATATGCAAGTGCATGCTGGTCAACTAGTTGCTGGTGAAGTGTTAACGATTATGGGAGCTAATGGTTTAGGAAAAACTACTTTTTTGAAATTGTTAGCAGGCATAGAAAAACCTGATAGAGGTAAAGTAGAAGAAATAGATATTGCCTATAAAGAACAAAATCTCAAAGCGCCAAACAAAAAAGTAATTGATTATCTCCAGGAGAGAGCAGGATCAAACTTTTCGTCTGGTTGGTACAAACAAAATATTCTAGAGAAATTAAATCTCCATGCTCTCCTTGACCATAGCATGCGAGAATTATCTGGCGGTGAATTGCAAAAAGTGTTTATTGCCGGCGCTTTGTCTACAGATGCTCCTCTTATAGCATTAGATGAACCCAGTGCCTTTATTGATGTTGAAGATCGTTTGAAGGTAGCTGAAGTGATAAGGGAATTTACCGAGAAAAAGGGAACTGCAACCATTGTCGTTGACCACGATGTCCAATTTATAGATTATATCTCGGATGCGATGCTCGTTTTTGAAGGAACTCCGGGAAAAGAGGGTCATGTCTATGGTCCTTGTCCTAAAGAGGAAGGGATGAATCGGGTGTTAAAAATGCTCAACATCACCTATAGAAAAGATAGGCAGACTGGTCGAGCACAGATTAACAAGCCAGATTCTCAGCTGGATAAAGAGCAAAAGAAGGCAGAAAAATATTATTATGCGTAAGGGAAAGAAGGAACCTCATGTTCTTAAATAAAGTGTTTTCACTTAAGAAATAGCACCATCTATAATCCTCAAGTTGCTATGTTTCAACATATAATTTTTTGTTGCGTATGTCTTTATAAAGAACCTCGTATCTCCTTCTACGACATGTTGTGTTTCATACCATGTGATTATACAATAGGTTGTGGTTTAATGACCACCAGAGAAGCATGAAAAATGTCTAGCGTTGTCCTAAAACAAAAGAAGGGGAGATAGCATCATGAGTGCAAGTCCAGCCATAAGCGTACCAACAACGACCCATGAACCAAAGACCGCAACACTGCAAGAGAGAGCATACAACGTTTCACCAATTCATCTGAAAACATATGATAGGGAAAGGCACATTCCTGTGAGTGTTGCGCATACTCTCTTGTCCCAGCAACAGCTTGATCCTGCAAGACTGCAGCGCGCAATAGAGGAAAGAAAAATCAGGACATATGATTTTCATAGGGGCGAATCATTAGTCGATCGTCTAGATATTGGCAGAGTATATTATCAACCCAGGACTCAGTACAGAGGGCTCACCATAGAGAGGTATTTTTCACAAGGCGTAGATGATCCCTTGGAGGCGGCAGGCCCTTACGAGACACGTGATCTGAAGATAACGGATAAAGAGGGTAAGATCATCTTCAGAATGGAAGATGCAAAATTCCCTGCATCATGGGATGACACCTCAGCAAAAATCGTCGCGCAAAAATATCTATATAAACCAAACGGGGAAGAACCCAAGCAAAAACTCCGAGAAAAAATAGGTAGGGAGTATGAAAACTCTCCTGCTCATCTGGTCAGAAGGGTAAGTAGTTTTTTCGCTGACTGGGGAAAGAGATTGGGGTACTTCGAAACTGAAGAGGATGCAGAGAATTTCAGAAAAGAGCTTGAAGCGCTGCAAATACAGAGAAAATTTGCGTTCAATTCTCCAGTCCAATTCAATGCTGGGATCTACAATAGTTATGGTATTGGAGGAGGTAGCGGGTTTAATTACTGGCGAAACCCCGAGACGGGGGAGGTCATCACCATAGGGGACGGTTGCAATGTCAATCCGCAGTGCCACGCCTGTTTCATTAAAGGACCGCAGGATAATTTAGAGAGTATTTTAGAGCACGTCATCGATGAGGGAGGTATTTTCCATTCTGGTTCTGGTATCGGACAAAATATAGGGGCGCTCCGCGAACAGAACGCGCCGCTCAGTGGTGGTGGAAAATCCTCTGGACCTCTCAGTTTCTTGAAAATTTATGATGTTGCTGCAGGCTCGATTAAATCAGGAGGAAAATCCAGGAGAGCAGCGAGAATGACGACTATGCGCTCTGAGCATCCAGACGTGCTTGATTTTATCGACAGTAAAGTCAGAGAAGATAAGAAGATGTTGTTGCTCATGAAGCATGGCTATGCTGGTGGTATGGACGGGGAAGCTGCTACCACAGTCGCATTACAAAACACCAATATCTCAGTGCGCATGACTGCAGAAGACTTTGAAAAAGTAAAGAACGGTGGTTCGATTGAACTGAAAAGCGTAGTTGATGGCCGCGTAGTAAAAAAAGTGCCTGCAGAAGAGATGCTAAGAAGAATTGCTTATGGGGCATGGCGTATAGGAGATCCAGCAGTGCAATATGAAACGAAGATTCAGGAAATGCACACCTGCCCAAATTCAGGAAGGCAAAATTCAACCAATCCCTGCTCAGAATATTTATTCTTAGACAACACATCCTGTAATCTTGCCTCACTCAATGTTCTTGCATTTTGTGATGAAAAGGGTAATCTCGATGTCCAAGAATTCATGAAGGCAGCAAGAATAATTACTATCGCGCAGGACATCGCCAATGATACAGCCTCATATCCTGTAAAAGACATCGCGACGATAAGCCCAGAATTCAGAACCATTGGTCTAGGCTATGCGAACATCGGTGCTTGGTTGATGCGAAGAGGCCTAGCGTATGATTCTGATGAGGGAAGAGCAGTGGTTGGTGCGCTCACTGCCATCTTGACTGGTACAGCATACACCACATCAGCAGAAATGGCAGAACACTTAGGACCATTTATGCACTATGAACTCAACAAAAGACCTATGCTGGAAGTCATGGAAAAACACAAGAGAGGTCTCGAGGATATTCTCTGGAAGCATGTCCCCAGGGAGATGGAAGGAGCTGCGCGCGGGGCATGGGACACAGTGTTAGAGAGAGGACAAAGATCTGGCTTCAGAAATGCACAAGCGACCGTCATTGCGCCTACTGGCACTATTGCCTTTTTAATGGGCTGCGATACTACAGGCATTGAACCAGCACTGGCATTATGGATTTTCAAAGATCTCGCAGGCGGAGGCACAGAAAAACTCGTAAACAAAGAAGTCTCCAATGCGCTGAGGAATCGTGGCTACAAGCCCAAGCAAATAGAGGAGATTGTCCAGTTTGTCCAGGAGCACAACACCGTACGAGGAGCCCCTTATGTTACACCCAACCACTATACAATCTTTGACACAGCATTGGGTAATGACGAAGGCATTGGCAGCATTCCTTTCGAGGCGCATGTACGGATGCTCGCTGCAGCACAACCATTTGTTTCCGGTGCCATTTCAAAAACGAATAATCTCCCAGAAACAGCGACAGTCAAGGATCTCTACGATGGTTTTATGCTTGGTCATGAGCTAGGGCTAAAAGCATTGGCTGCTTTCAGAAAAAATGGCAAGCCAACCAGCGCAGTCAATTTTGGCAGCACAACAATCAGGGAAGTGAAACGTGGTGAAAAAGAAGATCTGCCAGCAAGACGAGGAGCATATGAAACAGAAGTGAAAATTAACGGAACATCCATTCACATTCTGGTGAGTGAATATGCCGATGGCAGACCTGGTCAAATTGCTTTCTTATCATATAGGGCTGGTTCTACTCTTGGAGCATTGCTCACCACCAGCGGCATCCAAGCATCTCGAGCACTCAAACGAGGCGTCGAACTCGAGGATATAATAGAAGGATGGATAGGTCATGAATTTGAGCCTCGAGGATTAGTCCAAGGCCACCCCCACATCAAAACAGCATTATCGCCCTTAGACTTTGCTGGAAAATTCCTGAAATTGGAGTACTTGGGTGACACGAGCGTGGCAAATAATCCTGCTAGTGTTGACGTGACTAAACTCCATGGATTTAAAAATGGTGCCTTCAGGACCTATGCGAGAAGAAAGGTTGATGATTGGGATTATGATCAAGTCATGAAAGATCCGGAATTTGGCGGCTTCGTGAAAGAAGAATCAAAGAGCCCCACTATGATCCCACCAAGGAAAGATGTCGAGAACAATAATCCCAGAGGTCTTCCCTGTAATGCATGCGGAAGGATTATGGTTCAGACAGCGCCTGGTTGTTTCAAGTGTCTAGTATGTGGTGATAATGTTGGGGGATGCGGTATTTGAGATGGTTACCATTAACTTCAGAAAAATTAACCTCTATGCTCTTCTTCCCACTTATGCTCATCCTGGTGATGCAGGGATGGATGTCTAGAGAGATATACTATGTTCTGCCCCTACTGTCACTATGCGGAAACAAAGGTAGTCGATAAACGAGATGCGGATAATCAGGCGCTCACACGGCGAAGGAGGGAATGTCTCAAGTGTGCTAAGCGATTCACTACCTATGAGCGCATGGAAACAAACTTGCGCGTCATCAAAAAAGACGGAAGACGTGAAACATTCAATCGGGAAAAAATTAAAATTGGTATGTTGAAGGCATGTGAAAAACGCCCCGTCAGTGCAGAAGCAATCGAGGCAGCAGTCAACAAAGTTGAAGCACAGCTCCGTGGCAAAGCGAACAGTGAAGTGAAGAGCAGAGTCATTGGTGAATCAGTCAGCAGAGAGCTCAAGCGCTTAGATAAGGTTGCATACATCAGATTCGCATCAGTCTACAAGGATTTTGAAGACCCAGAGTCATTTGCAACAGAAGTTAAGCAATTATTGCGACGAGGGAGAAAAAAATAGTTATACATATTTATGCTTTGTCATCCGGAAATAAAGCGATAAGGTCTCGTGTATTCAGTACTGTAATAAGAGGTTGTTTCTTCAATAATCTATCATGAGACCATAAAGGGCATTTGAGTTCTACCCCAAGTGCCAAAAAATCTGTATCCTTGAGAAATGCTTCTCTTTCTTGTTCAGATGAACAGTGCTGTGATGCTCCAACGACAACAGAAAAAGATGAGATATAGTTCTCCAGGGGAATAAAAAGTACTTGTCCTGCTAGTGATTGCAATAATGTTTTCCATTCTTCTTTCGAAAGATACGCTCTTTTCTGTATGTCAGGGGCATACTTCTTGATCTCTTCAAGTGCATATTCTGGGGCATAGCAGGTTATGTGTTGCTCCTTCAATATCAAGTTTAAAAAACTCTCTTTCCAGAAAAAAGTAAACAGGATGTTAGTATCCACAGCACACTGCATTCAGATCAATCCTTTCTTTTTTAGTATCTGCAGCCTGTCCTTTCTTGCACGCCTTTGGAGATCTACAGCCCAGTCAAGAAGAGGTTCTTCTTCCTTGGCTTTTTGGAGCATTGCTTCTCTCCAGGATAGTTCTGTTGTTTTTTCCACAATGGCCTTTCGAATGAATCCTGACCAGTTGACTTCGGAGAACTGTTCCATCTTTCGCTTGATGTCTTCAGGGACTGATAGGGTTATGCTTACCAT
>JACOVP010000011.1 GCA_016177265.1 Candidatus Woesearchaeota archaeon
AATAGAATTTGATAAGCTGAAAGATATAGAAGTGAAGAAATTATTACGCGATCATAAACTTGCTGTTGATCCTTACACTAGAGGCAATGCACTGGCTGCTTTGTTTGATGAGTTAGTTGAGGAACATCTCGTACAACCGGTGTTTATAACAGAGTATCCAAGAGAGACAACTCCTTTATGTAAGCCAAAGCGAGATGGGCATGATGAATTGATTGAACGGTTTGAGTTGTTTATTGCTGGGATGGAGTTTGCCAATGCGTATTCAGAGCTCAATGATCCTGTGCTGCAGAAGAAGTTTTTAGAGCTCCAAAAAGAGGAAGTCAAGGACAAGGAAACACAGCATCCGGTAGATATGGATTTCATTAAAGCTATGGAATATGGCATGCCACCAATGGGCGGACTGGGGATAGGGATTGACAGGATGATTATGCTCTTCACGAATTCTGGGTCTATTAGAGATGTTATTTTATTTCCGTTCATGAAGCAGGAAGAATGAGAAAAGATGCGCGTCTTTCATTCTGGTAAAGATACTCTCTATGAATCTTGTGATTTTTCTGGAGAACGAGAGCGTGCGTTTCTCTTGCATATATCCATGAATGCTTCAGTTTCCTCCTTACCTCCTCCTGTAACTTTTCTCCCCACCTATTGCAGCACAGAGATCTATCGTTTGACACGCCCTTTTCTTAGACGATCTCTATTTCGTCGTTTGCTGAAGGCTTATGACCAGGTTATTGGGTTAGAAGGGTACACTGTTTTAAGTGCTCATGGAGGTAACCTTCATCAAGGAGAGTGGTGGTTTAAGGATGGTGATCGCTACTACATCATGCAACACTGGATTGATAAGGTAGATGGTAGTGCGTTGGCCCTTTTTCTTTCTGCCTGTAATCGTGCTCATGCTATGATTTCTGCTACAAAATCTCTCGTTTTTCATACTGATGGGCAATTTAGTTTGCCAGAACTTCAGCAAGGACGTGTTCCTATAAGGCTCTATGTACCAGGAGAGGGTTATGTTGAACAAGATAGAAGAAAGTTGAAGTTGTTCATTCAGAATCTAGAGAGTCGCTGTGAGTTGTAAGAACCTAATTTTCAATAATAATCTTTTTTGCTTCTGGAGTGATACGAACCTCTTTTCCTTCCTTTAGCTTGACAAAATTAGCTATCTCTTTTGGAATACGCACCATCAAGGAATCTCCGATTTTTCCTACTTTAACTTTTCTTGATAGACCAAATAATCCTTTTTCTTTTGATTTTTGCTGAATTTTGTCTACAACTTCTCCTTCAAAGAAAACCTCTCCACATTTCGTGCAGACAAATCCGGGAAATGTTCCTAAGGAAATTCCATATTCTTTATACTCAACTTCTTGTTCTCTTGTTTCAGCCTTACAAAAAACACATTTCATTGGTTTGCCTCCTCTGGGTAAACTGTAATTACATAGATTATTTCTTCTAATTCTTCAAAAACCACTTCATAGCCATGCATATTTGCATACCATTTGTTTTTCTGTTCTTCATCCTGCCATTTCATGCCCTTTTTGATGATTTGCTCCACTTCTCCTCTTTCTAGTCCTAAGCCCCCCATCTTTTCTATAGTATGTTTTCTAAAAATAATCTTTATACTTCCTCACCAGATATCTTAAGATATCTCTAGATTTATAATACTTTCGATTTGCTTCGGTGATTATAACTTTTAGTCAAAACCCTTGTAAAACAGCTCAAAATAGCCTTTTTCTACCGTTTTAAGGGAAAGCTTTATATACTAGTGCTCGTTCTTACCCCTTGAAAATAAGCAGTACAGCCTCTGTATTGTGGTTTTTCACATACTACCAAAACAACAACGGGGTGCAAACAACCATGGCAGACTTATTAGTAGTCAAGGCAAAAGTTAAGGAATATGCAAAGGGAATGAACGTAGCAGGTGATTTCGCTGAAGCTTTAAGCGGCAAAGTAGCTGTTTTAATCAAGGAAGCAGCTGAACGCGCCAAGGCTAACGGCAGAGCTACTGTTAAAGCACGCGACTTATAAGGTCGCATTTCCTTTTTCTTTCTTTTTTGTCCCTTACTGTTCATCACTAATCTTTATTAATGACCTAATCATTCTTCTTGTATGGTTTTCAAAGTCCATTATACTGTTTTTAAGAAAAATAACAGTGATATTAGACCGAATATTCTCTATGTTGCACTTCTTGAACAACATGATCCAAATCTTACTACTCTTCCTTTACAAGCACCTGAAAATGCTCGTTTAGTAAGTCCTGAACATCAAACATCCCACTTAGATTCTCTTGTTTATGTTATCATTAGAGAAATGGCGAGCTCTGCTGTAGCTCATAAAACACCACTTGGAAATTATCTTCTTACTTTCTCTTTTGAACCGCCTTATCAGTACGCACTCTCAATCCCTAGAAATCTTGAAGTTGTCTCTAGTTTAGATAAGGAGGAAAGAGGAAAATTCTTACGTTACATAACCATGGAATTGCATCGGGGAAAAATGCGGGAAGATAATCATACTGCTGCTCGGGCTGGTCCTTTGTTACCTGATGCAGACAAACGGGCGTTGGCAAGTGATCTCTTGAAAGGACTAACTCGGGGGGTATCTCCTGACGATGTATGTTAACATCTCCTATGGCGAGTAAATCTTTAAAAACACTCATTCTTTCATACCTTGGAGAGGTGATCTCCAATGTCCAAAGCTAAGGGATCTCGCACTGAAAGGGAACTGTTGCATCTGTTCTGGGAGGCAGGCCATTTCTGTTTACGAGTAGCTGGCTCTGGGAGCATGCCCTTTCCCTGTCCGGATTTACTGGCGGGCAGAGGGGGAAGGAGTTTTGCGATTGAATGCAAAAGCGGAAAGCAAGGGAGGAGATACATTACAGAACAGCAAGTCAATGAACTCAAGGAATTCGCCAAGGGATTTGGGGCAGAACCATGGCTGGCTATGCGGTTTGATAGGGAAGGATGGAAGTTTTTGAAGCCAGAACAGCTGGGAAGGAACGGCGGAAAACATTTCTTTATTTCGAAAGATTTATGCCAAGAGCAGGGAATTACATTTGAACAACTACTCGCTTCCAGAAAACCTTCGGGAAAGATGTAAGATTTTCGGTTTTTGCAGGTAAAAGTTCTTATGTTCCATTCTATTTCTCACATCCATGCGCTTAGTCATCTTGCTCTTGGTTCTTGTACCAGTAGTCTCAGCTCTCCAGATTACGGAGATTATGTATGACCCAGAAGGCAATGATAACAACAGAGAATACATAGAAGTCTTTACGAATGGGAGCAACCTTACTGATGTTGTGTTTGAGGATTTAACTTCCTCTGATGCTTTGGAACTGGTGCAGTTTTTTGAGGGCGAGTATGCACTTATTGTTGAAGAAGATTTCAATGGTACAGATATGAATGTTTCTGTGTACAGTGCTGGAAAAACCATTGGTAATGGATTGAATAATGACAGGGATCTAGTGCTGTTGCGAGATAATAAATCTGTTTTAGATGCTGTTTTCTATGTGAGCAAGAGAGATGGTGGAGGCAATAATGGCAAAGCCTTGTGCAGATTAGGTGATGTTTTTATGGAATGCATACCGAGTCCCGGAGAAATAAATAATCTCTCACAACAAGCAGATGAACAGAATTATACCTTATGGATTAGTGAATTTCTGCCAGATCCTGAAGGTGATGACAAAGGACTACGACCTGGAGGAGAATGGGTTGAACTCTATAACTCTGGTGAACAAGTACTTGATCTTCGTGGTCTCATGTTGGAAGATGCGAAGAATCATACGATTACGATTAGTGATGTCCAGATCAGTGATCCTCTGCTCCAACCTGGACAATATGGTGTTGTCTACTTGAATGGACAATCGTTGCTGAATAATGATGGTTTTGAGCTGATAACCTTAAGAACGCAAACTGCAATCATTGATCAAACCAGCTACAGCTTTTCCAAAGAGGGATTATCGTGGTCACAGGATTTTGCTACACGTAGTTTTACGTTAACGGTTCCTACACCTGGAGCAGTACATAGAAACGAAGAGACATCTTTGAATTCTTCATTAGTTTTGGAACGTGTGTATGTCGGCAATGATGATGTCGTTAGATTTGGTGAATCGTTCCGTGTTCGATTAAAATTGTACATAGGGGTTAAAGAAAAAACTACGTTTAAAGTTTATGTTGCAAATCTGAGTAAACAGACAACCGTGAGCATCGAAGAAAAATTTGTGGAGCATGTCTTTACCTTAACTCTTCCCTTAGTGCCTAACTGCCATGGGAAGTTAGCAGATGGCATCTATACTGTTCGTGCAGAAGGATTTGCTACGGAAGCAGTTCTCCCTGTGACTATTAAAGGCACTGCGAAAGACAGCTGTGTTGTTGTCCAGCAGAATATGACCAAGGAAACTGTTGCCCTTAAAGAGGCTAGGAAGACCAAAGAACCATTGCAGCAAACAACCATGGTAGAACGCTCCGACACCTTTATAAATAAGACGGGGCGTGTCGTCTACGAAGCAAGCGATTCCAAGGCAAGGCGATGGGCAGTGTATTTTTTCTGCTTCACGTTATTGCTGGTGATTGCTGCACTTGTAACTCAGGATTGAGATGATGTCAAAACTCAAAGCACGCGCCATTATTGAAATTCTAGGTAGCCCTGAGGAGCATGTCAAAAAAACAATGCAGATGATTCTGGAGAAAATCAGACAGTATCCAGACACGAAGATAGTCAGCGAGAAGATGTTTCCTGCTGAGAAAATGAAGGATAAACCATTGTGGAGCACGTTTGCTGAGCTTGAAATGGAAGTCAAACAGGTGCAGACCTTGACTGGATTCTGCTTTGACTTCATGCCCTCTTCTCTGGAGATCATGGAACCTGAGGCTCTAGCTTTGCAGCACCACGCGATTAGCGATTTCCTGAATGATTTGCTGGCAAGATTGCACCAGTATGATATGGTATTGAAGAATGTGCATGCTGAGAATATCCTCTTAAAACGAAAAATAGAAGGACAGAAGCACTAATCTTATTTTCTGATCTTCTTCAAGTACTCATCGAAGGTCTCTTCTTTCACGACTTTTTTCTTTTTCAAAACATAAAAACCTACAGCGATGATGATCAAGAACAGCGTTACGATGATGAGACCAAGGGGATATGCTATCTCCCTTTCAGGTTGCTGTCGCTGCGAAAAATTAATGTCAAATTCCTGATCACGACTGACTTGTTCGGTTGTCTTCAGATCCAAATCTATATTGGTTCTGTTTATGGGCTGACTTGGCTGTTTTGCTTCTATGGTGATGGCAATGGGAAATGCTGCTTGCACAGTATCTGCTCTTGCCACTAGATTTCCTTCATACACGCCAGGAGCTCCTTCTTGATCTTTATTGATAGTGAGCGTTATATCCAATGCTTCTCCAGGCTGCAATGCAGGGATAAGTGTGGTGTCTATGGCTGTTATGGACTTTACATTTCCTGTCAATTCCAAGACAATACCTTCGATCGTTGCATTGCCCTCATTTTTAAGGCTTAAAGTTCCGAACAATGATGTGTCTTTCGTGATTGTTTTCCTTACCTCTGGCTTTGCTGCCATGAATGCTAGTCTCTTCTCTTGCTGCGTCTGGGTCTGGTTTGATGGTGGTTGTCCTTGCATTTCTTGGCGTTTCAGCACAGCAATAGTATATTGTTGACCAGCATGTTCAATGGTGATGGCTGCATCTGGCTCTAATATATTTTGATCAACTCTCAATTTGAATATTCGTTTGCTTCCAACAGTGATTGTCTGTAAGATGTTGTAGGCATGCGTTATGCTTGGTGATGCAGAAATATTGAAGAGCGCATCTCCTTTTCTGTTTTCAATCTGCACCTGTATCTCTTCCTGATTTTTATCCAACACTATAAATGCAGGGATGATGGACAGAACAGAGGCTGGTTCTTTGACGATAGGAATTTCCTTCTCAACCATATATTCTTTTAATCCTTCAGATCCTCTGTATAAAATTCGTTCTACTTTGAAATATGCTGGGCCGTCACTCTCAACAGGAAGATCAAAATACAAGAGATAAGTATTTTCAGTATATCGTGTAAAAAAAGGAGCTATAGGTTTTTTTACGCCACCAATGTAGAGAGCTAACTGGTCTGCCTTCAGCGGTCTCTCCAATGCTTGTGTGATAATCTTTAGCTGGACTGTTTCGCCTGCACCATACTGCTCTTTCATCAACTGGATATCAGCAATCTCTTGTTCAGCAGAGATGCCTTGCACTACAACAAGGAGCACCCATAAAAAAATCATTCCTTTCTGGAGCATCATGAAAAAAGGCGCTATAACTTCTTCAAAAGCTTTTTGGCTTCTTCCAAAGACTTGTCTAGATCGTCTTCAATCTTTGATTTTAAGGATGAACCTGTGGAAGGCATGTTCCAGCGGGGCTGCTGCTGTGTCTTTCCTAGTTGCGAGGTAAATGGTCTAAACTCTTGTGTTGTCTTAGCTGTTTCTTTCCTGCCTCCTTTTGCTCTTCCTCGGATGTAGAAGAAGACTGCACCTGCCAGCAAGAGGAATACGATCAAAAAGATAATCCATTTCCCTATACCACCCTTTGGCTCTTCTGGCTCGCAAGCACAGGACAAAGTACAAAGACCCGGGCATGCACTGTCGTCTGCGCCGTCACATTCCTCTGTGCCTTCAACAACATCATTACCACAAAGCTCTGCTTGTTGACGACTGCCGCAATCTGTTGTACAGGCATTCGTTGCACGTTCATACTCATCGCAAATTTGATCACCGCAGTAACAATCAGCACTGCAGGTATCACTATCTTCTCCTTCGTCAGCTTCACAGATATTGTTTTCGTTACAGAGCGATGTTGAGGTTTCACAATCCTCTGGACAGGTCTGGAATGTTTCATCGCCACTACAGATATCATCGCCACATCTTGGTTCTAATCCTACGCCACCAGGTGGAGGAAGATTAATAGGAATATTTGTAAATGCGACATAGAGCACAAGGGCGGTATTTTGCAAGCTTCCCCAAGAACCGTCGCTTTGCTGTTTGGTTTTTAGCCAGTCCGTAGCTGCATTCAATTCTTTGGTGCTGCCTGCTTTCTTCAATGCGAGCATTGCAAATGCTGTCTCATAGACATCGTTGTTGAAGCTGCCATCATTCCGTTGCGCTTTGATGAGATTATTGATGAAGGTTTGCTTGTTGTCTTTTGCTGCTAATGCGAAGAGCGCGTTGTCCAATGGCTTTAGGGGATCGTAGACTGTCTTCAACCAAATATCCACGTTTGCGTTTGCTGCCAGCTGCGACAAGATCCAGTTGGTGAACAAGGATGCATCCTTGCTGCAAGTCTGGTCAGAGGGATTGTCGCTGAAGCACCCATTATTGATGACTATTTGATACCTGTCTGTAGTTGCCTGCTGGACCAAGGAGTAACTATTCTGATTGTTGTAGATGATGGAGATAATGGAACTGGGACCTAAATCTGCGCAATTGATATCGAAATCAACAGAGGAGCGTGTTGCTACCAGATCTTTTTTCTTTAAACATCTATTCAGATCGAAAAATGTATTGGTTGGCGCTGCAGTGCACTGAGGAAATGTTCCTGCGTCCACTTCGATGGTTTCTTCCTCACGACCATTGTCGCCAGGATAGGAGATTTTGCACGTGCCTTTATTGGTGGTGATGACTTCGAGATACCAGTTGTTCTTTAATGCTGGAATCAATGCAGCCTTTAACCATTCTTCTCCCGCATCAGTGTTTTCTCCAAATTCATTCAATGCCCACAATGCAAAGGCTGTGTCTTTGATCTTGCAACTTCCCTTTGGCCAGCACTGTTTGGTGTCGTCACCTTGACTTTTTAGCCATGCTAAAGCCTGATTGGCGTGCGCAGTTGCGCCTGCGTCTTTGAAAGCTACTGCGGCAAGCGATGTTGCCAGAATATTTTCATATTTACCACGATCATTTTTGCTTGCCAGAAATTCATATCCCTTGACTGGATTAAAACCTGGGGGGTCTGCGGCAAAGACTGGCGGTATGAGGCTGCTTAAGAAGAGTATAATAACAAGAAAATGACTGATTGCTTTTAGTTGCATAGTATCCCTCTTTTTACTTATTTCCAGCAGTAATTATTTAAATAGCTTTCTATAAGTATCTTTTATGGAGTTTTTAGCCAGAGGGAAGCGAGGAGAGGTCTTCTTGACTCAGTATAAGGGCAAGGTCGTTGTAGTGAAACAAGCTAGAAAGGATAGTGGGGCATTCCACAGGATTGAAAATGAGGCTTTCTGGTTGAAACGGTTAAATTATTTTGGCATTGGGCCCCAGTTCATTGCTTTGAAGCAGGGGAAGCTGTACATGGAGTATATCAAAGGAGAAGAGATTGGGGTGTATCTGCAACATCATTCATTATCTCCTGCTTTAGCCCGGGAAATCCTGGAGCAGTGTCGAATTTTAGACCAATTGCATGTGAATAAACTAGAGATGCACCATCCTGTGAAACATATCTTGCTTAAGCGAGGAAAACCTTCTAGGAAAACGGTGGTGATGATTGACTTTGAACGGTGCAAACAAACACAAAAACCTAAGAACGTGACGCAGTTTGTGCAATTTTTATTACGACAAAAAGAATATGCTGGAAAACAAGTTGATGACTTATTAAAAAGATATAAAAAGAGCTATAGCGAAGAAGACTACATATCTCTTATTCAGGCATTATTTTCTTAGAATTTTTAATCTTCTCATATTTTTCTGTCTAGGTTTCTTCTGATTTTCTCTTTCTACTTTCAATCGCAAACGTACATACTGTACTGGGTTCTTTATTTTAGCACACCAGTTATCAGGCTTACAAATACCTATGGATGGATAGTACGCTTCATTGTCACAATTTGGCGGGAGAATCTTTTCTTCCTGCTTCTTGTGCCAATTGACATGTGAAATTATTAAACCGTCACGTAAGGGTTCGTAGTTTTTCTGGTTCCATTCTAACAACTGCTGCTGGATTTCTTCTGGAGTATATCCCATGTGCGTGAGAAAATTTGTTAGAATAAAGATAGATCGTTTTCTGCCATCAGTTTGCAATCCTTGCAATGCTAATCGAATACAAGGTGGAAAATAGTCTGGCTTGATTTTTTCTTTTGGGATTTGATAGTCATCATATTTTTTTCCTTGCTGCTCTCCTTCCTTGGAGTTGAATTGTGGATAAGGTGTTTTCATCACTTTGTCAAAGGCTTCAATAATAAACTGTCTTGCCTCTGCTGTTTCTGGAGGTGTTAAGAATGGTTGGATTACCCCAATATTTTCTATCTTTGCCTGTTTTAAGGAAAATGTTTTGATTTGATTAGGTTTGAGGGGGGTGCTGACCAAGCCTGATTTTTCATTGATAGAGTATGCAGAACGAAACATGTGGCGAGACGAGATGATCGCATTATCAATGTCGACTACGCTAAAGGGATTGAATTTTCCTCCCTTCATCAGCTCTTCTTCTTTTTTTCCTGAACTTTTCATGATTTGCTCTATGGTGCTCATAGCCAGAATACGATCTGCCAGTGGTTTGCTGATCATCATTTTTAGATACTGAGCAATAGTTCGCAACCCTTCTGGAAACAATAAGCGTGTTTCTTGATTGTTGACTGTGGATGGAAATGATTCAAAAGGTACTAGGAAATGGAAACCTGCACGGCCACTGAATTTTATGCTAAATGCTTTCACGTCATTAAAATGCAGCGCATCGACCAGCAGTTCTGCAGTTGTTTTTGCATACTCAAAAAAATTAGTGTCAATATCGATGACTAAATCCCAGCCGATGCGTAATTCATCTAGCTGTTTTTTGGACATGCCGGTCTTCAACTGCATCGGATCTTTCCAGCGCTCTTCAGACAAGTGAAATGACGTAGCACCTTCCTTGGCAAACTCGTAGATATCAGAAGGATACTGGATAATCTGAGGTCGTTTTCCATAGCCAGCATCGCCATATTTGACACCTACTTCACGGTCTTTTGCGAGGGTAGCGATAGCTTGCTGGACATCCTTTCGAGCGTAGAACCTGATGATTTTTTCGTCCATAAGCTGTAAAAATGACTATGAGTTTATATGTCTTCTGGGGGAATTTGAGAAATTATTTCGGTTTTTTCTGCTGTTTTTCCGACAATGCAAGTATTTCCTTATGCAGCCCCTGCCCTTTCTTCATGCCTTCTTGTACTTTTTTTTCCACTTGTTCTATCACTTTCTGGAGATCATCAATCTGCTCCTCAATGAGCTGTTTGGTTTCCTCAATAGTTTTTTGCACTACAACACCTGCACCTACGTTGGTCAAGACTTTTTTGGTTTCCTTGATGATGCTCTCAACATACAAACCACCGCCCAGAGGAGCATACATCTTGCTGTTGGATTTTACTTTGTCGAGCTCGTCCAGACTTTGGCTGATATTCAGTAATTCTGTCCGTTGCTGCTCAAGCACTACTGCTTGCTGATGGAGCTGCTGAATCTGCTGATTGAGTGCCTGGAACTCGAGATATTTTTGCTGGATAATTTTTTCTTCATTCATAGATTACTTCTTCTTTCCTTTTTTCTTTGCTAGTATTTTCTTTTTCTCTGGCTTCTCTTTCTTCTCTGAAGCTTTTGCGGGTCTCTGTTCTGGAACCTGCTGCTTTGGTTGCTTTTGTTTTCTTAGACGAATTGGTTTTGTACCTTTCTTTGCTTTTGGCTTGGTTGCTGTAATAGTGATGCCTATTTTTTCAAATGCTTTGACAACATCGGTGTGCGAAGCCCCTTTCTTCAGATCAAGTGTTTTTCCTAACGGTTCTAGATGTGCTAGGTTACATTTTTTTCTCCTCACCTGACCATCGATCATGACAAAGGGCTTCTCCAGTGTATTAATGATAGTGCAGTATCTTCCAGCTTCTCGTCCTGCAATTTTCACATACAATCGGCCAATGTCTGTCATGTTACTCCCCCATCTCTGCATGCGCTCTTTCTATGATTTTGAGGCGCGCACAGGGAGAACAAAGAACACCGCCAAAGGGGCGTTCTGGTCGTTTCATCGTTTTTGCCGTAGTTCTTGCCTGCACTGCATGCATGCTTGGAATTCCTGGGAGAGTCCTGCCACAAGCAACGCAGTGCGCCCTGCTCGGCTTTCGGCGCTTAAAGTGGAGTTTGGTTGCACCGCCTGGCACTTTCTTGGAGATTCTTCTGAATGCACGGCGTGATCGAAACTTTTGAGAGGTCATAAACAGAAGGTGCCTTAGTGTATTTTAAAAAGCTTTCTAATAAATATGCTGAACACCATAGAGGATAGAAGATAAGTCCATAACCACCCTATGCCTGCGCCCCATGGCCAGATCTTGAAGCCCCAAGAGAAGAGATCGCCTGCCGGCAGGAAGGTGGTGCGGAGCCAACTGAAAATAATAATGATAGGAATGAAAGTAAACAACATGGGACGCATACTATGGCGCATATACCTCAGATTTTTTTCCATGATTTGCTGATTGATAGTGTTCATTTTCTCCACGTTGCCTTTGTGCTGCTTCATGCCTTCCCGTAGCTGCTTCATCTCTTCCTTTAGCGTTTTCATTTCTGATTGTTTCGTTAAGAACTTGTAGGCAAGGGTTGACAATACTGTAATAATGAATGATATAACAACAAGCGACCAACGTGGAGACAAGAAATTAGTGATGGGGTAAAACAGAAAATCAAAAAGGCCACCTAAGAGAGCCATGTTATGCTCCTCCCATCATCTTTCGCAACATCGGATTCATGTCCATCATGTGCTGCTGCGCGATGTCTTCGTATAAACGATAGATGATCATGACGGTTAATAAGATACCTGTTCCGTTTGCCAATGCTCCCATCAAGTCTGCTGATGCTGCCAAAATACCAACGGAGATGGCACCGAGTACTGTCAAGGGCATAATATACCTGCTTAAGATCTGCTCAATGACTCTTGGATCGCGTCTGAACCCGGGAACTTGCAGACCTGATGCCATGATTTGCTTGGATTGAGATGCTGCATCCATGCCTGATGTCTGGACCCAGAATATGGAGAACAACACAGCACCGCCAATCATGAGGAGCATGTATGACAAAGAGTAGAGGATGTGCATGAAACTGATGCTGCCTGTGATAATCCCCTGTATGATGTTGGGAGGGAAAATCCAGAGCACTAATCCAGATGCAGGTGTGTTGCCTGCAAATGTTCCTAACCAAGGGCGACCCCAATTCTGCATGAGCCGTGCCCAGAGCTGAATATTGGCGAGGAGTGCTGCTGTCAAGATGACGGGAATGTTTGAGGTGTACATAAATTTCAATGGCCAGCGAATTCCATGACCGCGGATACGACCAAAGGACAGGGGAATTTCTACTTTCATCGCCTGCCCATAGACAGAAACGACAAAAATAATAATCGTTGCGAGAATAGCTGCGAGTGCCAAGAAGGCACCGGTTGGATTTCTGCTGATCAATGAAGCGATGAGTACCCAGATCTGACCGACTGGCGCTTGCCCTGTTCCCACAGCGAGCGTTCCTGCACTCGTCAAGGGCGAGAAGGCGCGGATGAAGACTGAACCGGAAACCCCTGCTGCGATGAACAACGATAATCCCGATCCAAAGCCCCACTTGGAGGATACTTCATCCATGTACATCACGATAAAGCCACCAACCATCAACTGGAAAACAAGGATGAGTTCCACGCCCAGATACGCACCTGTTCCTAGCAATTCTGGCGCTGGCGCTAGACCTCCCATGAAGACGTAGATGATCGCTTCGAAGATAATGAAGAAGATGGACATAATTTTTTGGAGACTTTGGAAGAACTTCTTTCCTTCTGTTTTAGTGACATCAATCTTAATAATACCAGAACCAACTAAGAGCTGGAGAACAATGGATGCTGTTACCAAGGGTCCAATACCTAATGATAAGACAGAACCGAAGCTAGCACCCAAGATAATGGAGAGGGATTCAAATTGTGCCAGTGCATTTTGTCCAAGACCATAGAGAGGAATAGCAGACAACAAGAAAAATGCAACGAGAATTAACAATGTCCACTTCAGCTTGCTTTTGAAAGAGACATGCTTTTCTTGCGGCGATGCAACCTCTGGTATTAGCGCTACAACGTTATCAAGCACGCTCATGGTTCTTCAGTTACTATCTTCCCGCCTGCTTTTTCAATCTTTTCTTTTGCTTTCGCTGAGCACATTGCAACCTTGATTTCATACTTCAGAGCTGGCGTGCCCTTGGACAAGAGCTTGTCATAGCCAAGAGTAGTTAAATCTAACGGCGACTGCTGCGGTAAGTCCTTAATATTAATTGCCTTGATTACTCTTTTTACCTCTGGCGGAACGATAAATCCGTGCTTTCCAAAGTACTCATGACCGTATTCCTTGAGTATCGAAATTTTCTTATTATGCGAACGCTTTCCTGTTCCTGCCATCCCCTTACCACCACGATTACCAGAGCCGCGATTTTTCTTGTAGCCATAGCCATGCGTACGAGAACCGCGCTTACGGTGAATGTTTTTCTTTCTGCGGACCGTCATCTAGATCATCCTTTGTAAGATCTCATTAATCTTTTCCTTGCGATAGCCGAGAACACCACCCATAGAGAAAGGGGTTTTGATACCTTTTCGCTCGAAGCCATGGACTGGTGGATTGAGCTTGAAAAATAGCTTGAGACCGGGAATATCTTTCAATTCTTTCTTGAATGCCATGAACTCCTTGCAGAATTGCTCTAGAGTCATTTTGCATTTCTCTTTCAAGTATTGCTCTGTCAATGGTTTTTTTCTTGGGAGCTTGCCACGTTTTTGCAACAACATCTTGAACGTTGCTTCATCAATTTCCCCCCAGGTGACTGCATCCTGAATCTTTGTCAACATGCCTGCGTAGGCTGGCGTATTACTCACTACAACGACGTGGTTCTTCTTGTATAAGCGAAGCAGGTCAAACGTGTCCTTAACACTTTTCTTGAGCCCTGGTTTTCCCTTAATCCTGATGATGGCGATGCGCTGTTGTTTACCCATGGTTCGTTACTCCTGCAGGTATTTTCTTTTGCTGGATCCGTTTCACTTGTGACAACAAGCGGAGTGCTTCGAAGGCTGCCTTGACGTGATTCAATTTCGTGCGTGTCTGACCATAGGTGCGCGAATATACATCTTTGATGCCGGCAAGAGCTAAAATCTTAGCCGCTTCTTTTTCCATGGCTAATCCTGTACCCTTAGGAGCTGGTAGGAGCTCAACAACGACAGACCCACATTTTGCAACAACCTTGCTGGGAATAGAGTGATTACCGCCACAACCACACTCCCAAGAGCCACAACCACGTTGGACCTTGATCATGCTGAGCTTAGCTTTTCTGACTGCTTTCTCTCGCCCAGGCAATGTTTCCCGCGCCTTTCCATAGCCAAGACCAACGTAGCCGTCCCTGTTTCCGATGACGACCACTGCTGCGAAACTGGGCTTGTTTCCTTCTGCAGTCTTCTTTTGCACCTGCCGCCAGATGCTTCTCTTGCCACCGCCAAACTTCCCCTTGGACTGGCCAACACCGAGCAAGTCAGACTCCATGTTTGGCAAGAGCACGTCGACTATAGTTGCCTCGAGGATAGGATAGCCTGCGTCAAGAATCTGATCAATGTGCGTTATCTCGCCTGCTTTTACTTTGTGACCGAGGGCTGTCTTTGGCTGCCATGCTTCTTTATCAAATACTTTCTCTATTTTAACACCTGATGGTGCTTCTACTGGCGCCGCTGGAATAATTTCTTCCTTCACGACATCCTCACTGCTTGGTGCTTTCGCTACTTCTGCTGGGGCTGCTTTCTTTTCTTCTTTGCTAGGCGTTGTTTTTCGTGGCATGTTCCTTGGTTGCTTTTGGTTTATATTGCATGATTGCTGCTTTGATCTGGTCGAATGCTGCATTTTTAAACTTAATGTGCTTACCTTGTAGTCTCTCTTCTGAGGACATTTTCTCTGGATTATAGGGAACCATAAAACCTGCATCGTTGGCGCCTTTCACTGCTGCGAAAATCAAAGAACCTTTGGTAACTTGTTGCAGTCCAACATCCAAAATAGCTCCTCCACATTTTCTTTCCTTTGCTTTGATGCCTGCTAACATCCCTGTTAAATATGCTGCTGGTGTATTTCGCCGTGCACCATCCCACCCAAAATTCTTTTGCAATTCTTTCGTGCTTGCACTCACGATGACGCGATCACCTTCTGGAGCATACTGAATTACCTGAATGAGCACATTCTTCAAGGAACGCCGCACTACAAAACGCAGCTTCCCTGACTTCAACAACGCTAACCGCACCCTGTAGTCAGTCTTTCCTTGCCTTTTCCTTTTCAGCGGTAGGCCGAATCGTTTGCTTTGGTGTTTCATGTTTCGTCATGGCAGCATGTTCTTCCAAGTAGAGCTTGATGTGACGCCTACTTCTGAAGAAGCCACCTTTTGCTTTTTGGTATAAAGAATGGAATGTGGTTGTGCCAATAATTTTCTTTGCCTTGAGTTCTTTCAGGAAGGAACGTTGCACCCGAATCTTGTTGATCCAGCGACGCTTTGCTGGTACGCGAGCAAACATACTTCCTTCTCTGGCGCCTGGACCTTGCTGTCGACCCTTGCGCTTCTGCTGCTCGCGATGGCGGGCACGCCCCCTCGCAATACCCTGCTCTGGGCGCTTTTGCACTGCGAGATCTTTGATTAAACGACGGAGATCATTCTTCGTGATTGCTTCTTTAATCTCTTGAAGGCGAACAGGATCAAACCATATTTTCTGTGCGCCACACTTTAAGAGTTGCGCTGCTAATCGTCGTTGTGAGCCGAGTTTCATTTCTGTTCAAGCACCTTTCGCTTTTCTTCTGCTTCACGTTTCGCTTTCTCCTCTGCAGTCTCCTCCTTCTTGGGTTCTTTTTCTTTCTGCGCTGCTTTCTTCAATGCTTCTTGTTTTGTTTTTTCTTTCTTGGATACGCGTGCTTTCTCTTGCTCTTTACGTGCTTTGATATCCTCTTCAATTTGTCTGATGGCGCGTGCTACATCTTTGAAGTTCAGGACCTTCAGCTTCACTTCTTGTGCTTTTTTTAAGAGATGCATTCGTTTTCTTGCACCAAGCGTTCGTGCTATGATGCATGCACCTCTGACTTTCGCCAAGTCTGCTTCAGTATACACAACGACTTGTTCGAAGCCTTCTGGTGACAGATTGCGAGCAGGGCGAGGAGATCTCCAACCGACAGTAGGTTGCCGACGATGGCCCCGTAATCTTCTTCGAATTTTGTTATCGCCACCTTTGGGAGCATGCCATTTTTTCTCCAGACGAGGAACACGATGCGCGTCGCTACGCAAAAAAGTTGGCTTCTTTCCCTTCAGTTTGTTGCGGAGTTGTAATGCATCCATGTTACTTGATTTTTGCAGGTTTTTCAATGATATAGATTCCGTCCTGGAAAACACGGCGGTCGCGGCCTTTGATGCGCGTTGCAACTTCAATATTGGCAGCTGTTTGCCCAGCAACTTCAATGTTTGCTGCCTCTACTAGTATGGTTTCCTTCTCGATCTTGACTTTTGCGCCAGGTATGATGGGTGCGATCCGAGGAATCTTCTCGCCAAGGAAATTGATGATGACTACTTTATCACCCTCTTGCTTTACTGTCATAGGAAAATGACCAGAGCAGATCTTTAACTTGTACACAAATCCTTCCTGCACCCCACGGAGCAGGTTCAGTATATGGGCATGGGCGCTATGGAGCATGCGTTTGCCCTTCTTCTTGCTGGATTTTGCGCTGAGAGTAATAGTATTGCCTTCTTTTTTGAGCGTGACTAATGGATGAAGGAAGTGGCGCTCTGCTTCTCCTTTCGCACCTTTGATATTCAGGAGACCAGTATCGCTTATTTCGCATATGATGCCTTGCGGTACTTCTATCTTGTAGGTGATCGCTTTCTTCTTCATCGTTGGTTGTGCTTTCATGCTTAATAAACAAACGCAATGAGCTTGCCCCCCAATCCTTTCTGCTTGGCTTCTTGATGTGCCATAAGCCCTTGTGCTGTGGAAACAATGATGATCCCAAAGTCTCGCGCTGGCAGGAATCGTTTCTCAAATTTGGTATACTCTTCCTTCTGGACAGAGAAGCGTGGCTTGATTACACCGCAGTTGTTAATCTTCCCGAGGAGATTGATGGTTGCGATCCCTCCTTTTATGTCCTTATACTCCACTGCACCAATGTACTGGTGGTCTTGCATCATTTGTAAAACTACCTTTATCATTTTAGAAACTGGTGTTGCCATACATATCGCTTTCCCGACACGTTGCGCAGTCATAATGTTGTTCAAAACATTAGATAATGGGTCGTTTAACATAGTGTTTCCTTAGCTGTACTTTTTGAATCCTATCTTCAGGGCGATGTCTCTGAAGCAACGTCTGCATAAATGAAGACCATATTTTTGGATATGCGCACGTGTGTTGCCACAACGTCTGCATCTGCGCGCCAGTGCACCGCAACTTCTCTTCTTGGGAGCATTATGCTTCTTGTATTTGGCTAATTTTACTGGCTTGTTCCTCAACTGCTTGAATACTTTATTGTAGTTGCTAGTAGTCATGTTCTTCTCCGATAGCGATGTTGAATTTTTCTTTCATGAATCGCATGCTCTCTTCCGGAGAGATACTGTGGCGAACAGGAATTGAACGCTGTTGGCGATGCCGCCGCGCAATTCTGAACCCTGGACGTTTGAGCGTAACCGCGCATTCCAATCCGATAATCCCGATAGAGGCATCATACTCAACGCCGGGAATACTGATATATTCCTCTATACCGAAAGCAATATTGCCATATTTGTCGAACTTTTGCCTTGATAGCTTATTTTTTTTCGCTGCTAGGAGGCGCTTCAGCATTTCTTCTGCTTTTCTCCTCCGCAGTGTTACTTTAGCACCAATCTCCAGGTTAGGACGAATGCCCCACGTAGGAATGCGCTTCTTTGTTTTTGTCTTGACAGGTGTAGCATCTGCTATCTTCTTCAAGAGCTTGAGTGCTTTCTCCAGTTTGTCGCCTGGACCGCCGGTGCCAATATTGAGGGTGATCTTGTCGATCTTGATTTGTCGCAGAGGGTTTTCTTGTGTCATCATTCGTGCGCAAAAGGTTTTTCGATAATGTAGGCATAGTCTTGTAGGGTTTCGATTTTCCCCTCTTTGGTCTTGAAAATAATGCGATCTGGCTGGATACCTTCCATAGGCTTGATTTCCTCTAACGTGCCGATGGTTCCTTTGTGCTTCCCACCAATCAGGTAAATGGTTGCACCTTTTTCGAAGTTGAGATGCTTCTTGATTTTGTTGTCTGCTGACAAGATTAGTGTGTCTCCAACACTATAGTCTCCCTTGTCCACGAGCAAATTTCTGCCATCGAAGAGGTTGATTTGCAGTTTCTTTCCAGGCAATATCTTTTTACCAATGATCTTGACAACCTTATGGTCTGCTTCTTCTTTGCTTACTTTTTGTGTATGGAGATGACCTGTTTGGTCATAGAGCATAATGTACTGTTCATTGATTACTGGCATGCTGATAACGTCAAAAATGCCGATAGGGAATCTATGATCCTTGCGCACTTTGCCGTTGACGAATACTTTTCTCCCACCTAGGATCTTTTTACATTCTCGAGTTGTTCTGACTTTCTTGAGCATGTCTCTCAATACTACTGCTAAAGCTAAAGCGTGCTCATGCTTCTGCGGTCCAGGACTTGGCTTTATGGTGAACGTTTGCTCTTTCCGATGCAATTTCCAGGATTTTGGCGCTGACAAACGTTTGATATGGGTCATTTTTTAACCTCAAATAACGCTTTGCGTTTTTTGTCGTCGAGGACTAGCTCTTCTATGCAGACTTTTGATGTATGCATTGGATAGAAGACCTTGGTGCCGTCGCGTTTGATCACTTGAGCGCCTTCAATGAAGATACGCGAACGCTTGAGATCTACACGTTCTATTTTTCCCTTGTGACCTCTGAATTGACCGCGGAGAATGGTAACTGTATCACCTTTGTGCACTTGCGCTGCGCGCTTACCGTATTTCTTGCGTAGAGCCTCTGCCAACGGTGCTGCAACAAAGCGCTGACGAACATGCAAAGGGGCGTTGTGCCTGTACTTTCGCTGCTTGCGTCGTTGCGAGCTCCTGTTCCACTGTGAAGAAAATTCTTTGTTCATGATTAGATCACGATGCTGGCAACTTTGGCGATTTCTGGCCAACGTTCAGCTGCCTCCTTAGCAATAGGTCCTTTGAAGATAGTTCCTTTTGGTGCTCCTTTTTCGTCTTTCAACACAACAGCCGCATTGTCCTCGAAACAGACGCGTGTACCATCTGGTCTCCGGTATTCTTTCTTCTGACGGACGATGACTGCTGGCACGACTTGCTTTCGCATCTCTGGCGTACCTTTGATGACTGATGCCATAATGAAGTCACCGACACCACAAGCTGGATAACGTCCTTTGACTGTCTTTTGACCGCGAATCGAGATAACTCGTATGACCTTTGCGCCAGAGTTGTCACAGGTAGGAATTTGTGCACGATGCGGTAGTGCCTTTACAATTTTTGCTTTGACTGCTTTCATTGCTTGATGACCTCGACTGCGACAAAGTTCTTCGTTTTGGATAGGGGGCGCGTTTCTGCGATCATGAGGAGATCGCCCTTCATAACCCCAATGCATCCTGGAACGTGCGCTTTGATCCTGGTTCTCCGTTTTTCATACCGCTCATACTTCTGCACATAGAACTGTCGTGGAAATTCGATAGTTGCAGTCTTGTGGAAGACGTCTTTGATGACGGTACCGACAAATACACGACCATGCACTTTCAAATTCCCGTGGAAAGGACATTTCTCTTCATTACAGGTTTTCTGCGGGAAAGCAACATCTAGGCCAATTGATTTCTCCTTCTTGGATGCTGCTGTATTCTTTGCGTGTTTCTTCGTTTCCATGGTCATTTTTTGACACGGTCATCAGGTCTGCCGAGGAGCATCCTACCATCAATCCGGACAAAGTTTCCATCCATCTTGATGTTGAGAGTGACGTGCTCCTTGAGCAAGACCTTCGTTTTGTTGTCCTGCTCGATGACGAGCGTGTTCTTGGTTTCGCCGACGATGATGCCTTTGATGCCCTTCAGATCCTTGTTCGTTGCATCAGCAACCTCCGCTTCGATGCCGATGAGCTCACGTCTTGGGACCTCCTTGCGTGCTATCCTCATGTGACATCAATCGTTGCTGGAGCGAACCCCATCTTGATCAGCTCTTCTTTCACTTTATGTCTATGCTCGCCTTGGAGCTCGATGATGCCGTTTTTCACGGTGCCGCCGCAGGCCAACTTTGACTTCAGTTGCTTGGCGATGTCCTTGATATCAATGGACTTCGGGTCGATGCCCGTCACTGTCGTCGTCAACTTCCCAAACTTGCGTTTGATGGTGGTGACGGTGATGCGCTGATCTTCCTTGGCTATCGTCTCACACACACAGAGCTCTTTGAAGAGCCCACATTTCGGGCAAATTTCACTCATGTCTTTGGTTCCTACCTCCTGTCTCCTTTCCCAGAGTCTTTGGTTTGGAAGCGTATGCTGTTGCTGGTTTGCTTTCCTTTGGTCTTGGTGTTTCTTTTGGCCGCTGCGGTTGTCTTTTGATCTCGTTCAAGCGCGTCAAGATGCGGGCCCTGGTCTTCCTTATTAGTTTCACCTTTCCTGGGTTTTCAAGGGTTGTACGCATTGCTCTCTGACCGTTGAGCTTCAGGAGTTCCCTTTCTATGTCGAGGAGCTTTCCGTGCAATTGCTGCTCCGTCATCAGCCTGAATTCATTTTTTTTGATCAGGGACATCTTTCTTCTCCATTTTTGTCTTTCGTGGAGCACGCTTCTTTTGCTCCTTTTTTTTCTTTTCCTCTGCAGGTTTTTCTGCTGGAACTTCTGCCGGGGCTACTGCGGGCTCACTGTCTGCTGCATCTGTGACGGTCACTTCAATTTTCTTTTCTCCTGGTATCAACTTGACTTCTTGCGTCTTCATGGCTAGCATTTTGTCTGGCAATTCAATATCTGGTGTCATAATGCTGACTTTTACCCCTATAGTCCCTGCTTTCAGATTCACCCCTATGGTTGCTTTCTTGACTTTATACAATGCAATTTCTCCAGACTTCTTCATATATCCTGTAGAGAAACGCCATGAACGGGCACGTGCACTGGGGATTTTTCCAGATAAGACAACTTCAGCACCGAGGGCCCCTGCGTTCATGATGTCTTGCAGTACTCTATAGC
>JACOVP010000035.1 GCA_016177265.1 Candidatus Woesearchaeota archaeon
AGATTGTAAAACTAATTATACCTGCAGGAAAAAGATTAAATACTTCTAATCCATGTGCTGATGATAATTCTCGACCAAAAAGACCAAAAACAAAAGGTTCTAGTTCAAAGTAAATAAAAGCAATCGGTGCTAAAAAAACACTGATTATTGTCATTAAAAATTGTAAATTTTCGAATTTAAAAGCTATAATTGGTAAAAAAAAACCCGCTATAGCGCCCATTAGAATATATATTTTTTTCCATGTTTTTGTGAATTGAAGACAAAGACCAATGATTACACCAGGTATAAAATACCAATAAACTAGTCCAGGAATACTTACTCCTCCAATCTTCAATAATTTTCCTAAAAAAACACCAATTAGCCCAAATATTAACCACATCCATTTATTTAATAAATGTTTAATTCTCATTCAGCATTCCTCTTTATTATTTTATAGTTAACCACATCATACGTATCATATCCATAATCACAAAAACGCTTGCCACAAACATTATATTCAATAGAGGTTATTTCAAGAGTATATTCCTTATTCTCTCCAAAGGCATAAGAACTACCTGATTGTAATAAACCTATATTTTTCCCATTAATCTTCAAATAACAGCCATTATGACTTTCTTCACAAGTGACAATATCAAGAATATACTTTTTATCGTCAAGAAGATAGCCTGTGATATCATGTTCTTTAGCTTCTTTTGTTAATTCTATAATCTCTACTTTTTCAAACTTTAGATCTTTGAATTCTTTATAAGTCGTATAATACTCGTCTACTTGTTGTTGCTCTTCAGCATCTTGTGCACGTTTAATAGCAGTATAATCAGGTTCTTGGAAATTGAGAATATCGATGCATTTTTCCTGCAATCCTATATCGACATCCGTTCTTTCGAGAATATCTGCATCAATTTTCATCCTCGTCTTACGGCAGAGAATATATTCAGTCTTTGTCAGCGATTGTCCTTTGCTATTAACTTCAATAATTGCTGTATCTGGTAACGCTGCAGAGGCTCCCAACGTAATTTCAAGCTCATCAATCATGCGTTCTCGTTCTTCTGCAGAAAGCTCAAAATCATCTTCTTTTTCTTCCAAAGCGTTTGAAGCTGTAAACAGGGTTTGATCTTCAGTATCACTATTTTCTTCATGAGTAAGAGATAATGATAGTTTTGCTGTGTTAATTACCAGCAGAGAAAGAGCAAACAAGCTTAGCAATAAGAAAATAAATAGGTTTCTTTTCTTAATCTCAATCAGCCCCCAAAACGTATTGAGATTGTCAGATTAAACAGTTATTTATAGCTTTCCACACTACTACTAAGTAACAGACCATCTAAAATATTAACGTCTTCTTAGATAAGAAATTCGTAGATTTATATCAGGATATAATTCAAACAAGAAACCATATGCAGTGCGCTTTCTATCTTGTGGAGGCAATAAAGTAAAATGTCTGCCTTCAACTGAGGTAATATTAAGTGTATTTTCAGGTTGTGTCTGAATATGTGTTGTAACAATCTGATCAGTTACGGGTAAATGACCCATAGTTCTTCGTTTGGTTAAAAATACAAAGTCTGATGTCGTGCCACTAACAATACCATCACCAACATTACTCCAACAAAAAGTAGTTACACACTGCCAATTATTACCATAATTATAACTAAAGTTACCACCATCACTTTCTTCAGCATTACCAAAGTCGAGAATATTTGCAGCCTTAGTAGTTACGAAGATTTCAGTACGGTTAATAATCCTATCACCATCCATATCGATGGCCAAGGGGTTTTGACTATAACTTACATTTCCAATATAAGCGATATAATTATTGTTTCCAAATCGCAAAGAAGCTTTGCCTATGACCACTCCATTAGGAAGATCAAGAGGATCATAAGAGAATTGCGCTGTTCCGCTGCCTTCCTCATCAAAGCTTAATATGCGATCAGAAGTATCAATAGAATTATAGCGAACAATATGAGAAGTAGCGTTTCTCACATCGCCTGTAGAGTCATTTATACTGGACAGAATAAAATAATCAAGAATACCTATATTAAACATATTTTCTGTTCGTCGCGCATCTTCTAGAGTCATATCTTCAGAAAAATTAGCCTCAATAAACACTAAATCTTTATCATTATCACCATATTTGAATATGCCGCCCTCATTAGTAAGATAAGGAGTCATATAAGTGACATCATACCGATTGCTAAATTCTAAAGTATATTCATCATTCCCTCGTGATTCTAATTGAACAGAACCACCATAAGGTGCATAAGATAGACCGCAATAAGGTATGGGCTCATGATAGCATACTCGAGGTCGTCCACCACAAATATCTGTAGTGCATACATTCTTATCATCGCAATCAGCATTAGTAGAACATTGATCTGGCGGCTCTGTTTGACAAAGGCCATTAATACAAACCAGCTTATCGTTGCACACATTGCCGCAAGCTCCACAGTTATTTCTATCCCGCTCAAGATCAGTACGATTACCTTTGCAGCAAGAATCTCGTTCGCAAGTCTCTCCAGAACTGCACCAATTATCTCCACATTGAGTAAGGAAACAAGCAGGCGGGTTATAATCTCGACAATCATATCCGGGCTGACAACCACAATCAGAAGTGCAACTTAAGCAACTTTCTTTTCCTCCTGTTTGTTGTCCATCACATAAGGCATCTCCACAATAAAATAAAGTAAAGGTGACAGTATCTCCACTGCCTGCTTCACCAGCTTCATTAAGAGTGATATTGTTAATAAACATCTTTGCAGTATCTCGTAAAACAAATGATTCTTGTTCAGCCATCTGCGGAGTTATCTGCCCATTAATGTTAAAAGTGACAGTAGCTGGAGTTGCATCTTCGATAATCATGACCTCAATAGCATAATTTCTTCCGCCAAGAGTAAAGGTATCTCGTTCACCCTCTTCCATTGTGGTAGTAAAAGGTTCAGCAGCGACAGATAAAGCTAAGAAAGAAAAAATCAACAATAGAGCGGAAATAAAGCGCATTTTCATGTCCTAAAAGCATATACTGGAGTATATAAGTCTTTCTTTAACAATTTTTAGAATCTTTTCTCTTCTGCTCCATATCCATCTGCCAAATCTCTTTCTGCGTCTTATACACCACCACAATTAAAGCAAGTAAGGAAATACCAAGGACATATGGCAGTAACTGGCTCATGTAACTATTGCCAAAGACAATGATTAGTGTATTCACAATGATAAATGCTAAACGTATCTCCGTAGGTCCAATGCCAAACACAGCTATACGAAACGCATTCGTCGTTGCAAAAGCTAAAAAAGAATTCACCATAAAGGCACCATACAATGCCAACATAGCAAACGACAAGTAGACAAAACGTTCAGGCACAATAAAGAAATAGCCAATCAACAACGAGCATAAGAATACATAATCCAAGAAGTGATCCATATAATAGCCCCATTTAATCAAGCCAGTATTTCTCATCCGCCCAACAGCGCCATCAAACAAATCAGTAATATATTGGCAAACAATCAGAGCAGAAACTCCCCACAGCCACTGAATGTTCGCTTGTGCCAAATAGCCAAAGAGAATAACTCCTAGACTCCAGATAATTGTCATCAACGTTAAATGATACGTCTCCAACCATAAAGGAATCTTATCAACAAAAGCAGCGACGAATTTCTTTTCCAAAGGAGTAAACAGGGATTGTCCTACTTTCTTATCGCCAGCAAAAGGCGTTTTCATGAGAAAAATAGCTTTAGTTCCGTATATAAATTTTGTTAAGCAAGAAAGAAAGTTCTAGAGAGCATTCCAAAAGCTTTTTTAAGGGGAACAACATCAAAAAAATGAGGTGTTAGCTCATGCGAGTCATAAAAAGAAACCAAAGAAGAGAAGCCTTCAGCAGACGAAAGTTAGAACGTGCCATTGAACATGCAGCACGGGAAGCGCGGGTCAGCAGGATGGAGAGAAGAACCCTTGCCCGAGAAGTAGCCCGTGACGTCCAGGACAGTTTGCGACGACGACAATCCGTAACCTCAGTAGAGCTCCGACGGCGAGTCCTTGGCAGATTGGGCAGAAGGGCACGATCTGTAGCAACAGCTTGGCGACGCTACGAGAGACGAAGAAGATAAGAGAAAACATGCAGGAAAAAAGAGCAGTCCTGATAGGAGTAATAATACTCGTAGCTCTCCTCTTTATAGACGGTTGCAGAGGAGAATATTCTTCCAGAGAGATAAAACCAGCAGTAAGAGTAACTATTGTGCAAAACAATCAAAACGGAGGATTAGCAAACTACCCGGATCTTCCGTTAGCAGACATTCCACCAATCCTCTCTGTCAAGGAAGTAGTGGAACACCGCTCTGCACTGCATGGAAAAACAATCACAGTTTCTGGATTTGTCATTGAAACACTCTTAGGAGGAGAATCCTGTCCTTCATCTGCAGGAAATAATGTACAAACATTAATACCAGGGAGTTGTGCACAACCAAGAATAAAAGTTGCAGATACCCTAGACCAAAGTCGAGATCTGAAGTATGATGTTATAATTTTAGTGAGTGAAGAGGAAGAAGGCTATAGTGTTGGTCAGCCTGTTGAAGTGAAAGGAATAGTGTTTGCTAGTAAAGTAGCAGTCTACCTTGAAAAAACAGAGTAAACTATATAAAGAGGGATGTATTCTCATCTTAAATGAAACCAGCTTGGATCATCTTTATGGTAGTAGCAGTCTTTGGTGTAAGTATAACAGCCATCGCAGAGCTGCAAAATGCAGAACCAATCCTTACTGATGCTGAGCAACAACCACAAACAGATCTGCTTTTAGAGCAAACAACACCTAACGAAGCTAGTGAAGAAACAAACGATATCACTGCCGACGTTATCGCAGAAGAAATCGTCCAAGAACAAGAGAAAGAAAAAATCCCTATAGATCAACTCCTTATACAAAGACTCTTGACAAAAGAGCAACAAGAGGAATTAGCATCTCTGCCAAAAGATCCGTTGAAAGCATTAGAGTTTGTAGCTAAAAAGCTATCTGAAAAACAGACGCAAGAATAACATATTAGATAAGCCAATAAGGTTCTAACATGCAACTTTCACAGCATCGATTTAAAATCTCAATCATCTTCGCAGTGTTGATAGCGTTAAGTTTTGCACAAGTTGTTGTCTCTGAAGAACCTGCAGATACAAGTCAAAAAATAGGGGAGAGCGACGGCGGTCTGCCAATTTATCTTAAATCGCGCGAGTTTGTGCCTAAGAAAGGCATTTCTGATGAGGTTTTGAAATTAACAGAGGAAGATGAAGATGGAAGATTTCATGTTATTGTCCAGTTCATTACCAACCCTTCAAATGAGGAAAAAGAATCATTAAAATCGCAGGGCATTAGCTTGCTTGATTATCTGCCGGAAAAAGCATGGTTCGCCGCAGTTTCCGCGACTGGCTTGGAAAACGCCGCCTCAATTTCAAATATATACGCCGTCATTGAAATTTTGCCGCAGGATAAAATCGCGCCGGCTTTATTTAAGAGACTCGCTGATTTGCAAACAGGCGAGACGCAGGATTTTTATCTGAAATTTTTTAATGATGTTGCCGATTCTGATATTCAAGAATTAATTCCCGGAGCCAAAAAAGAATCAGATTTAAGCAATATCTGGAAAGCCGCTTTGAAGACAGAAGATATTTTGGAGTTTGCCGAAAGCGACATTGTCCAGTGGATTGATTTTTATCACCCGCCGCTTGCGCGCCACAATGACGGCTCACGGACGCTAATAAATGTTGAGCCAGTGCAGGATTTAGGCATTCGCGGCTCGGGCGTTACGGTTGCCGAATGGGACGGCGGCTGGGTTGAATCAACACATCAGGATTTTCAAAATAGAATTGTTATTGGGGATAGGACATCAAGCGGCGGCAGCTGCACTAACTGTAAATTTGAGGAACATGCTACTCATGTTGGCGGCACCGCAGTTGGCGATGGCGTCCGAAGCAGCGGCAAATACCGCGGCATGGCGCCCGAGGCAAGAATCATTTCCTATGAATGGCCCTATGATATTCCAGAACTGAATTTGGAGACTTTTAAAGCCATGGATAATTTTCAGGCGTCCATTTCTCAAAATTCTTGGGGATGGTTAATTGATTCAATTCGCGGCAACTGCAATCAGCTTGGCGATTATGATTTGTGGTCAGCAGAATACGACGCCATTGTGCGCGGCAGTCTCGGGCGGGAAATAGCGGTTGTTTTTTCAGCCGGAAATCACGGCGACGGCGGTTATGGATGCTCTCCGGGCTACGGGACTATCTCTGGTCCGGGCGGTACGGCGAAAAATACTATCGTAGTAGGTTCGCTTGAGACAGATACGAGATACCTTTCGCCTTTCAGCGGCCGCGGCCCCACTGACGACGGCCGAGTTAAGCCGGATCTCATGGCTGGCGGCTGTGAGGTCGGCAATGATAAAGCCATTACCTCAACATTTCCGGGCAATACTTACAGCGCTATTTTTAATACACCGCGAGGACCAGTCCCAGCTTGCGGCACCTCAATGGTCGCTCCGGCGGTTTCCGGCAGTATCGCTTTAATAACACAAGAATACCGGCGTCTTTTTGGCAGTAATCCGAGTCCAGCGCTTCTCAAGGCAATATTAATTCATACTTCAAAAAGCTCAAGAAATGCAGCAGGTGGCGGCAGTCCTCCTATTAGTTACCTCGGCGGCTATGGGGTAATAGACGTCGCAGAAGCCATCAAATATCTTCGAATAGCAAAGACAAACGGTTTTATCAAAGAAGGAATCATTGGCGACCGAGTTATGCATCAGTATCCAATTACTTCTTGGAGGGGAGGCGGCGTAGTTACGCTCACCTGGGATGATTATCCAGGCACAGTTAATGCGCCTAAGGCATTAGTCAATGATCTTGACGTGAGATTAGTTGGTTCCGGCGGCCAGTTTATTTATCCCTGGGTTTTGGATAGAAATAATCCTTCCGCCACTGCTATACGAGGCGCCGACAGACTTAATAATGTTGAACAGGTTACTTTTATGAGTTGGGGTTCCTGGGGGATTCCCTATACTGTTGAAGTTTTTGGCAATGGCATTCCGCAGGGACCGCAGAAATACTTTTTACTTTTATCAGATCAGGAAAAACCTCAAGGAGAATGCGGCGCCGCTCCGAAAGACGAATGTTTTATAACCCAATCAACAACATTTCAGCCGGGAACGTATTATCTTCCCCTTGGTATAGCTATCAGGACTAATAGTTCCGATCTGGTGCTTGACTGTAATGGCGCTGTTCTTGACGGCATGAATTTGGTGGATTTTGCAAATGGTCTTGGAGTTGAAAAGGCTAATGCAGTCACCATAAAGAACTGTAATATCACTAATTACCTCGGGCCAATTGGAGAGGGTAGAGCCATTCCTCTTTCGGCTCCGTCTTGCTCTATCTCCTCGTTGACTTTGATAGACAACAATCTTTATAACAATGGGTACGGTATTCTTGGCTGTGCTGCCAATGCTTTTATTTCCAGAAATGTCATAATTTCTGGTTCTCGTTACGGGATAGAAGTCAGTGGTCAAAATCACACCATCACTAATAACATTTTAAAATCAAACTGGCGCGGCCTTCGTACGAGCATTGCATCAACTAGTATAATTTCCGGCAATATCGTGGATTCTAACATAGATTTTGGAATGATTATTATCGGTCAAGGCAATAATATAATCAGCAATAATATCATAAAGGCAAACCGGGTTGGCCTTGAAACCGAGAGCGCCACGCAAGCTACTTTTATTTACAACAATTTTTTTAAAAACAATACTATTTCAGCAAGAGAAGCAAGCGGCATCAGCAATGTCAATTGGAACAGATTAAAAGATAACGGCACCAATATCGTTGGCGGTCCCTTTATGGGCGGCAACTATTGGTCAGATTACACTGGAACTGATTTGGATGGTGATGGCATAGGCGATACTAATATTCCTTATAATGCTAACGGCAGCCTTGTGCGAGGCGACTATCTGCCGCTTACTCTTTCAACGCCAGGAATTTTAGTTGATGAACTTCCGAAAATCGGCAAGTCGCTGAATCTCTATCTGCGCGATCCCAATCTGCCCAACACCCCTTATGTGGTGCTTTTGGGTTTGACCGGCACTTCACCTGGCATTGATTTGGGCGACGGCCGGAAAATCCCGATAAACTACGATGCCCTTACGGAAATAAGTTTATATATCCCCAATGCCATCGGTCTTACTAATTCGCAAGACTGGCTGAACCGTTTTGGCACCGCCACCTCAACGTGGAATATTCCAAATGAACCCTTGCTTAAAGGAATAACAATTTACGCGGTCTTAGTGACGATTGATCCAACCCAGAGCCAACTCTCAAAAATAGTGCGTTCTATATCAGCGCCAGTGCAGATTGAAATTCATTCATAAATAAATGAACATGCAACTCTTCCCGATAAAAGTATTTGCTAGAACTTATACATAAAGAACAGCAAACAGAATAAAAATTATCTACACCAGCACAATTGCAAATCCAGTAAGGTTGCGGTGTACCTAGAGAAAGTATATAAATAAAGTAATCTCGAATGTTACCGACTCTGATAAACTCCAGAGAAAGCAATAATAACTGCTATAACAATAGCAATACCTGTCCCTATCAAGATTCCTTGGATAAAGCTTCCCAAAAGAGTAGAAAATACTGCAGGAAATGCTATCATTAAAACCACAATTATTGCTACTAGTCTAATCATATCTTCATGATCTGACATTTTATCCTCCTCTTGATTTATAATAAAAATATAGGATTACTAAGATGAGTAATATAATGAGTATCATCCATTCGATTTGTCCTTTTTTATTTCTTGGAAAATGAATCATTTTGCTCCCACTCGCTCTTTAATTTTCTGTATTTCATAGGTAAGATAAGCAAAATATATGAGGATGATCACAAATGCATTCGCCAGTATGTAATCCCATCGTTGCATATTCCCTAAATTATATAGCAATCCATTGATAGCAGTAAAAGCAGCAAGTCCTCCGAAAATTGCTCCTAAAATAGGCAAAAAACTCTTCACCATATGCTTATACATAAAATCCTTCTTTATAAATATTTTCCTTTAGGTGACCAGAACGAACTTCTCCGCTCCTTGTTGCGCTTTCGCCTTCGGCTTAGAGCAATTAACAGGCATTAAGTCCAATCAGCCTCGGGGCACTTACTATTCGATAATTGTTGAGAATAAAGAAGTTGCTGTGTATCTAGAGAAAGTAGACTAAAGACTAAGAAATAAAAGAGAGGTGTAAGACACTTCCTATGAGATGCCTAAATATGCTTGGATCGCTTCTCTGGTCCGATCTATCAATTGGTCAATTGTTTGACCTTGGGTATGACATCCGGGAAGTTCGACCACCTCAGAGACGTACCATCCGTCTTCATCACGTTCTATTATAACAGTATATTTTCTTGCCATAATGGATATATTTCAGTGTATTTTATATACTTTTCTATCGCTTGCCACCTACGTCATACTGTCGCTCCGCTTCAGAACAGCATATAAAAGAGATCCAAGAGAATCTGGTCAGAGCAGAGCTAAAGGTTACCGATTGCCGCAAGAAGCTTCCTATGGCCCTGAATCAATTTCTTGAATCTCTCAATCTCTTCCACGACGATTTCGTATCGTTTATTGTCTCGTAAATTCTCTGATTTTTCCATGTTTTAACCACTCCTTCATTTCATCATGCGAATAATGATTCTCTCGTATTCCCTGCATAACTCTTGCAGAGTTTGGATCATCTTTGACACCGAATTTGTGAGCATTGGTGAGTATGAAATCCTTTATCACTATAAATGCAGTCCTTCTATTGCCACTTGCGAATGGATGCTGTCTGATAAGCTCTCTCAACAATACAACAGCTTTGTCATAGACATCGCCATTTGTTTCTTCGCATTTTCGGATAGCATCTATTATCTTACTTTTACTAAGGACTTCAGATTTATCTGCTTTTCTGACTCTTATAAGCTCCAAAGCAAGAAAATTATATTCGATGATCTTCTCGACTGTTGGATAGATTATTTCAGCCATGGTATTGTTATAAATAACAGGGTTTATAAACGTTTATTCCGAGCCAGCCCATATTGAGAATAAAGAAGTTGCTGTGTATCTAGAGAAAGTAGACTAAAGACTAAAAAATAAAAGAGAGATGGAAGACACTTCCTACGAGATGGGCTAGAAGGTCTAGATGGTGTTTTTACGAGAGATTGCTTCTAAAAAAGTTAGATAAAATTTAGTTCCGGCGTTATGCTGCAATCTTTGCAGATTCAATGACATTTCTTACATCACCAGAAAATATCTTACTCGCATGCAATATCTCAATGGCAATAATCGACCCATCTTTTGATACATCAATGACTATTCCATTTGGCAGTTCGATGCTTTTCCAATAGGGCTTATCTAATAGTTGGATGTTCATCATATCATCTTCTTTGCTGTATGTTTGTTCCATGCTAATCCAACCAATACGAGGTTACAATGGTTTTTATATCTTTCCCTTTCTCTCTATACACTACTTTTAGTAACCTGCCTGATGGGGGAATCCTGCTAATTGCATTCCAGACCTCCTCCCATGTTCGATCCTTCAACTTGCTTGAATTTAAGATGCAATACTCAATCATATCATCTGTTATGTCGGGACGTGAATGTCTTTTTTTCGCCCAATATTCTGAAGGGATAATGTGCATGGTAGAACGGGGAGAGTCTCTCTATTTATAGCTTACGCCAGAACTAAACTCAAATGCTACGCAACAATACTTAGTTGCAATAAGCTCTTGCCCCATCTTATTAAATAAAGAACAACAAAGAGAAAGAACGGTGCCTAAAAATAGCTAGAACCTCTTCTTAAGATAAAGTAATAGAGCACTATCTCCTTGAGCATCAGAAAATGCAGCCTGCTCATATCCTATAATAACATCAAGACGTTCCGTAAGTTTGATATCCCAGTACATCCCTGCTTTCTGTGTCCCAAGACGCAGATCAATGCTGGAGTGTGCCTGTTCTCCAAATAAGAGTTGTGTTGGTCCATCAGAAAGCTGAGCTAATCCTTTCATCGCTCCCCTGTAGACTCTGGCAACATCATTATTGCCATCTTCTAAGAAGACTTTTTTGACCAGACGCCCTACTTTCCCCAGAGGAACAGCTGGCTCCTCACGTTCAGATCTGCTGTGACCAACAAACCAGCTATCATCAGAATTCCAAGGAGAAGAACCAGGAAAGGAAGAATACTCATTACCAGACTCAGCAGTATAAAGAGAAGGAAAAGAAATCGGAGGCAAAGAAAAGAGTTGCAGCTGGAGTGCAGAAGAAGAGAAAGGAGAAGAAGGTTGTGCAGTGAGAGACAAAGGACCTAGGGCATAGTCTTGTGGAGAAGGATCTTGAGAGGATGAAGAAAATGAATAATCAACAGCAGACTGGAAAGGCAAAGCTGCTTCAGCAGCAGGAAACGGTCCATGAATCCGCTCTTCTAAGGAGAGTAAAGATGGATCAGACAGAGAAGCATCAGGTGTGCTAACATCTTCAGACGATACTGGTGTTCCTATAAGCTGTAATAATGCTGTACTCTCTTCCCGAGAAGCAGGATCAAGAGAATACTGGCAAGAGGCAAGTCCCAGCACCACCCCCAATCCTAAACCGCGTCGTCTATAAGTCGTAAAAGGTCACTTCCTTTGATCGCTAGTAGCTAGATATATTTTTTATATCCTGTATATTTATTTAAAAGGTTTTTGGTAGCATCCAGGAGTGCTAATACTTCTGTAAATTGCTCTCGTAATTCAGGTAAACGCTGGTAGTGGTCCGCGAAGAGCTTGATAGATCCATAAATCGTCGATAAGGTTTCAGCAACATGGACGCGATCAAGCTCTAATTTCCGTTGATCCACCAGTTCGAAAAATTGCACCGTTTTCTGCAGTGCAGACGTTATGCCCACGATCAGTAAATCCAATTGATTAAAGTCCAGCGTTTTGACATACTCTGATGATTCGCGCTTCGGATTGAAAATGAGCTGATTTAAGTCTTGCAATGCCTTCGACAGCGAGTAAAAGTGTACCCAGCTTTCCTTGATGCTCCGCTTCGTGATCATGCCCTGATGTACTTTATCCATGACCTTGTTCATGTCAATGGTAAATTGGTTGATCGTTGCTCGTACACGGCTTAATTGTTCATCATGGGAAATCGCATACACCTCTTCCAGGATCACTTCTTGCTTGACTGACACTAATTTTGCTATTAGCATCCCAAACAGTAACAACCCAGTAACAGCTTCAAAGACGGCAAAAACTCTGGCAATCCCTAGGGGAAAAATATCACCATAACCCTGTGAAGCAGAAACTGACGTGATAAAGCTGAAGTATTGCATCAAGAAAAAACTGCCAAAGCTTGGCTTCACGATTTTCCCACGATATAAAATATCACCAGAGAAGAAAGTCAAGAAAAAATAGACCATGCCCATAACAATCATGAAAACAATCCAGAAGAGAAATACTTCCTTAATCGTTGCCCGATCAATGATGCGTAACAGTTTTTTTCCTACCGTATCAACCATAGGAGGATGCAACAACAGAACTTGCTTAAATAACTTATGTCACTTATTTTCGTAACTTCTTGATACTAATGATAACTAACAAGAGCAATTCAATCCCAATAACAACAACGCGCATGATCTTGCTCATGTCTGAGAAGTAGCGCATCGTTCCATAAGCCATCAAGAGAATGCCGCCAAACATGGCCCCAGATCCGACAACTTCAAAGCCGATGAACAAGCCAAAGATAATCGCCAACAACCCTAAAGGTGTGACAATGTAAAAGACATTCCTATTATAAATTTGCAAGGCTTGATTAAAATCCCGTTGGCAATAGTTGCATTCCTTAAAGCTAGTCTGGCATCCTTTGTTATCGACATTGTAATCAGGTGAACCTTTTGCATCTAGACATTCGTTAATTAATTGTTGTTCTTGTGCCTTCAAATTATAGCGAGAGCATTCCTGAGGGTAAGCAGCAGGATAAGGTTTTTCATAATAAGGGCGATCAGCAGCTTTGCAGAAGTCCTCATATTTTGGTTCTACATACAAGGCATCAACTAAAAGTCCGACAAAGAAAGCAGACAGTAATGCCAAAGCAACTACCATCGCCACCTCTTTGACTTTCATAGAAATGAGAAGAAACAAACCTTTTTAAAGATTTGGCTCACAAAAAAGAGCAGAGGTGACATCCATGGACATTGAAGGAATAACGATTGAACGCTTAAACCACGATTGTTTTAAAATCAAAGCCAATAACCAAGTACTCTACCTTGATCCCTATCAAATCCAAAGTAATGAACCAGCAGATCTCATTCTCGTCACCCATGAACACTACGATCATCTGAGTTTGAAAGACATTGAAAAGCTCCTCAAGCCAGGAACAGCCATAGTCACGATTCCAGAATGCCAAAGCACATTATCGAGAATTGCAGAAAAAATTACCCAAGTAGCGTTAATGGAGCCCTTCCAGAGGAAAGAAGTTCTCGGTATCAAGATAGAAACTATTCCTGCATACAACATCAACAAATTTCGTAGTCCAAGTATTCCCTTTCATCCCAAGCAAGATGGTCGTGTCGGCTTCATCATCACAGTGAATGGAAAAAGAATCTACCACGCTGGAGATACTGATTGTATTCCAGAGATGCAACAACTGAAGAACATTGATATTGCTCTGCTGCCAGTTTCAGGAACGTATGTCATGACACCAGAAGAAGCCAGCCAGGCAGTTGCTCTCATCAAGCCAAAGATTGCCATCCCTATGCACTACGGAGCAGGTGTTGCGGGAACAGACGCAGACGCAGAAAAATTCAAGCGCTTAGCACAGCAGCAATGTCAGGTAATCATTCTTCCAAAGAGTTAAGCCGGTTGATAAGCAGTAATGACATACAAAATACCTTTAATGTTCTTGTCTGAAGTCTTCGAAGAAATCTCTATCGCAGAAGAAAATTCTTGGAGTGAAGATGCGTTGAGTTGAGTGCAGAGCATATCACCAAAGTCAGGATAATAGGTGATGAGACGCTTCAGTCGCAGCCACGCAACCGTATCAGTGACAACAAAAGGATACCTATCAGGAGGTAGGCTGGTTATCCCTTGCGCATCCAGCTGTTCTGCTAAAGTGCAGACTAGATCCAGGCGGTGGTCCTCGTCATCCGGATTGTGCTTTCTCAGTAAAGAGTCAAGATCAAGTCTCTTGGTCATCGCAGATAGTTCTCCCCTGCTGTCGAAGGAGTTTAGTAGAGACGTAGACTGGTGCATCAAATCGTGCAGCTAAAGCCAATGCGTCGCTCGGCCTCGTATCGACTTGCAAGATCTTCTCATCCGTTTCCAGCAGAATGGTTGCGTAGAAAAAATCATGCTCTATCCGTTCAATCCGCACATAGGTCATATTGATGGCATACTGGTTGAAGATATCATACATCAGGTCATGCTGCGTTGGTCGAATATCCAGGACGCCAACAGCGCCCCGTTTGATGGAGAATGTTTTTTCATAAGGCATAGCAATCCACAACCCCTTGCATTGGTCTTTAAACAAAACGCCATCAGCAAAGACATCCATCTGAACCCTCGTATAGTCGCTGAGGTCATAGGGATCACCCAAAAACACCCTTCCCTCTGATATAACTGGAGGTCCTCTGGCAAACCACCCAGTCACTATCCGATCACCAAAGTATACAAAACTAAATCCTGCTAAGAAAATCAGGACAAGCAACAAAATTGCTCTCCTATGTCTCCTCAGCCACCATCGAAAACGAAACCCCATCAGAGGAAATACCTCATCGCTTCTGCAACCGTCTCCACTTCTACCACCTCAATGCCGAATTCCTCGCCTATGCTGACTAATTCACCAGGGTAGTCAATGATGCAGTATTCCTTCCCTTGATAGAAGCCGCAGTCCTCTGTTCGTGTTAAGTTGATCATCTGGCTGCCGCTCCCCTCAGGCACTAGTAATAACCGAGCATTGCCCTTCTTTGCTGCCGCCGCCTTTGCTCTTAAACCACCAGCATCAACTAATTCCCCTGTAGGATTGATGGATCCGGTAATAATCACATCATCTCGGAGCGTCTGATTTTGGAGAGCAGCAATAGCAGAAACAGCCATGATCGATCCAGCGCTCTGTCCTGCCACCACTCCAGCATCAGATTGTAGGTTATAAATAATATCAAGAGTACTCACATCGATCTTGGTAAAGTTACTGGCAACAGATGCAGCCACCCTTGCACTGTATTGCGTGGAGATGTCCGCTAGAAGATTATTGATATTGACCAGCACTAATCCATGCCCCCCTCTGACTTCAGTAATTAAATCTGCTACCACTCCCCCTCCCTTTTGATCTACTGCAACAAACTTGGTCTTGACCGTATGCTCATAGTCAGTTAGCTGCTGAAACACCTCTTCCCCATTGCTTTGTCCAAGAAGTAGGGTTGTGAGAGTAATGCCCACGGAGATGCCTATCAGCAAAACCAAAACTGCAACCAACAGCACCTTTCTTTCCATACAGGAGTGCTAATGAAAAGTGCTATAAAAACCTGTCGTCCATTTTGTCTTCACTCGCAAGGCAAGATTTAAGAACTAAAATAACAGGAGAGAAGTATGTTCATCCACAACATCAATCCAGTCTTAGTAAATCTTGGTCCACTCCAAATTAGGTATTATGGTCTCATCTACGCTCTGGGTTTTATCTTAGCGTATTTCATGCTCCGCTCCTTCATCAGGCAGAAAAAACTGCATATGGAAGAAAAAGATCTGGATACCTTTATGCTTTATCTTATCATAGGTATTGTCCTTGGTGCACGTCTTGCCTACGTCTTGTTCTACAATTTCTCTTTCTACCTGCAAAATCCCCTTGAGCTCATCATGATTTGGCACGGCGGCTTGTCCTTCCATGGCGGTCTTGTTGGTGCTGTTACATCTAGTTGGTTCTTCTGCAAAAAGAAAAAAGTGTCCTTCTTGCATCTTGCAGATTACGTTGTTATACCGACTGCGCTAGCTCTGGCTCTCGGTCGTATCGGTAATTTTTTGAATGGTGAATTATGGGGTCGTATCACTAATCTTCCTTGGGCTGTCAAATTTCCAGGTGCTAAAGGATTCCGTCATCCCTCGCAATTGTATGAAAGTATAAAAAATTTCTTGATCTTTGCAGTATTACTGTGGCAGGTAAAAAAAGAACATAAAGAAGGGTATGCATTTGGTTTGTTCTTACTCTTATATGGAGCATTACGTTTTCTCGTCGAATTTGCCCGTGAGCCTGAAATCTACATTGGTCCTTTGACTATGGGGCAAGTGTTGAGTATTCCAGTATTCTGCGTGGGTGTTTATCTAGTAATAAAAAAGAGTGTAAGAGATGACAAGAGCTAGAAAGCATCTTATAGTAAGTATCCTACTGTTATTGATAGGCATATTCTTTGTATTCTCTTCCATCACAGACATCACAGGAGCAAGTATTGGAATTACAAGCCCCCTCTCTTCTTTAGGAAATATGGTCCTTGGATTATGCTTCATAGGAGCCTCCTTCATAATATTTATGGCGGGAGAATCAGAATTAGAAAAGAAAATAAAGAGCTATAGAAGACATTTGGAAAGAGAAGAACATAAAAAAATAAGTTACGAAGAAGCAAAAATTAAATACGAAAGAGCAGAAAGAAAGTATTGGGGTGATGTAGGAAAAGGAATTATTAAAAGAGAAGATGCAAAAAGACCATTACAGTTTATGGTGGATTATAGTGAATCAGAAAAAGAAAAAGAGAATAACTTTGCTCTGCGCCAGTTCACGAGTTCTTATATGCATGATCCTACTGCAAGAAGATTGGCAGAAGACGCATTAGAAAACCAGAGAGTCAAGAAAGATGTTAAAAATATACTAGAACTATATAGAAAAGGGCATAATAGACCAGGATTAATGCCTGTTCGTATAGAAGGAACAGACGGAGTCCGTGAATTTAGATCAAAAAAAGGAGCAAGAATCTACTGGAGGGGCAACATAGATAAGATAGATATTGTTGGACTGGGTAATAAAGGAAATTCTGAAAAAGTAATTGAGTACTTAAAGAAAA
>JACOVP010000034.1 GCA_016177265.1 Candidatus Woesearchaeota archaeon
CTCCCAGGCAACCCTGACGTACTTATCAACAATAAGAGGGCAGTATTCCTTCAGGGATGCTTCTGGCACAAGTGCCCAATTCATTACAAGAAGCCATCTTCAAACAAGCATTATTGGCTAAAGAAGATCGACAGAAATGCAAAGAGAGATGCAACAAACAAGATTATACTAAAGTCCCAAGGGTTTAAGGTTGTCTCATTCTGGGAGCACGATATTAGCTCTTCTCTCAGCGAATGCATAAGAAGAATGGCTGGAGAAAAATAATGCCGACTAGCATAGTAACTGCATTGGTCAATATAAAAAAGCATCGCGATAATGACTTGGGGAAGATTGTCTCTATAACTAACCAAGAGCAGCCACGAGTCAACAAGGAAGGTGCACCATTTGATGCCTTCATAAAAGATGCATTTTGCAATTCATTTTCTATCAAAGACCCAAATGAAAAAATGAAGGCATACCTCAATAATTTTTCCTATCTTGGCAGCCAGAATAATCCGCCAGACATCATTATCAAGGGAGGAGATGCAGTAGAAGTGAAGAAAGTGAAAGGCATTGCAGGATCAACGATTGCCCTGAATAGCTCATCCCCAAAACAGAATCTGCGCGTCGACGATGAAATGATTACTGCTGAATGCAAGAATTGCGAGGCATGGAAGGAAAAGGACCTGGTCTATTGCGTCGGTCATGTAACAGGCGGAAAGGTTAGTGCCATAGTCTTTGTATATGGTGATTGCTATGCTGCAGATATTGAGACGTACAAAAAAGTTAGGCGCCCGATCATGGAAGGGCTAAAAAATCTAAAGATTCAAATGTCAGAAACAAGAGAGCTAGCAAGGCTAAACAAAGTAGATCCTCTGCAGATAACAGACTTAAGAGTAAGAGGCATGTGGCAAATAAAAACTCCCCTCAAGTTTTTCTCTGATATCCTGAAGCTTGAGGTTGGCAAGCAGCTATCTGTCTTTGCCATCATGAAAAAAGAGAAATTTGATAGCCTAGAAAAAGCAGACAAAGAAGAAGCAAAGAAAGGTCTGAGTATCGCAAGCATAAAAATAAAAAACCCAGACAATCCACAGAGGCTTATTGATGCAGTTCTACTATCATTTGCCTTTTAGGCACTAGCTCTTGCAGGTCATTCCTTATTCTCCTTGCAATTGCCTCTGCTAGCTTGACTGGGACTGCGTTGCCTATCATCTTGTACCCGCTGGCAACATTGCCATAATGGAAAATAAAGTCGTCTGGAAAGGTCTGTATCCTTGCGCATTCCCTGACTGACAATCTCCTATGCCTTGCTCCATTTCCTCCCTTGAAAACCCATTTGTCTTTGCCAACTTTTATCATTTCAGCGGACGATGGATGCAAGGGAGCATGCCTTCCTCCCGCTTGTATTGTGAACGATTGCTCATGCCAATTTTTTCGCCTGTTTCTTGACATATAGATTGTTGAAAACCCGCCATTCATGTGCTCATGGTTTGGAATAGGCAAGCTGCCATTCCCAGAATTATACTCCTTTGCTGGCATAGATGCAGGCAAGTCGCCTATTGCTTCCTTGAGGCTTATTCTCCTTCCGTCTGGCTGAGGGAATGAAAATGCCTTGCCGAGATCATTCCTATATCCAACGATGATAACCCTTTTTCTTTCTTGCGGGGCTCCAAAGTCCCTCGCATCTAGCAGCTTGTAAGAAACATTGTACCCAATTTTCTTGAACTCATTAATGATCTTGAGAAACTCTGGCAGGTGCGCGCTAGAGATAATGCCTGGCACATTTTCGGCAAGGAAGAATAGTGGCTTTTTGTCCCTTAGCACTCGAATATACTCGTAGAACAATCTTCCCCTTGAATCCTTTATCCCCCTCATTGCTCCTGCAAGGCTCCAGCTTTGGCAAGGAGGACCGCCTATAATCCCTACAACTTCTGGTATTTCTGCTGACTTAATCTCCCGAATTGATCTCTTGTCAATCACTATTCCATGATTCCTCTCAAACGTTTGCCATATATCTGGATCGTTGTCGTTTGCAAAGACCACGTTGAATCCTGCATTGGAGAACCCAAAGTCTAGACCACCACATCCAGAAAACAGCGATGCTATCCTCAGCTCCTTTTTTTCTTGCATGGACCTAGCATAGTTTTTCTTCTTCATATACTTTGCCCCCAATTTTCCGAAAAAACAAGCAACGAATTCGGAAATATTTCGACCTATGCCATTTCTTTTACGGCTTCGTTTGGTTCCCTTAGCTTATATGTGCGAATGCGAGTATCATTTTGATCCAGCGAGACTTCAACCCATCCTGCCTTGCGCAGGTCTGAAAGAAAGACGCTCACAAGCTGCTTGTTGTCCTTGAGAAGCTTGACAGCGTCCTCATGCGTGAAGGGCTTGTCCTTGAACTTCCCCCAGAGTCTCGCGTAGCGTTGCATGATCCAGTTAGGTATAGGAATTGCCATAAGCTATCTGCTTAATTTATAAGTATATATTCCTTTTGTTGTTCTTTGGAAGAACAGAAGTGTTCATTAAGCGAAAGGCTTATAAATCAAGATGCTATACTCAGCCTATGCTTCAAAAACAACATCAGACATCGCCATTCATAAAATACTTTGGAAATACACCAGAAATACGACTAATAGATTTTTTATTGAGAAACAAAGAAAAATCATTCACTATTTCAGAGTTATCGAAACATGCTGTCGTCGGAAGAACTGTTCTTTCTATGAAACTTATAAATCATTTTCTAGATGCAGGTATTATAATTCACCAAAGAACAATAGGAAATGCTAAATTGTTTTCGTTGAATACTAATGATGATTCAGTCAAAAGACTGACAGAAATCTATAAGGTACTTAGGAGGAAAAATGATAAAGATTAACGAATTAAAAATAACAGACAACGGACTCAGAGTTGCGTTTATAAAAACAAACCGTGGATCGATGGTTGGCAGGCAGAGGGGTCTAACAGTTACAGAAGCTAGACATCTTTCTCTTCTAAAAGATCACAAATTGCCCCCCGTCAATTTCGAACATGAGTTTTTTGAGGCACGAAAATTATATACAGAAGAAAGGACTAAAGATATCCTAAGCTCACCTAGATCATTTCAAAGAGAAGTAAAAGCATTACGTCCTGTGCAACGCTCTCATGAGAAGTTGTACTGTTTTTTTAGACCTGTTTTATCAAACGGCTTTTCTCCAACAGTCAATATAAAAAAGATATTTATAGATGAGGCAATGTTTGCGAATTACGATGGTGTCGTTATTCCAGACGCATTTGAAGAAGATACTAAGACTTTTGAAAAAAATCTTTCTCAATGTCGAGACTATGCAGAGAAAGATGCTGTGACTAGGGATAAAAAACAAATAGACGTAATCCCGCAAGTGACTGTCTTCAACAAATTAGATACTTTTCGCAAAAAGTTGCAGCTTGTGAAAGATATGGGCTTCAGCTCTATCAACATACTAAATGGGGATGTTCTCAAGTACTATCCCCAATATACCCATCTTAAAGAGGCTTTTTCAGGGAAAACAGAAATAGTCATTATTGGTTCCCAAGTACCAAGAAAGGTAACAATTGGAGAATACAAAATTTCTGGACCACACTACTATTCTCTTTTTGGTCAAGACGTACAGTTGCTGGAGTTCAAGAAGCCATTTTTATCGGATGAAGATCAGAAGACTCCGCTTCATAAAAAGAAAATAAATATTCTATTATATGATCGAAAAACGAATGAGGTCTTGTCTCGTGGAGGGTACGGTAAGTATCATATGGAACAACTGCAATTTACAAACAATCCTTATACGAATGGAGAAACACTAACGAGCCTTTTCAATAAGTATCAGCCACATGTTTTAACCTCGGTAAGCAAGATAATTGAAGCAGTAGATGGTCATGCAGAGATGATTATGGAACGAGATAAGATCCTAGACAGCGAAAGAGAATTCGTAAATTATATTAAGAAAAAACCATGCATGAGAAATATCGTCGATAGGCATGTCTTGCAAAAGAAATTAATTTAATGCAATAAGGGCAATTATCTGCCCTTCTATTTCTTTTCTAAATTCCTTTTTCACTTGATTCATCATATCTGAATATTGATCTCGAGTAATGACCTCATTTCTTTTTTCATATTCTTCGCAATATTTCTCTATAAGTCTTATCAACTCTGTATTTTGTATAGACCATCTTTTTAAGCTCATTCTACCTCCTTGACAATTACAGGCGCATGTTTACTGATTTTCCTAGAATCTACCTTTGCTTCCATTACAATTTGAAGATTGGTCTTTTTATTCCAGCCTTTCAAGTCAGCAATCCATATGGGGACTGTAATTCGAATTTGGTTTTTAGATGGCATAGGTATCCTAAATTAGGTTATTTCAGGATACTTAAAAATATCGGTTTATTCTTATCGAAAGATTTAAATAGTCTAATACTTATCTAATAAGTATATGACTAACATGAAAGACGAAATCAAACTGCCAGAAGAGCTTGAAAAGCTCACCCAGCACATTCTACGGAGCAGTCGCTTTAACCCATACAGCAGACAGAAGCTCCTCGACGAGTTCCTAAACAAGCCCGACCCCAAAGAGCCGAAAAAATACACGCAGGACTGGTCAGCCTACAACAAGGCGCAACAGATGGAGAAGATAACCCTCATCTACATCCTTGACGAGCTTCTCCAGAACATTCCCTTTCCAGAAAAGAAAGGCGTCGGGCAGAAAGGCATCCCGAGAAGAGACCAGATATCCCCTTCAAGAGCAATGCCAGCGGGAGACCGCACGGACCGTGGATCTGGAGGCGGATGTTTGACTACTTTAAATACCACAAAAATGAGTTCATGAACCACTACCATAAGAGAAGCAATGTCGAGACAACGTTCCACATGCTTAAAATAAAGTTTGACAAGAGGCTCCGTTCAAAGAGCCCTTTAGGGCAGGAGAATGAGATCCTAGCGAAGTGCCTGTGCCACAACGTCTGCGTTCTCATTCAGGAGGCCTACGAAATCGGCATCGATTTAAAATTTGAGGAATGTCAGAAGATACCACTTATTATTTAAAGGAAGACACTTAAGGAAAGAACATGAAAGGAAGAGTCGAATTTCAACCTCCAAGATATATTTCTATAGCAATAGATTGGTCAAAGCTCGTCGATAAACCAGCACAGGAAGGGTATTTTGTTGAGGCACTTTCTTCAGCAGACGCTATAATTGATGGGTTTTTGGACGGATTAGTTCGTTTTATCTATAAAACACAAGAAGCGCAAGATCTACTTAACGAAATCGCTTACTTAAAAGGTTCTGTAAAGTTTGATGGAATGGCTATGGCAGAAGTGTTACAATCTAAAGGAGCAATAGAACCTTTACTTCGTGATAGAATTAGGGAATTTAAAAAGGGAAGAAATCTTACATCCCATAATTCTGAGGGAGAATATGCTCTTGTTATGGGAAACAAAAGAACACCTTATTCTTCGCAGACAGAATTAGACCAAGTTACTGAAGAAGAAGCAAAAAGATGTCTGAGGGAGGGTTGGGATATATTTAATGAGCTCATCGAGATTATGAAAGATCTGAATTCACGAAAGAAAGATTTCTTTTCTACAGAGCATTATCAGCAACATCCTCATGTAGAAAAGATACAAAATAAATTCCCTCGCATGTTAAAATTCAAAAAAAGTGCAAAAGACCAACCTGCACACAAATAGACCTTATTGGAGTGCAAAGCCTATTCTATAGAATATAGATTTACTTCCCCTCTTTTTCTTGGAGAAGAACCGCGTTAATCATGCCTTCCTGACCAGGACGAGAGGTAATTCTTGCAGGACCTTTTTCTGTCTTGATGATAGCGCCCTTGGTCATGATGTTTCGGCGGACATAGTTTTGGTTTGCTGGATTAGCAGTAATCGTTTCAATCTTTAGCTGAGCATGTTTCTTGGTTTTTGGATCGAAGACGTTTGCTGTGTCTGCGGTTAACAAGAATGTTTTTTTATGACCGCCTGTTGTCCTGAGCGATTTCTTTGTGAGCTTGTCCATTTTTGTTAGCGTTGGCAAGCGGCCTAAGTATCGCAACTTCTTCTTGAAGGAGCTAACATAACGACCGCCGGACACTTTTCTCTTGGAACGATATTGTGCTATTGCCATGCACTCACTTATTCAAACTCCCTTTAAAAAGATTGTGTTAGTGTTTTGTTGTGTTTCCCAAAGGTTTAAATACCTGCTCCTGTTGACCAAAAGCATTATTGGGGGTTATTACCAATGGAATCTGATCGACCATTAGATGCTTTAAACGCCGCAAGAGGCAAACGAGTCATTGTTGAACTTAAAAACGGCAAGCAATTCGTTGGCAAACTCAAAGCATTTGACATTCACATTAACACCGTCTTAGACGAAGCAGAAGAACGGGAAAACAATGAAGTGAAGAGGAAAGTAGGCAAAGTTTTTTTACGAGGGGACACGATTATTTTAATTTCTCCTGAATAATTCCAAGTGATGTTCTATGGCGAGTAAGGGAACTGCAGCAAAAGGCAAGAAACGAATTCATGGACGACTGCATATTCGGTGTAGGAGATGCGGGAGGGCTTCATATCATAAGATTAGAGGAGTGTGCAGCTCTTGTGGGTATGGAAATACAGCAAGATTACGACGTTATAACTGGTTGAAGAAGAAAGTCAGCAAGTGGCGTGTTGTGGTTAAACGGGCGAAGAAGTTTCCTGGCAGCCAATAGTTCTTTTCTAGCAAATCTTTTTATACTGTTAGAGGGATCTTTTCTTCCATGTGCAGGGGTGGCGGAGCGGTCAAACGCGTCAGATCTACGACTGTTTGCTTAAAAAAGTCGAGAGACGAAGCTTAGGAGTTTGACTAGGTCACCTGAAGGCTTAGTGCCTACCAAGGTTCGAATCCTTGCCCCTGCATTCATGCTCCTTGTACTTTGATAAAGAAAATAATCTTTAACCAGATAGTCAGCAGCATCACTACGAGCAGATAGAGCGTTAGAGGAATAATTGACGCTATGATCACTGCGCCTTCCATATAGGTTGTGAAGAGTGTTAAGAAGAGATAGACCAATACCAAGAAGACTACTATGAACAAGAAAAAAGGAAGGAGGAAACTATGTGTTTTTTTCAGCTTCTGTCCGGTTATCTTGATCGCTTTCGCAAATGGCTGATCCTCCAGGACTGCAAGGAATGTCATCAACAGTAATAAGAGTATGACTCCTACAATCCATTTCATGATGCTGGTGTCCATGGTATCAAACATACTGAATTGCACAGGGATAAAAAACAAAAGTGCATAAACTATGACAAAGATAATAGCATGCCCAGCAAGTGCCTTTCCAAAAAATGCCTTCCAGCGTTTCACTTTTTGCTGCTTGAGGACAAACCAAAATCCTGTCTGTGTTATCGCCCAGATGCCCATGATCACTACAGGGATAATTATATTCGCAAAGATGACGGCGTTATTGGCCATGCCCTGGAAATTGTCAAGAAATACAGCAAGTTGTGCCTGATCCGTCCCCTGCTGGAGTGCTGCCGCTTGTGTGGAGAGCGCTTGCAACTGCATGACATAGGTCGCAAGTTTGTTCTTGGCGAAGACGAGGAAAAAGAAAGTTGAGAACAGGAAGATTAGTTCTATTAAAAAAATTCCGTAGAATTTCTCTTTCAAGATGGTGAGAGATTTTTTGAGGAACATTGTTTGCTTTTTATTTTGTGACCGTCAGTGCATCACTGCTTGTAGTTTTTTGTCCTTGATATTTTGCTACGATTATATATTCTGGGTTATCTCCAAAACCATCATCTTCCCATCTAGCTGTCCACTCACTCTTTATTTGGTTATTAGTAATTGATTCGTCTTGTGTAGCTATTAGATCATTGTTAAAAGGGTCTTTTTCATAGATCTCAAGGGTAACTTTTTCTCCATTTTCGCAATGTGAAGACTTCATATTGATAGTAATTATCTGGAAGTTTTTTGCTGCTTTAATGGAACTACCGTCTTTATCTCCCCAATAAGGTGATCCTATCTTGCAAGTTGCTGGTTGTGTTGTTGGAGATTGTGTGGTTGTTGTGGTACTTTGTTTAATTGTTACCGGAAGAGTATTGCTCTGTTTTCCGTCTTGGTTGATGATAATTATCTGGTATGTTCCTGGAATAGCATTTCCTGGGATTACAATATTTATTTTTTCTTGGCTTATGAAACTTGCTCTCAGCTCTTTAGCTGTACGATATTGGTCATCGTTAATCTTCATAACAAATCCTTGATCAAAATTTTTCCCTTCCAGAGTTAGAGTTCCTCCTGCAGATATTTCATTTGGAGTAATTTTTTCGAGTAGAGGAGCTGGTTTCTTTTGACTTGCTTGTTGTGTTGTGGTAGTTCGTACTTTATAATTACCTTCTAGCTCATGAGATTCTGCAAGGGCAAACTGCACCTTTGCTCCAATCGCCTCATCCACTAATTGGCTTCCTAGGATCTGCTGATAGCGTTCTCTTCCTTCAGTAAAGTTGTTATTCTTAATGAGTGATTTTCCCTCGTTCAAGAGATTTGTTATTTCCCCTGGTTTGAGGATGTAAAATCCTGGAATTGGCTTTTCTGCTTCTTCAGCCTGCTTGACGACGTCTTCAGCTCTCTGTGCGAGTGAGGTGTTGATGTCAAGACGTGCGCTCCTCTCTTTGATGAGATTCTTTGCTGCTGGCACATAGATCCAACACGTACCGAGATCACGTTCACGCTCATCTTGACCACATGAACCAACAGGAGACCACTTGTCCTCATCGCCACCAACGCCTGGATTGTACTTTGAACATTTCCTGATAATGCCTGTGGTAATGAACCCTGAAGAAACGGTGCCGAGACCGCCCTCCAAAAGACCGAGATCAGCAATCGTTGGTGGACTAGAGGGAACACATTCCTCTGCAGAGTTGATTTGTTTTTTTGCTTCGCTCTGTGTCAGTTGATCTGATAGATAATTTATGGCAAATCCTGTTGACACCTTACCAAAGCCACATTCCACTTTTCTTCCTGTAATCCTGCCGTTGATTTCAACACAGATTTCCTTCATACCAGAAGGCAGAACAAGATCCGGACTCTCGCTGGCAAAGGTTCCTCGTGCTAGTCTCCTATTCCTGATAATACCTCTGCTATCTCGAATGACATGGGGCTGGACCAGGAAGGCTCCGATAGTTGGCTCATAGGCCTGCATATAGATAGTGTACAGAACATCTTCATTATCGCCTGCATAGATATGATACGTGATTTTATACTGGCTGAGGGGTTGCTGCCCAAGATCTGAATAAGGGGCTTCATCAAAGAAGGCAGTAAACTGTGGCGGGCTTTCTGGCCGTGCAATCTGGTCGAAGAAATTCCCAACACCTGGAGCCTTGCCGTAGATGGCAGTCTTGCAGATTTCTGTTCCAATTTCTGGGAGTGAACCGCCATTGTACATAGCAAAGGTATTCTTGGCATAGGTCTGGGTGAAGTACTGGAGACCGCCAACGGAATTGTCCACTGCTTTCTCAAAAGAAGAGTATTCGCCACCGCCACTGCTCTTTCCTGAAAAGAATTCCACGACGTGGCGCATGATCCCTTTCTTCATGTTGAAGAGGGCAATGCCTTCTTTCCAGAGAATATCACAAATACCAAAGGATCTCAACCTGTCACAGATGCCGACAGAACGTCCCTGCACCTTTGCTGTGATCAAACATTGACGATAGCCTTCGATGACCGAGCGTAAGTTTTGGAGACCAGCATAGATACCGGATAAGCAGACAGGCATGGCAACACCACCAGGTTTTCTAATACCTAAAGGCTCAATGCCAAAGTTCGGCAAGCATAAGAACGTACTCCCAATGATTCCTGTTTGTACCACATTAGAAACTTGCCACTCACCACCTAAATTACAACGAGATGGCGGACAGATGACAGGATCACAGGCATTGAAGAGAATTTTACAATCTGATGGACTCATAAACTCTGTACAACTCGGACCAATACTGGAAGCTGCTGTATCAATCATGTATGCACCGAGACCACTGCACTCCACAGATGCAACAGGTATGACTTCACCCCTGCTAAACTTGCCACCAGCGTTCTTCCTGTTGAGGGCACCAATGCACTCCTGTCCTTTGGAGATGCTGTTATAGAGACGATAGTCAGGATCCTTCTCGTCCTTGATTTTCTTGTACTGCTCGAGCAGCTGCTGATCGACAACACCTACATAAACATCACTGGGCGCACCCATGCGTCCATTGGGAATAGTACGTTTGTAGAGATCGACACGTTCAGTTCTGCCGTTGCTCCTGTATGTCACTTGGAGATAATGGAATGGATTGACGCTGAGGAATTCGACGTAGCCTTTTTGCCTTCCTTGTTCCAGGACTGCTACTGTAGGATTGTGCTTGAATGTTCCTAATTCTGTGGTTGGTTTTTGCCCATAGGTTTCCTTGAGCTGGTTGATAATCGTGCTGTCTTCAGCTGTTCGTGTTAGTGAGCTTATTTTTTGAGAATTAAGGTATTCTTGCATCTTTTTGCTGAGCTGCTTCTCGCGCTCTACAGGTAACATACGGCTGCTGTAGGTGTTCCATAGGGAAGGGTTGTTATTACTGTTTTTGTCTTTCTCATTAAATTGATCTCTATATTCTTTAATAAGGTCATCTGCAGTGCTCTTTATTTCAGTATAGGGTTTAATTCTTCCATCTTTGGTGAAGTACTGTTTGCTGAATTCTTGCTCTGCTTGCGCTCTCGTCAGTCTGGCGTGGATTTCGTAGACTTTATCGCGATAGACCTGATTCTCTGGATCTCTTCTTGCAAGGCTTTCGTAGTAGCCCAGATTATTGATGGTCTCCTTGTACTCTGATCCCAGTTTTTGGAATTCTTCTTGCTTGACATTTCCCCGCTGGACATCTGTAAGAGTTGCTTCAGCATCTGCCATCATCTTGTCATAGACATCTTGGTTCTTGAAGAGACATTCCTCATAACTCAAGCCGCGACAGTTTTTGGGATCATCGATGCCTCTATTTCTAAAATCATCATACTTCTTTTCAAAGGCTTCATTGGCACGCTCTCTGGCAATGGCATTAGTCCCTCCAAAGATGCCGGAGAAGAAATTCTTCACCCAAATGACTCCGAAGGTGACAAAACAGAACTTCTTCCAGTACTCTGTTATTTTTCCCACGTTCTCGATAATTTTGTCTAGCTTTGCCAACAACTCTTCAGTGTCTGCAATCTCTTCTTCAAAGGAATCGCTAAATAAAGGAAGATCGAGAGCGCGTTTCTCAATAGGCAAGTGGAGGGAGAAGACTGCTTCTGAGAATGCTGCTTCTGTATTGGGGCTAATAGTAATAGCAGCTTCTTTCTTGGTGCTTGTCTTGAGGAGGCGTACTATACGCTTCTTGTTCTCTCCTACGTCTAGGGATACTCGTTGATTTCTGCTGATGGTCAGAATCTGGTTTGGACTGGTCTCCAGGATTACTTCAGTATCGCGAATATCCTTGACGTACCACTTCTGTTTGTCACTGTCATCTTGGAGCAATTTGTCTCCTTCTCGATACTCTTTCGTTGGGAAGCCATCAACTTCAATAGTTGCTTTAGCTTTGAGAGGGTCTGGCACGTTTGCGGCGCCCAGTAACGTGACGTAGACTGGCTCGTCGTTGATATCCTTGATAGTATGCACTACACTCTGGAGATCTGACTCGAGGCTTTTGATCATGACCAGGAGATTTTCAATTACTGTTTTTTGTGTAAAAGGATATTCTGGTTGTTGATAGTTTTTTAATAAGATTTCCAAGTGGTTGATGGCTCCCTGCTTATCGTTGATGCCTGGAAGAAGAGCGAGGTTGGCAATCTTCCAATGTGCTTGTGCTGTATACTGTCTTTGTGTCGGATAGTTTTCTATCAGTTTTTCATATTCTGCAATGGCTAAGCGATAAGACGTTGTTGGATCGTCTGTTGCTGGAGGTGTGGATGGTTCACTTGTTGCTCCCTTGCTTTGTTCTTTGAGGATTTCTTCTACACCTTTCAGTTGTGAATTTATTTCTTGTATAAGTTTCTCTACTTCTTCTTTCTTTTCTGGATTGATGTTTTTGCTTGCTTCGAGTTGCACTCTTTTCTCTGCGTAATAATTTTTTATGAGTTTCAGGAGCGTTATAGCTTTCTCTTTCATAACCTCTGTGGCATCTTGGTTGCTCAAGAAGGTCTTGGTTTCCTCTATAAGCTTGCTATAATCTTTCAGTTTGCCTGCTTCTTCTTCCTCTTTGGCAAGTTTTTGATATTCTGTGATGAGCTTATTTAGTTCTTGTTGCTGCTGTGATGCTGATGGTTGTGTTGCCTGTGCTGGAGAAGGTGGTGGTGTTTCTATCTTAGGAAGTTCCAGTTTTTTTGCAGCTAACCGTTCAACTTGGCGGGGTCCTCCAGGTATTTTATTCCTTAGGACTACCTCTAAAGACGTTCCTTTCACATCGCTTGCAATGCTTTCGACGTACCATGTGGAACCTGGGTAGAGATCTTGGCCTTCACTGAGATAAAATGATTGTGCATTACCATTACGATTGATGAGGAGGCGTACCTTGTCACTCAGAGAACGAATGCTGTCTAACCGTAGAGTATAGCGGTCGAAGAGGCGTCCATAGGTAACAAGACCACCACGATTGGCACTCAAGGAGCGGGAGGTTTGTCCTGGTGATAGTGTGATGGGTGTTTGAGTTAATTCATTCAACTGGTTGTCGTACACCATGAATGAAGCTTTATTATCTTTGATTTCTGTTGCTCTGACAAAGCCTGCATAGAAGCTATGCTCTTCTTTTGTTGCTCTCCATTCTTCGAAATTCTGCTCTGTCAAGATGTCTTGGACTGGACCAAAGAACAATCCTTCGGAGACATCAAAGAAGATGCGTGCGTCCACGTCAACAATGATTTCATCTGGGACTTTCCCTTCTTGTGGAATCTGGCGAATGGGGATGACGAGCGTTCCTAGATTCTCATAGGTCAATTCTCGATTGGGGGGTGCAACATGAGTAATCCTTCCTAGAGAGACAGGAGTATTGGGAGGAACTGTGGTTACTTTTTGGCTTCTGACGACGATGTTTCTAATTCTTGGTATAGTAATAGTTGGATTGGTTGGCGTGCCGCTGAGCAGAGCATAGACAAAAATGCCAGAGTCTTCCAAGAGTGAGCTGCGGATAATCTTTGGCTGGTAGTCGACGACCTGGACAATAATATCCTCTCCGATGATCTCTTCTGGACCACCTGGAATACCTTGGATGTCTTCTCGAATATCCGCTCCAATCGCTTCTCCTTGCTGTCGAATGTCTTCAGGAATACCGCGTGTTCTCTCAAGTAACTGCTCACCTGCTGAGGAGCGGACTTGCGCAGCTGCTTGCTCGATGGGGAGCATGATAACTAAGAAAATCACTATAGCTGCTATCCACCTCTTTTTCATCGTGATCATGTTACTGGAGTACTGGCTTTTTCACCTCAGTTTGTGATCTTTGGATTGCTTCATAAACCTTACCAACTTCTTCTATAGAACGTGGTGTCGCGAGGCGCTGTGTATAGAGTGTTACTTTCTGCGCTTCTGCCAGCGTTGCCCGTTGTATCGACCATGACGTCACTGATCCGCCGCCAATGATTTGGTTGAATTCTGTAGCATCAATCTTTTGCTTAGTACACTTTCTTGTGGTAAGTCCTATAACGCCCAAGACTCCCTGCTGTGGCACATCATTGCAGATTTCAATTTCCTTTTCTGAGAAGGAAAAACCACCTGCATTCTCGACGATGATCTGCGATCTCACTACATAATCGCCTGGAATGAGCTTTACTGTTTTTTGCGTTGGGTAGAGGAGCGTGGTTGTGTATTTTTGCTCTGTATTCTCAAAGGTGAAGATAGTCTGCTCTGTTGCATACGGCGCGCGCTCTTGGTTTTGATCAAGCACTTTTACCTCGACAGCGACCTCTTTGATGGGCTCAAGGTACACTATCATCTCTCCTTCTGCGGTATTGGTTGAGACTGTTGTTTCTCCGCGATGGAAACCTGGTTTCTCTGCAATCAGCGTCCCATCAGAACACTGTGGAACTATAGTCGTGAGTGCTGCACCTATATCTCTTGGTTCTGTCTCTCCTTGATCACAGACCTGCTCCAGGCATTTGAACGAGATATGGACATCTGGTACTTCTAAGATGCTGCCATCTGGCTTATACGTTGCTGCAACAATAGTGAGCTCTTTTCCCGGGTTCTCGCAGATATCTATTTGCGGCGAGATTGAAACAGGAGTGACTCGATTTTCCCGGGGTTGATTATTGTCGATAACAACGAGTGTTGCAAATTGGAACATCGAGTCATCCTCCTGCAAAGAAATGAGCATGGGAAATTTAAGATCGTAGACAAAATGATTGTCATTCAGGCAAAAAAGCGGGAGGAGGAATCTGCTAGCCTCGTTTTCTAGCGTGAATGGCTTACCACGGAGCACTTCATCATTTTCTCCCACCACGTCCATGAGGAGCGGCCAGGTTTCTTGATAACTAAAGAGAATAGTCGCGTCTGTTTTCTTGGACAACGCATCGATGATGAAGGATTTGTGATCTTTCTCATTTTCCCTGTAGCGTGATCCCTCAATACGAAGCGTCGGAAAATTCAGAGCAAAGATTTTTTTGAGTTCTTTCTGGACATTAGATTTGAGCCAGGTACGTGGTGCACATTCTGTATCGATGCCTGAAAAAGGAATAGCATCATAGACAGCCATCATGTCCAATGCCCGTTCTTCAAAGAAATACGCTGTGCTTTCCTTTTGCATCAGTTCGACGGCCGTGTTGTAGAGTTTTCCTACCTTTGACTTTACGGTTTTTCTGAATCTGTTGAAGGCAAAAGAAAAGTCCTCTTTTTGCATGGTGACTGGATAGTCTGTCTGCACTATGATGTTCTCTTCATTGATAACCACACGAGAACGCGGCTGTTCTTCTGTAAATGTGTAGCCTTGATTTCTTAAAGGACGGAAATCATTGAGACAGGCTGGTAAATTATCGTCGATATATCCTGCAAGTGTTGCTTCCATCTGCTGCTTCGTTGGCATTTGATTTTTTTGAATACCATTTTCTGTCTCTGTAAACCAATAAACAACTTGCCCTGCACCAGTACCAAAAATATCTAAAGTATTTCCAAAGGGATTGATGAGTATTGATGCTTCATTCAAAGGAAGATCTATATAACCTCCTTGTGCACTCAGGAGATTTACTCCCTGCAAGGTGATAGATTCCAGACAGGCATCAACATAGAGTTTCGCACGCTCAGCTTGTGGTGGCATTACTATGCTTTCTTCAATCTCTCCACCGAATGTTGCAGAGAAAATTTGTTGGCGAAAAGTATAGAGTGTAATGCCTATTGCCACTATTACCATACCCAAAATGATGAATGCTGTTACTTGGGCTTTCATAGGGATCTCCGCAATAAGACGACTTTAGAGCCGCCAAATTTTCTGACTTCAACGAGTTTTTTCTTCTCTAATGGTTTAAGGAGATCTGGAATGGTTGCATTCTTGAGGTCGAAATGCCTGGCTATGGCTGTCAAATTCACCAATTCGTGCTTTTTCAGAAAGTCAAGGAGCTCTTTTTCCGACGGTATCATCAAAAATAAACTCTTAATAACCTCTTTTTTCTTCTTAAAGTCTTTTTTAGCCTCTTTTTTTTCCTATATACTCTTTAAAGAGTTACTTTTTATGGATTTATGAACTATATAAATATTGCGCCACATAAGAATGACTATCTTCTGTATCTCTGTCTATGCGGAGGTCTATCAAACTGTCTTCTCTGTCTAAATGCTTGTGGTCTATAGTTGCCCACAAACTTCCTTGGCATGAAAGCTTCAAAGCGCAATATCTCAAATTTGGGCAGGGGGAGTTTTTCTATTTTTAGAGAACGATCTTCCATGACTCTTCGAAAGTTGTCATAATCCTTTTCTGATACTAGTGTAACGGCGATACCTTCTTCACCTGCTCTTGCTGTTCTTCCAATTCTGTGAATGTATTCCTTGGCAGTTTTTGGCACATCAAAGTTATAGACATGCGACAACATCTTGATATCGAGACCACGGGCAGCAATATCGCTTGCAACCAAAATAGTTGTCTTCTTGCTGTGGAATGATTCCATGACCTGCTTTCTTCTCGACTGTGTTAAACCGCCGTGGATGGCCCTTGCTAGAATGTCATTCTTATTAAGGTTGTAAGCAACCAAATCTACAGATTTTCTCGTGCCGCAAAAGACAATGGCATATTCTGCAGTTTCCTGCTTGAGCAAATGTGCGAGTAAATGAAATCGATCTCGGATAGGAACATCGTAGTAATATTGTTTCAGTAATTCTTTCTCCACATATTCTTTCGTCTTTATGAGTTGCGGCTGGTGCATGTGACGATGGGCGATATGCTGGATTTCTTTTGGCATAGTTGCGCTAAACATCAAGGTCTGCCTTTTGTTGGGTGTCATTTTTAAAATTCGTTCTACGTCTGGCAAAAATCCCATGTCCAGCATTCTGTCTGCTTCATCCAAGACCAAGATTTTTATCGTATCTAAACGCAATGCTCTCCTCTCTAACAGATCACAGACTCTTCCTGGAGTGCCGACAACAATATGCGCTTTGGGAACGTTGCGAATTTGTCCTTCTAAAGAAACACCGCCATAGACTTTCAAGACATTCATCTGCTTATAGCGGACTAGTTTTTTGAATTCTTCTGCTACTTGCTCACATAATTCACGGGTTGGAACAAGAATGATTGTTTGTAATCCTTCAGATGTCTTGAGCTTTTCTATAATGGGAAGAGCAAAGGCAATAGTTTTTCCTGAACCGGTGCTGGACTGGCCAATGACATCTTTGCCTTCCTGGATAAGGGGGATAGTACGTTCTTGAATGGGTGTTGGTTCTGTTATACCCATCTCTGCAAGAGCTTTTTTGAGAAAGGGATCAGTAGTGAGATTTTCAAAAGTCATACGATTTTCCATGAAGAAAAGTACTTTTTGGAGAGTTTATAAAGCGTTGGTTTTGAAAATTTAGATTGCGAAGATTTGATCGATGTGACCAAAAGAGATTTAAATATCTTTGACGACGCCTTGCTATGTATCTGCCAGTTCCTTATTTTATGAAGGCTGCAATTCTGGAAGCACAGGAAGCCAGCTCCAAAGGAGATTATGCTATTGGGGCAGTCATTGTTCGCGATAGAGAGATCCTTATTGCTACTGGGAATCGTATTAAACTAGATAATGATCCTACTCAACACGCAGAAATTGTTGCTATTCGTCGTGCATCACAATTACTTGGAAATAGACATTTGGAAGACTGTATCTTATATGCAACCCATGAACCTTGCCCCATGTGCGCTGGAGCAGCAATTTGGGCACGGATGAAGGGCATTGTCTACGGAGCAACGATAGAAGATATGATTCAGTATAGTCAACGAAATGGCAACCATTCTTGGTCATGGAGAACTATTGATATACCTGCTTCTTTGATTCTTGAGAAAGGAGAACCGCGATTGTTGCTTGTTAAAGAATTTATGCGCGACGAGTGTAAACGTCTTTTCCGTTCTTAAAAAATATAAGTGGGCCCGACAGGATTTGAACCTGTGACCTTTTCCATTTTGATTCTTGCGAACCGTCAAGGAAATGTCATAACCGTTGTCCATCCTTTTCTAGGATTCTAGACTACGGGCCCTTGATAAAAACGTCAGAATTTCCTTATATAAAGTTAACCTAAACTGCTTTTGGTTATAGAAAAGCCACCGGAGGTATTTGAAACCCCGACCCTCGGTTTACAAAACCGATGCTCTAATGCCCACATACAAGCTTACACTTGTATATTCCGGACTGAGCTACGGTGGCATGGCTACAACGGCCTTTAGCATCTTTAAAAATCTTTGGAAATAGCTCATTCTTTCCCGTCTAGTTTCTTTCCCGATACCATAAAGCTTTTTAAGATTCATTTCCCTGTCTTCTTCTGTATGGGAATCCTGCAAAAGCTTCGGGCATTGGATATTGTTACCAAAATAGGATCGTTGATTCTGTTTATGATGCTTTTATACATTGTCTTCCTCTTCCTGTTAAAGCCCGTTTTCATCACCTCTAGCAGCGATCTTCCCCACACAACAGTCATGGGCGACCATATTATGACGTTTATCAATCCTGCGCAACGTAATCTGAATGTGGCAGCACTTTTTTTAGCATTAGTTGCTGGGTTAGCAAGCTGGCTTCTGATTAAAGGAAAAACTGTTCATCCCGCTGGAGAATCTGTTCAACTAGTACCACAACCACCAGCCATCAATGAGCTCGAGATCATCAAAAAAGCACTCTCTCCAGATGAGAAAAAAATCCTAGAAGAGATTCAAAAAGCAGGAGAAATTACCCAAGATTCCTTACGTTTTCGCTTAGGGTGGAGCAAAGCCAAGGTGTCTGCTATTTTACTCCAGTTAGATCGATTAAATTTAGTCCAGCGAGAGCGGCAAGGCAAGACGTACAACGTGTTTATCTCTAAGCAAAAATAATTCTTTCGGTCTTAGACGGTCTCATGAACAAGGCATATATAGGGACTTCTTTCCTTTTCCACCATACACTCTAAGGAGGATGCATCTATGAGAACAAGAAAAGAAACTGATGAACGAAAGCGCCAAGAACAACGACAGGAAAAACGATCGGAACAAAAATCTAGTGGTTGCTGTTAATTATTGAAAAGGAGAAGAGAACTTTATGAAACAAAAACAGGAACGTAGTAGCCATAAACGTCAAGAACAGGAATCTTGCTGCGCTGGGGTGATGAGTGGTAGTACGTCTTCGATGTCGCATACGTCACATCATGGTGAGAAAAGAACTTCCCAGAGTTCATGGAATAGCAATAAAACACTTCTGATTCTAGCTGCTGTTGCTTTTGTTATTATGCTGTTTAATCAATTTCAATTGTTGAGCATCTCTTCTGCACTCTCTGGAAAACCTGCTGCATCCGGAGTTGCTTTAGTTGCTGCTTCTGTCAACCCCACAGGAGTGCCAAGAATTTATGGGAAAGAATTGAAGGTCAGTTATGATGATGTCAGTGCTGCTGATCCTAAGAGAGCAGATGCAACCATCACTGTTTTGGGAAATTTAGATAGATCGTTGACCTTAGGCGGGAAAGATCTGGAGAGATATGTTGCTATTGCATCACAGATTAGCTGTGAATATTGCTGTGGAGCTAATGCTATTATCTTTACCAAGGAAGATGAGGATAGAATTGATGCTCAAATAGAACAGGCGATTAGCGCTGGTAAGATCAAGAAAGAAGAGGCAGAGCAATACCGACAGAAGGCTGGCGGAGCTGCTTGCGGATGCGCCCATAGCTTTGCCATGCGAGGGGTAGCGAAATATCTCATCAAGAACCATGGTAATGAGTTTACTAATGAGGAAATCTTGGATGAACTTGCGAAGTGGAAAACCTTATTTTTTCCAGGAGTGATGGCTGATAAATTCAAAGTGATGAAAGAGAAGGGAATCATTTCAGGTCTCTCGAACGTTGGGGGCTATAGCAAGTTAGGAAGCAACCAATACAGAGGTATAGAACAAGGTGCTGCTGGTTCTGGTGGCAGCATGGTTGGAGGGTGTTAAGATGCACAAACTCCAGCTCAATCATTTTGTGACCACGGTAACCAGCTTTGTAGCTCTTATCTATCTGGTCTGCGCTTTTGCTCTGTACTTAGCACCGGAAGGAACGTTACGCTTCTTTAGCCAGTGGTTCCATGGGATTGATTTAACTGCGATTGCCAAGGTTCCAACATTTGGAGAGATTATTCTTGGGTTTTTTACAGCTCTTGTTGCAACCATAGTTCTTTCGGCAGTCTTTGTCTGGCTGTGGAATTACTTTTATACTAGCATGGAGGTAAGAAAATGAACAACAATCTTTTAGTTGGACTCCTTATTGTCGTGATTGTCTTTTCTCTGTATCAGGCAGTCCAAATTAACGACCTTAAGAAGAGTCTTGGTGGTGGAACTGTGACCACAGCAAGCGGAAGCACGTCGGGTGGTGGAGAAACGTATGAACAGATGATGGCTCGAATGCATCCTGACCAAGTACAAGCATCCAGCAACAGCGGACCAGCAATGGTCGGAGGATGTTAAGATGGAGCAGCAGACGATTATCACTATCCTCTTGGTAGGCCTAGTCCTTCTTTCAGGAGTGCAGGCACTAGAGATCGTAGGTTTGAAAGGCACGGTAACGGGAACCTTAAGTCCTGGTGATAGTAGTAGCTCTTCTCAGGGAGACCAGCAACAGACCAGGTATAGTCAAGCAGCATCTTCTCCACAGATGGTTGGTGGTTGTTAATCTATGCGTTTTTCGTTTCTTTTCTTTTTTCTCTTTCTTCTGTTGGTCGGCGGAAGTATAGCAGTTGTGGCAGAACCGACTGTTGTTATTTACCAGAGTGAATCTTGCGGCCATTGCAGTGTTTACATCAAAGAGTTAACAACATTTCTTGAGAAGCAAGGTGTAATGGATATTATTGAGAAAGATATTGTTGGGGATAGAAGTGCATTGCAGGAATTAGATACGTTTACCAAACAGCGCCAGATTCCCTATGAACTGCAGGGGCATATGGTTACCATCATTAATGATTTAGTTATTGAAGGACATGTTCCTCTAGAAGTTTTGGAGGAGCTGTTTACCACTTATCCTGATTATGATTTTCCTGAGCTTGTTTTATTCCAGGATTCCATGGATCTGTTTGTGACTGAGTATACGTTGATGGAAGATGGCAATATCAGAGAGTGTTCAACTGAGCGTCCTTTAGCAGCATGCCGTGAACAAGATGGAAGAACTGAAAAGAAGAATTTTTGGAATACCTCTTTTTTCTTCATTGTTGCCTTGAATGCATTACTAGCAGGCATCCATCCTTGCACTATTAGTGTGCTCCTCTTTTTCATAGCATTTCTCTTTACCTTACGACGATCTCGCGTTGGTATTGTGAAAGTTGGCATTACTTATATTGTTGGCATTTTTTTAGCGTATTTTGGCATAGGATTAGGATTATTTAAGGCTGTTACGTTTGTTGAGACACCGCATTTTGCCGCTAAGATTGGCGCACTGCTAGTGTTATTGCTGGGTCTCTTTAATGTCATCAGTTATTTTGCAGGGAATAAATGGTCATTGGGGATGCCGAAATTTGTCAAACCTACGATAGCTAACCTCTTACAGCAAGCTACTCTTCCTGCAGCATTTGTCGTTGGCATTATAGTGGGTATTTGCTCTTTTGGGTGCACTGCTGGCATCTATCTTTCCATCATGAGCTTACTTCTCGTCAAAACGCAGTATCTGCAAGGTGTGTTGTACCTTCTGCTCTATAATATCATGTTTATCCTCCCCCTGATCATTATTTTACTTGTCGCTGCCAATAAGCGGATTGTGCAAAAACTGGAACAGCTTGAGGCTTCAGAAAGCAAGTACCTTAAACTGATTAGTGGTATTGTGATGATCATCCTAGCAATCATTATCTTCTTGGTGACCTATGAGTGAAGGAATATGCTGACGTTAGTCTTAGGAATCATAACGGCTTTGTTTGTTGCCTTTCTTGTTCTCAAACCATTTATCAAACGATTATTCCATCTTGACCTTTGCGTTTTGTGCGCTAGCGTTGCAACTACGTGGTTAGGTATGCTGCTTCTCAAAATTCTTGGGTTTTCCATTGATACAACGCTTCTGGCCATTTTACTGGGTGAAAGCGTTACGGGTATTATGTACCGTCTAACTTATTCCCTTAAACATAAGCAAAAAAGAAATCCGCTGCTTGGTTTATTCCTTATTCTCTTAGGAACAACAGCGGCTTATTCCGTGGTTGCTGGTATTCTTGAACTCTCTTCACTCTTTATTTTAGTGCCTGTCTTCATCGTTTTGCTTTTTATCTCACTGCTGCGACAACGACCAAACTCACCACAAAGCAAACAACTCCTCAAACAACTGGAGCATTGCTGCTCGTAATCGTCATAGACGGTCTTATGAACAAGGCATATATACTAACGCAATCTTTATAACAACACACATTATGGAGGTAAGAACATGAAAAAGCATAAAGGAACTAAGCTGTTTCCGATTCTTGCTGCAGTCAGCATTCTCCTGCTTGTAGGAGTCTATGCTGGGATGAGTACTCTTGTAACTGCTGATAAGAATACTGGTATGACAGAGCACATGGGTGACATGCAGACTATGATGCAGGGCATGTCTACTATGATGGGAGATATGAATAAGATGCATGAAGAGTGTGGAGAGATGATGAAGAGCGGAGATATGAACAAGATGGGAGGCATGATGGGTTCTTCTGGTGGCATGAGCCAAGAAGAGCACGAAAGCCATCATAAATAAGAGCATATGCAAGGGCAAACGTCATCACTGTGGACAGGCATCATCATTGGAGCGCTAGCAATGTTCTTTTTGGTGAACTTTGTCAGCAATAACTTTTTTTCAGCGACTTTGATGTCCCCCAATACCTGTGCCATGATGCACGGCCCTTCCTCCTATTTTCACCATACAGGGTTTTGGTTGATCCTTATTTTACTCGTCATCTTTGGAGTCTTAGCTTACAAGTCACTCAATCAGTCGAAGAAAAAATAGAGATGAGTATCTTAAAGGAGGGTTGCATGAAAGGCTTTGCGCATGACGCTGGAGATTGCATCCAAGTTAGAAAAACTGAGCGTGGCGAGATGGCTGTTAAACTTTGTACCATGATCGAGAAGTGTGAGTGCGGCAGGTATCCCTGCTGCGTTACTAAGTGATTAGATTATGACAAACACAACGTTGCGTCATAGATGGAAAATGGTGCTCTGCTGCGTTGTACCATTAGTTCTTCTCATAGTTGCTGTTTCTTTCTTTGGACTAAGCAAGAGCTATCTTTTCTGGTTCATCCTTCTACTCTGCCCATTGATGCATTACTTCATGATGAAGGATATGCATGGAGAACATAAGGATCATGGGGTACACCAAGAAAAAGAAACTCCATCGGTGAAGACCAAGAGAAGCTATGGGACTTTTATATTTTTAGCAATTTCTACGGTGTTATTAATTATCATGCTTCTCGTGATGCATCCTGAATGGTTTGATTAAATAATTTATTCTAGAAATTCTTTATTCTTGATTTTTGATGGAAGATAGGTTTCGCTAATAAAGCTAATGCCTTTTGTAGCTAAGGCTTGAATTTCAACCTTTCCATTGAGCTCTTTCATCATCTTGAACTGGCGTTGCCATTGCTTATTGTCTTTAAACCACTCATATTCTGAGATTTGTTTCAACCTTGTTATGTCTTGGTCATTTAGCTTGATAAGTTGTTTTTTTAGATCGTATTTTGTTATGTCATCGCAGGTTATGCCCAGTAATTTTACATTGGGGATGGTCAAACGCTCTGAAGCATGGGCGAGGGCAATGGATCCATATTTGACGACAGAATAAATATAGAACCCCCAGGGATCATTATCCACAAGAACGTAGATGGGAAGATTTTTTTCTTCAGACAACCGTTGCAGCAAACGACGAATGCCTCTTGTAGTTTGGCCCTGTGATGTAATTAGCAGACTATTGTTTTTCTGCCAAAATTTATCTTCATTTAATCTCTCAAAGATTGCAGCTTTCTCCATGTAGAGGATATATTTTGCATTCACTTTTTTGAGGACTAATTCATCCGTAATAGATGGAATAGAATAACCACCCCTACCTAACTTTGAGCAATCAATGGTATCACCGCTATCTTCCAAGACAATATTACCCACCATGCTGCCCATCTTATTTGCTGAGACATGCATCTCTTCTCTGGATAAGTCTGCAATAACTTCGAGATCTTCTATGACTTTATCAGATTCCACTTGATCGTCGACAATATTCACATTCGTCCCCGGAATTGTTCTCTTCACCATGTAGAAGACTCCTCGCAGGTGTTCGTGCTTTCCTGTATCTAACAGTTCTTTCTTGATGGTGCGGGCGATTTCTACTGTCTGCAGGAATTTTTTTGCGTGCGCAACGTTGAAAAAACTGCGAGAACCTTTCTTGCTGCCAAGCCTCAATGTTTTTGTCTTTTGATCAAAGACGATATTGCTTAAGTTTCTTAGCGTGAACGAGATTTCTGGATTCTTTCCTTTTTCTATATCGTGCACTAGCTTGTTTCCTAATTCTTTCAATTTTTCTGAACTTTTACTTTTTTCCTTTGTCATTGGTTTGTTCACCATTGGCTTGCGCCATTAATTCTGGTAATCCTTTCTTTAAAATCTTTTGCAAGTCTGCAGTAATATTTGATTTTTTCTTTCTGGTTAGCTCTGCCAGCGCATCTGCAACCTCTGGAATATACTTTTCGAAGAGAGAAACACGCTCTTTTGCTTCCTTGACTCTAACGTTTTTTCTTATGTATGCATTGAGCTTTCTTCCTACTTCTTGCAACGCTAGTTTAATTTCCTTAATAATCTCTGGATAATGGGCAATGGCCTCTTTTGATTCTGAAGTAAAAGGCACCCAGACTGAGGCAATGTGCAACACTATGACTGCTGGACCTGATGGCAATGCGCCTTTGCTCTGTTGCAACCCATAGTTCTTCCAATCAGTATTAACAACAGATTTTGTTATTGCACAAGCGCTTTGCTGATAAATCAAAGGAACCCTATTTGCAAATCTTATTAATCTGACTAATTCATCTTGCCGTAATGAACTGCCCCCGTAAGCAATAGCAACTTCTACCTGGAATGGTATTCCTCTATAAACAGCCGGCGATCTTGAAACTGTAGCATAAAAATCAGCTGTTACTTCTTTCTTCAAACCTTTTAATAATAATTCCTCACTAATCGGACTTAGACAGTCTGTTGGTGGCGCCATTATCTTTGTCTGTTGGATTACTTTGAATATTTTATCAGCATCCTTGTGTGTAATATCTTTAGGCTTCACTTCTGGTTTTAAAGCAGCCTTGTTTATTATTTCATCAGCAACTGCATTGCTTACTCTTGAAAATTCATTTGTTAAAAAGGATCTTAAGTTTCTAGATTCAGTATTTCTTAGCATCCTTACTAAAATCCCTAATTCGATACCATAAGGGTGGGGTTTAATCTCTTTGGGCTCTTTAGGCAATTCATTTGTTACCTTCTTAAATTCAACTTTTTCATTCAAAGGATTGATGTAAACTAGATTTAGATGAGGATTTGCAATTGCAGTCTGTTTTAAATATTCATCAACACCCAATCTACCTTTCTGGTATTTTCCTTCTAACTCAATTTCAACCTTTGTTCCATGATCCTTCATCCATGTTATTTCCTTGTCAACAACAATCTCTGGTTCATTCTTAGCGATGTCAATATGCAGTTCATAGTAGTGTGTTGGTTTTTTTGGTGATATCCTAGAAGTTATTCTGACCGGTTTGCTTGTTGTTAATTGACCATACAACACGGAAGCGGAATTATGGACTAATACACCGTTCGCTATAAAATTATTGCCATGTAGCATAGTAAGGTCATATACAAAAGGTTCTCTAGACTCGCTTTTACTTTTTTTAATCACTGGAACAAAAATTATATCAGAATTCAGTAAACAATATAATTCTTGTAGTTCGATCGGTATCTTTTTATCTTTTATTTTAGACATAAAGGTTTTATATGTCGAGAATAATATGGGGTAACTTATAGGTCTATTTCTAGAAAATATATGCGAATATACAAAATCGCTATTCTTTAAGCTTAATCTATTTCTTAAAGACATTAATTGTTTGCTGATAAAAGGTACTCTTTCTATTTGGCTATGTTTAGTATCTAAATGTCCATTTTTAATAATTTTTTTTAACTTATTCTCTTGTCCAGAATGGTAGAACCCTATTTCTTCATAGAATCTCTTAACATTATTCTCACCACTTACAATTAATCTTAAATCATTATTAGCCTTATTTACCCTACAAAAAATGCCAAACTGAAGTAAAAATAAAGACATATATTTAATCATATTC
>JACOVP010000036.1 GCA_016177265.1 Candidatus Woesearchaeota archaeon
AGAGTAATTCCAGCAAGATTTGAAAAAATCACTTACGATGAAGCACTGGGATTACTGAATAAAGAAGAAGGTAGAACACATAAATTTGGTGATGAGTTAGGAGTATTAGAAGAACGAGTAATTTTGAGATATTTTGACAACACACCTACTTTTGTGAGTCATTATCCTGCATCTATTAAATTTTTTAATATGAAAAGAACACAAGACGGACAAAGAGTTTACAGCGTTGATTTACTCACGCCAAGATTAGGCGAAACAGCAGGCGGAGCAGTAAGGGAAGAAAATGGAGAAGTTGTAAAACAACATCTTAGAGAATCAAAGGTTGCAGAATATATGAAAGAACAAGCAAGAGAAAGGGCAAGAGAATTAAAACAAGATCCAGAACTTGCAGTAAAATCAGTAGATCCAGTAATGCAATTTCCAGACTACTTTAATATGTTAGGACAAGTAGAACCAGTATTGAGAGGGGGATATGGAATAGGATTTGAGCGTTTCGTGGGATTTTTGTTGCAGTCAAATGACATATTGGATACGGTAGCTTATAGAACGCTTCATCCTTCAACCAAATAGTCTATCTCTAATTAACTCCCTTTAACGTTACAATGCAAACACCAAGAAACCTTTATAAATCATCAAAAAGAGCAATCTTGTATCTTATTGGAGTTAACTAACCATGGCAGGCTTGCGTAAAGGTATCAGTTACAGATTCTTGGAACGTCCGTATACTCGCAAGAGTAAATTCAAGTACAAAAACTACGTCAAGGCAGTCCCCAATTCCAAGGTTGTCCGCTATGACATGGGTGATGTCCAAAAGCAATACGCCGTTCGTGTAGATTTAATAGCAAAAGACGCCCTCCAAATCCGTCATAATGCCATTGAAAGTGCCCGTCAGATTGTCAATCGTCATTTAATCTTAAAATTAAAGAACAACTACTATCTGAAAATAAGGATGTATCCCCATCATGTCTTGCGAGAAAATAAAATGTTGACGGGTGCAGGTGCTGATCGTATGCAGACCGGCATGCAGTTAGCATTTGGTCGTCCAGTCGGTATTGCAGCACAAATCAGGAGAGGAAAACCTATTATCTCAGTCAAAGTTGATAAAGCAGACATTGATGCTGCAAAATATGCACTGAGAAAAGCAACACCACGTTTGCCAGGACATTATGGGATTGCTATAGTGCCTTTACAATAAAGAAGTATCAAGATACTTTTTCTTCTAGCCCAAAGAGACTCTTGTTATTTCCTTTACTTTATCAAAATCAGGATCGGTAGACACAATGGTGGGAATATTATGAACAAGAGCGCTTGCAATATGAATAGAATCTCTTGGGTCCAAGGTGTATTTTTCTATGAGCTGCTGTGCTTCAGAAAGAACAAGTTCATTCGTTGGTAAAAAATGTAAATTGAGAAAATGAAGTAGCTTATCTCCTTGATCAACAGCCGCTTCTCTGCCAAAAAGTTTTTTTAAGGTATAAACAAATTCATCCCACGTAAGACAGGAGGTGTAACCAACAGTTTCTTTTTTTGCTATTTTGCTCAAGAGAGCTCTGCTTTTTTGTCCTAAAATACCCTCGTTTAAGACAGCATAGAGAAAAATATTGGCATCAAGGTACGTCATAGGAATCATCCCTCATTTTCTTAAGCTCTTTAAGGGTAATATCTTTCTTTAAGTGGGGAAAGGAAAAAAAATCTCGTAAAAACGCATCAACATCTTGTTCAGGCTTGATCACCACTTCATGATCTCTGGTTTCAAACACTACTTTGCGCCCCCTCTTCAGGCCAAGAAAAGCCCTAATATCTTTAGGGATAACAACCTGCCCCTTAGTACCCAGTTCACGTTCGATTTTCATAGAAAGAAGAGTATGAACTACTATTTAAACTTTTTCATACCTTAGAGTAGGAATAAGAGATAGAAGTTGTGTGCAACCAATTCTTCTTTATATGATATAGGAGTTAGAGTATTATGAAAAACCATATTTTCCTTGCAAGGGGAACAAAAATAAAAAGAAGACTATCCATAGCTCTTTCTTGCTTCATAGGAAGGTCGATGCTTTGATTCAGAATGAAGACGCTCTAAAAGATGTTCCAGAGTAAAATAAGCGAGTGGCGAAGCTGAACTATACTGGGCATGCTCTCTTCCTGAAGGAGGGTCATAACGAACGTTCTTGATATACTCAGTCATTCTCATACCACAGATAAGGCAGAGGAAATTTATAAAGATTGTGTTGAGGAAGTGAAGCCATATTTCCCTTGTAAAGGAACAAAGACAAACTGGCCTAGTGCTTCTGGTTCCTCCCCTTTTCTGATTCTGACCATGGTTTGCACAGCAAGATCACCGACAGGTGCTACTAAGATGCCATCTTTGTTCAGCTGATGCAGGAGATGTTGAGGAAGAGTGGGGCAAGCAGCAGTTATCAGAATGCGGTCATAGGGAGCCTCTTTTGAATAACCACCACTACCGTCAGTATGGATGACTTGGACATTGGTATAAGAATGGAGATTTTTTTTGGCAAAAACTGCTAGCTCTTTATGGACTTCAAGAGTAATGACTTTTCCCTTTGGGCCTATGATCTCCGCTAGAATTGCAGCCTGATACCCACTCCCAGCGCCAATCTCCAGAATCTTCTGCCCTTCACGTACTTGCAAAAATGAGGTCATTAACAGGACAGTCGTTGGTTGCGATATCGTCTGTCCATGGCCTATAGGTAAGGGTCGATCCTCATAGGCATCCTCTCGGAATTGTCGTGGCACAAACTGCTCCCGTGGCACTTGTAAAAACGCTTGTAAGACGCGTTGGTCTGCAATAACCTGCTGCAGATGCCCATACAAAGCCCGTTGAGCTGCTGAAATAGCCATAGACAGGGAGAAAAACCCTCTCTTAAAGGATTTTATGTTACCACTTTAAAGGAAATACAAAACGAAAGATTTATATAGGTGTACTGTCATCTATACTCTATCACTTTACCGTGATTATCACTCTGAAGCCGGCTTTTATTCTTCGGGATAAAGGCACTTTGGGGTAAATGAATGGAGGAAAACAAACAATGGCATATGACGATGCAACTGCACAACAAATTGATCAAACCCTAGATGCTGCTTATAATGCACTAGTTTCGCGGGTGGTCGCAGGTGACTATGACACAGCTAAGACAGAGTACATGGCTGCTGTTGAAACTGCAGCTCAACTAGTTAGTGCTGGTGGAAACGTAGAAGCAACCAAAAGTTTAGTAAGGGAACTTGGAGCACACCAAAGAGTAACAGGCCTCTTAAAACAACTAAGGTCGGAAAAACTAACAACACAAGAAAAATTTGCTGCACTTGCAGAAGCAACATTACCTGTTCGTCAAGGTTTATTTAGAGCTTATGGAAAGCATGTGTCTTCACCGAATGAAGATACAAGAGACCAAGATGAATCTTTAACAGGCTTCAGATTAGAAAAACTTGTCGAAAGAATTCGATAATCTTCTTCTTTTTTCTTTTTTTCTTATATATGTTCTAGTTTCACAATTCTTAATAAGAAGAATACTCTTGTAAGGGTATGGATTTAGCAGAGGTAGTAAATAGTCTCCACCCCGTATGCAGAGAGGTCTTTAAAGAGAGATTTATACCAGCCGCCCATGCGCTACGAAGAGATCTAGAAGAAGTTCAACCAGAATGCTCTCTCTCACAAGATCTAAAAGTAATGAGCGAAGCGTACACTGCTATGTGGGATAGGTATATTACATATATATGCACGACCGTTGCAAATCCAGAAGCTGCTTACGAATTATTCCGTAATCTTAATGATATTTCAAGAGTAATAAGTCCTTTGCAACAAGCAGTAGACATTGCACAAGAAAAACGACCAGAGAGCCTAAGAATAGCAGTACAGCAATTTGATGTTGCAGTACAGTATCTTCTTAGCAGACTACCAAAACAAGAAGGATAATAAAAGGAAGAGAAAAGCTCCCACCGTGGCTTCAACATAATCTTTAAATAGGAGTGCCACTTCCCAAAGGGATAGTTCGGGGGTGAACTGTATGATGAATAAAGCATTAGCGCAAACCATATTACGTGTTCTCTTAGGTCTCCTCTTCCTTATTCCAGGATTAGGAAAAATCGCGAATCCAGCGATGATTATTGGTATGTTAGGACAGCTTGGTTTCCCAGGTCCATCATTCTTTGGGTGGCTCTTACTCCTTTCAGAGATCATCTTCGGTGCAGCACTCATTCTTGGTTATAAAGTCAAATGGACTGCATGGCCTTTGGTCATAGTCTTAGTGGTCGCAACCATCACCGTCCACTTACCACAGCTCGGAGATCCTAATGCACCCATGGCTCTCATTGACCTCTTATTCCGCTTAGTGGGCATTGCAGGATTAATAGTGGTGTCCACAGCAGGTCCAGGAGCATACGCACTCTCAAAACACTAAATTTCTTTTTTCTTTTTCCCCCATGAAACGAATAGTCATCCTAGGTGCAGGTTTCGGAGGCGTCTATACAGCGCTCCATCTCCTGAAACGATTGAAACCGAAAGATCAGGTAGAAATTCTTCTTATTAACAAAACAAATTATTTCCTTTTTTCACCTATGCTCCATGAAGTAGCCACTGGTGGTCTCAATAGAAGTAATATTGTGCAGCCCATCCGGGAGATTCTTCAGCGTCCACAGTTTAACTTTATCCGTTGCACAGCAAAAGAGATCAATCTGGAGAAAAAAACCATCACTACGGAAAAAACTGTCTTGTCGTATGACTATTTAGTCATTGCTCTTGGTGCAGAAAATGAATTCTTCAACATTCCAGGAGCACAAGAACACACCCTGCCGCTGAAAAGTTTACCAGATGCTGTTGCTATCCGTAATCATGTCCTGGACACCTTAGAATACAGTTCTGCACTCCTCAAGGTGAAAAACCAAAAGCCTGATCTCAGCTTTGTCATTGTTGGTGCAGGTCCAACAGGTGTTGAATTGGCTGGCGAATTAGCAGAATTTGTTGATCAGAACTTGCAAGTCAATTATCCACATTTGAAAGAGTACGGCAGAAAAATCTACTTGCTCCAGCGCGGTCCAGCAATCATGCCGTTTATCTGCAATCATTGTCGTCAAGACGCGTTGAAAAAATTAGCAAAGGAAAATGTTACCGTCATGACCAATGCAGCAGTTACGAAAGTAGCAAAAGAGGCAGTTGAAATCAACAATAAACAAAAGATTGCAACAACCACCACTATCTGGACATCAGGCGTGAAACCAGCAACGATTCCAACCACACCCAAAATAACAGATGAAAAGGGATTTTTTCCTGTTGATGCATACTTGCGAGTGAAAGGTGCAGAAAACGTCTATGCCCTTGGTGATTGTGCTCTCCTGATGAACCCTCCTGATGGAAAACCAGTGCCAGCGTTAGCGCAAGCAGCAGTCAAAGAAGCAAAAGTCCTAGCACAGAACATACTTCATGATATAAGAAAACAACCATTGAAACAATTCACCTTCAAACAGTCAGGATTATTAGTCTCTGTAGGGAAACGCTTTGCTGTCGCAGAGATCCACGGTATCAAGTTTAAGGGATTTTTTGCCTGGTGGCTCTGGAGAACTATCTATCTCACGAAGTTAGTCGGTTTCAGAAACAAATTGACAGTAGCATACGACTGGACATTAAACTTGTTTTTCCCACGAGACACGACACAGATTTAAGAAAATTTCTTCCGTTCAATGAATGCACGCATCTCATCAACAAATGCCTGTGCTTCCTTCCGATAGTAATCATAGTCCTTGCCAGAAATAGATTTGATATCGCGATGCACGATCTTCTTAAAAATAGCATAGAGATGACGCATCGTCTTTGCAGTACGTTGGCGAATGTGTCGTTCCGCATACAATTTATGTTCAAGCATATCAGCAACATGATCTGGTGATGGTGGTATTTCTCCTAGTACCATGAGTGCAGCATGTGCAGCATCAACAGCAGACCAGTATAAGTCAACCATCGCTGTCAATAAATGCTGGTCAGCACGATGCAACGATGCAGGCGCCAGAGTAAAATACGTCCAGATGGATTCATCACTGGGTCGTATCCGCCCTTGATCTAACAACGTTTGCAATGGATCAAAAAATCCAGTATCTACTAAGGCAACTCCCGATCGTAAAATGTTAATGGCCACAGGATCGCCAGCGCGCACATACTCCCAGAACGCAGTCAAGCGCATCGATTGGACATGCAGCCGTTTTGGATCAACTTGCGCAATAGCCCGCTCCGTCAGAATTCGGTAAGTCTCTACCAATTCCTCGGTAAAGCGGATCCGGATGTCATCTAAAATAATGAGAATATCCAAGTCACGCTTTGGTGAGGGTTGTTGTTTCGTTGCAGACCCAAAGAGGATGATGGCGGAGAGAAATTTCCCGAACTCCTTATACATGATTTTAGCAAATTGCCTGGCTATTTCAATGTCTTCCTGTAAGTAGAGAGAAATGTTCTTTTGGGGATTTTTTTGCACCTCAAACTTCACAACAGCTCACCTCTTTTTGGAAAATGAAGGATGGTAGACCATTAAATACTTTGTGGTCACTCTGATGTCCCTCCTCCGCCTCCGGGCGCACAAAAACAAGGAGTAGTAGTCTCGTGGATGTGGATGCAGACATTGTTGGAGACAAAGGAAGGTGGCGTCCTTACCTGCAGTTCTCCATGAGTAGTGCCAAGGATATTATGGATTTCTATAGATAGCACCTCCAATGTCTGAACATCCTGCTGGTAAGTTGTAGGAAGGGGAGTATCTTGTGTATAGACAGTAGAAGAATCTTGGAAGTCAAACCCAAACAACGTTATGGGAGGATTATAGTTGAGCACTTCCTCATCCGTCAGACAGGATGGTATCGCCTCAAAGAGAAGAGGGTCTAGCCCAAGTTTCACTGCCGTGTCATTAATTTTTGCTACATAAATCTGTTGCAAGCCAACCGTAAGGTTAATCACCCCAACCACATCAGCAAACGTCTCTTTCGTCAGAATGTACTGCTCCTTATTTCCCAACAATAGAACGAGAGAAATCATTTTCCCGGATAACCTGATATCCAACGCACTCGAAGGTATCTCTACCCATACGGTGTCTCGCGTTCCTGCTGTCAATGTAGACAGTTCATTCACTTTTTCTGCTAGGTGACTAACTGCATCTTCAGCTTTAGCAATATTACGAGCTTCACTAATTTGCTGGAATGCATAATAGAAGAGGATAAGAGAGACAAACACCAGAGTGCCAATCAGAAAGAGATGTTCTGTTGCTGCCTGTCCTTGCTTCATCACATATCTACTCGAGCGGCGTTTCCGACCATAAAGTCCAGTCTTTTGATGGTATAATATCTCCCACTAGGAATCCTGGTGTCTGCGGTACAAGACCAAAGTACGAATGCTCAATGTCAGTCCATCGTGCATACCTGCTATCAACACGGTAGATGGGTGATCGTAAGACATTCATCGCTCCAGTCCATGCTGTATGGTAAAATCCTTCTTTTTGTCCGCCAGGTTCTGCTATATATCTTCCTTTGTATCCGGCTTTCTCCAATCGCTCGACAAACCGTTCAATAGGAGCATTGCCCTCACCAGGAGCTAAATGTTCATCATGGTACCCAAAGTTGTCAGAGAGATGCACACTCCCAATGATATTCTCCTTCGTTAACTGCTGAATTTCTTTATCAACCCACTCCCTAAATTCTTCATCGCTGCCCTTGAAATATTTCCTCCAGAAGTTTAAGTGACCAATATCAAACGTCCCACGAATATGATCTTCTGCAACTTTCTTTGCTTCCACCAACTTCATACCTCGTTCTCGCACCAAACGGTCTGCCATCTCTTCCCGCGATTTCAAAATAATATCTTTGTATTCCTTAGGATGGCTGCCATAACTTTCTGGACTCCAGTTCTCTGGAGAAATAAAGAGTGGTCGTTCAAGACCGCGCTCTTTTTCCAGTTTATAAGCGTCTAGTGCGGATCGTGCAAGGCTATCTTTAATCTCGCCAAGTGCATATTCTTGGATGGGTTTTATTTTGCTTATTTCTTGCTCTACTTGTTTCGCATCACGTCCACGAGAAATAGCAATTTCCTCATGTGATTTGTAGATATTTTCTATTTTTTTTAATTGATCTTTCAAATACACTTCAGGTTTCTCTAAATAATTTTCCCATTCTTCCTTATTGTAAATACCTTTTTGTTCTGGAAGAATGCCTCGTTGTTGCAACTGTTCGCGCACAAAAGTGCGTACTGCTTCAACATTGGTTCCTTCATCTTCTAATTTTTTTGTATAGCTGTCATAAACACGTTTCAAAGCATCATGTTTTTGTTTTTCTTCTTGGGCTATATTAAAATAGCGAAGAGATTCTCCCTCAGCAAGCTCTTGTTCTTTCTTTCTGAATTGTTTGTAAAGGTATTCTCCAGCATCATAAGAGTCAAGACCTTTCTTTTTTGCTTCTTCCATGGCTTCTTTTTCATAATCCGCAAAAGTTTTATAGGTGTATTTGATTTTGCCGTCTTCAGAGACAATATTTCCTTGCTCATCCAGGACAGGTTCCGGAAGTTTGATGGTTCTTGCTAAAGGAGTTACTTGCCCAGTATCTTCATTTACTAAAAAAAGAGGTGCACGTTTTTTTTCCTCAGGATGTGCCTGAAACTGTTCATCTACTTGATAGAGCGCCCGTGGAAATTCACCTTGCCGTGATCCGATATGGACAACAACTGCACCACCCCCAGCAGTTTCCGCAGCAAAATCCAATGCTCTTCTGACTTCCTGCAGTGATGCTTCTTTGGTTTCTTTGCTAAAGCGATCGCCAGTGAATCCAGACAATGGTCCTAAATCAGGAGCTGCATGCGTTGACAATTCGACTTCATTAATCCTTGCCAATTGTCGCATATCTTCTCGCTCTGTATGGCCAAAACTCTCAGGTGTTGATCCTGTAGGCTGTGTACGAAAGCCTTTTCCAGTCCCAAAAAAACCAAGCTCAACATTCCTTAACCCGCGAAACACATTCGCCTTTAACCCTTCTCCCACATCACCAATCCCATGAGAAATCCCAATCTTCAAAGGATCGACTTCTAGTTCTCCTGTCTTCCCTAATCCAGTTCTGTCCAAGGCATGCCAATAGTCGCTTGTTTCCATCTCTTTTCCTCGTCTCTAGCAAGATATGACATCTTTTATAGTTTTCTATCCCCTACCTCAATGCTTCCATATAGCGCCACTGCTGCATCAAGGCTGCTAACAGCTACTTTCCTGAAATGATTTTCTATGTTCCATTTGAAATGAAATTTACGTTCTCTTACTTCCCTTGCAATGCCGCGCGGCACTTCATTGGTTTGTATCCATCGTTCATAATCATCACCATCATCAACAACATCACTATGGAGAGTAACATCATACCTTCCTTCTATGCCAAACCCATAATTAGCTATTCTATAGCCATGAACAACTGCCACAGGTCTCATGCCATAGCCAAGAATTCTCCTGCTCTGGAGGATCAAAATATCTCCTGGGTTAAATCTATGGAAAGGATTTTTTTTATACCACCTGCCGAGTCTTGTTCCTAACAGAAAGGTTTTAGGAACCAACGCGCTGACAAGATGCCCAAGAGTTTCTGTGCTCATAAAAAGAGAAAGAGGTTTACTGATTTATAAATATTTGGAAAAAATGGGCTTTGTACAATAAATTAACATTTCCGGAAAATTTCCGATGCTTTTTGCACATTCGACAGTGGTGCCATGCTTCTCAAAGACCCACGCAGAGTATATAAATGCTTTTGCATTTTTTAACGCATGCACTATACACATCAAGCATATTACAAAAATCTTTCAAAAATATCACTCAGCGGACAAGATTTTACTAAAGGCCTCATACTACCAGGATATTTATCAGAAGACCTTGCCTATGTCTGCGGGGCACTCGCTGGAGATGGTAATATTCATATCAGAAAACATAAACATGATTATACACTAAAGTGCGTAGGGAATCCAAAAGACGAGATTTTATTTTATCAAACCATCTTAATCCCTCTTTTCCAAATAGTGTTTAATTTCAAGCCAAGAATAGGTTATAAAGATCAGGGAACAACATTTGGTTTTGTTGTTCACTCAAAAGCACTTTGTACATATTTAACTAAAATTATACGGCTTCCTAAAGGCAAGAAGCATCCATTTCTAAGAATTCCTAAAATCTTCCTAAGCTCGAAAAAACTAAGGATTTCATTTATAAGAGGTCTATTTGATACTGATGGCTGTGTGAGTTTTAAAAAAATGTACAGATCTTATCCTTATTATCCAGTTATTTCTTTAAATTCAAAAACTAAAAGATTAATAAAGCAAACAGCAGGTATATTAAAAAAATTAGGTTTTAGAAGTTCAGAAACCTATGATTATAAAGTTAAAGATAAAAGAAACAAAAAAGGCTATACCATTATTAACAGAATTGATCTATGTGGAAATAAAAACCTTAATCATTGGATAAAAAC
>JACOVP010000037.1 GCA_016177265.1 Candidatus Woesearchaeota archaeon
ATCTATGAATATCTCCAAGGCTGGCTAGCGTATGCAAGACACGGTAACACCCATAACTTAAGAAAGAGATTACTCGAAAGAATAGAGCAAACATTTCCAAATGAACTCTCTTCTAAGGAGATAAACAAGCTCCTTAAAATTCCAAAATCTTCCTTTTCACCTTAATCGCAGTAGGCGCTTCTCCGCCATGCCAGCTTCTCTTCGGATGGACTCGCATAGGAAAGATCCGTTCAGAATTATCATCTAGCAAGATAGCAGCTCCTTTATCTCTTGGTAAATTATTCAAATATTCTTGGAGATCAGTGAACAGGTAGCTCTGCATCATGCTGTTCAAGGCTTCAATGTCCCGTTTTGCTGTGAGTCTATGGCTAAGCACCAAATCTGCCTGCGTCAGCACATCCCTATGAATTTCTCCAGGTTGCTGTGTGACTAAGATTAAAGAGATGCCTGGCTGTCGTCCCTCTCGTATCAATTGCACTAAAGCGTCTGTTGCCGGAGTGCTTCCAATTCTGGGGAGGCATTGGTGAACCTCGTCTATCACTATCCACACCATCGGTGTTTCCTTCACTTCTTCCTCAAAAAAATAACTGCTGTGCTTTTGAAGGTCCTGGATTTCTTCTACTTTCCTTGCGATCATTCTTTCTTCCAGTAATTTTCTTGAAATCAATCCTATAACTAAATTTTTAATGCTCCAGCTACCAGACGTATTGGTATAAGTGCTCACATCTAACACATTTACGCTCCCTGGTTGTAAGAGATGTTCTATTTTTGTTCCTTGCTTCGCAAACAATCCCCATTTGCTAGCAGCCAAAAATCTGTTTTCTACGCCATCTTTAACTTCTTTTGTACTTTTCGTATCTTTTCTTACAGTTTCTAAAATGTCTTCAATGCCATACTCTTTCTTCTGCTTTTGCGCTATATCGAGAGCCCTTTCAATGGCAATGCCTAAAGGATCAGTGAGTGTAATGTCAAACACGTTGCACCAGTCACCAGCATGGAGCTCACTGACTTGTAAGGCAAAAGGAAAATCTACGGGTATCCCCTTTTCTTTCTGTTGCTGATAATAACCCATGGGTGTAAAAATGTTGATGGGCAATCCTTCCGCAGGCAATCCCCATTCGACAAGCAAATCTTCTTGCCTCGTGTTCGGATACTTCATAGTCCAGAAAATCCCCATGGTGTCAAAAAAGAGAACAGTGGTATTTTTCTTTATCTCTTCTGGAAGTCTGGACATTTCCTCCGCAATGACTGACGACGAATAACTTTTGCCGCTCCCCCTGCGCCCACAAATTAACACAATATGCGTTCTCGCAACATCCATCCAGATTTCATTGCTCAGTGCAGTCGTCTGCCCCATGGAAACAAACAATTTTCCTAAGTACACCGTTCCAGCATCACCAAATAATCGCTTGTCTTCCTCGTTTCTTCCCACTATGATCTTATTTCCCATCAAAAACCCAAACCTTTTTAAACATATAAAGGTTTGCCTGCCTAATGAAAAAGAGTGTAACGCACAAAACGACGACACACAAACAGAAGATACTAGAAAAAGAGGCAACACAACAAAAAACGAGTAGACAACGGCCATCAAGAAAAAAACTGATTATCACTATCATCATTATTGCTGTTCTTGCGTTAGGATTATTCTGGCTACTAGCTAGTAGGAAAGGAGCAACTATGGACAAGGAAATCCTCGCAAAAGTGAATGGAGAACCTCTGTATGCAAGTGATGTGGAAAAAATACTCAATCAGACGAAGCAACAAGGATTTCCTTTGACCCAAGAGCAAGTCCTCGAGCAGCTCATTGCTAGGAAAGTACTGTTGCAAGAGGCAAAAAAACAAAAAATCAAGGTTGAAGAGGCCAGTATAGACAAATACATCAGTGATTTAGAAAAGGCCATAGGCCAATCCATTGAGCCTTTGTTGCAGAACATGAGCATCACGGAAGGGGAATTTCGAGAGCAAGTTCGAGAGCAATTAACTATCACACAGGCACTTGCAGAGAAGATGCAGGCAACAACTATCACAGATGAAGAAATCGAAGCCTTCTACGAAGCAAATGAAGACGATCTCACTGTCCCAGAGCAGGTGAACGCTTCTCATATCTTAGTCAAGACAGAAGAAGAAGCAAAAGCTATTCTCAAGGAGCTGGAAAAGGGCAAGAACTTTGGCACGCTTGCAAGGGAGAAATCTATTGATCCTTCAGCAAAGACAAATAGCGGAAATCTTGGTTTTTTCAGCAAAGGACAGATGGTCCCAGAATTTGAAACAGCGGCATTTGCCTTGGATGAAGATGAACTCTCAGAGCCAACGAAATCACAATTTGGCTACCATATTATCAAGCTCCACGAGAAACGGGAAGCAGGAAAGTTGACGCTGCAAGAAACCAAAGAAGATATTCGTAAGGTGCTCCAAGAACAAAAAACAAAAGAGAATGTTGATGTCTATGTAAAAGCGCTCATTAGCAAAGCTAAAGTAGAGAGATTTACAACAGAAGAAAAAGGGTAATCAGTTTTTAAGCACTTCTAGTTTCCCAAACCGTCCAGCAGTTAATTGTTTTTCTCCCTGAAACTCATTCACATACCCATTCGTAATCTTCACTTTATCGCCAACATTAACCTGGTCAATCTCATCATTCCACAGTGTTAATTTTATTTCACCAGAAGCATCTTTAATCGTAGCATTGCACACCCGTCCATCCTTGCCAAATTTATTGAACGTTCTCACTTCTCCTTTTTCAGTTATTTCAGCTTCTACATCTACTTTTCCTTGACGCGCTTTCAAATCACTAATCTGCATTTTCGTTTTATCCCCTCAAAAAGAGTAGCAGGAAAAAGATGCTTTATAAATCTATCTTTTCCTTCCTCCAAACCAGCCATGACTGTGAAAAATCCAGAATTTAAGTACTAGGAAAGCTGCAAAACTGATAACGGTTATGACTAAAGCTTGTGCTATAAGGTAATGGAATGCAAAAACTTCCACAACAAGTGCTAAGAGGAAAACGCTTGCTACAAGACGAACCACATAGAGCGTTGCATACTGGAAAAATTGTGTGTGAATGTTACCAGAGCTCTGTCGAAACGTGTAATACTTATCACCCAAAAAGATAAAGATCAGCGTTAGAATGTTTGCTAGCGTAGCAGCAGTTAAGTAATGAAGAGAGAGAAACGTTTTACCAGCATATAAAAGAAAAAGATTAAGAGCCGTTCCTGTTAAGCCAACGGCAGCAGAACGAAGAAGCTGGTAAAGCAGTTGCATATTAAACACCTTTACTGCACTAAATACCTGATGTCCTCTTGAGACAAGCCAAAGGTCATCCGTTTGTTCTTGCGTAGCATAAAAATGAGATAGGGCAATACTTCCTTCATAAGCGGGGTTGATGATCCATGAATGTCTCCTCTCATAGTGCTGAGGATGCCTTGTCGTTTTAACCGTTTCTGTTTTGCCATCCAATACCGTAGAATTCTTCCATTCCGTTTATAGTCAACAAAGCCATCCTTTTTTTCTCGTTTCGCTAGTGCAACACCAGCAGTCAGAAAAGCATTCATGTACACCAAAAAACGCCAATGTTGCCATCGCATAATCCGCCCGTGGAAGACATCTGCCCCACTTAATGCTTGGTAGCCATGATGCAGATCTTCAGCAGTATATTCTCTAGGTAGATTCTCATCCAGCCACAGCAAGACTTCTGGAAGATCGCTATCAACCCTGTCAAAAGCATCCACCACTTCTTCTGCTTTCGTGCTCTTAAACACCAGACGTAATGCATCACTCATCGATTGTTCCCGTAATCGCTCTTCCAGAAAATCAACATCATCTAGAGTGACTGTTGTTTTTCCGCGTGTTAACATTTCTAAATCAGTGATGGCTGCCCGTACATCACCTTGTGCTTTTCTTGCTACTTTTTTTAAGATCTCTTCAGAACATTGAACACCTTCCTTAGAACAAATCTGCTGTAGAACTGCTACCAGTGCTTGTGTTCCTACAGGTTGAAACTCAATGACTTGGCTAGATTTTCGTAGAACATTGAACTTCGAATCCCAGGGATCATTTGCTGTCATCACCACTGCTTGCTTTGCTTCAGTTAAAAGTTGTGCCAAGGCTTGCACTCCTCCTCGATCTTGATTACCCGCAATCCCGTCCACTTCATCAACTAAAATAATCTTGCCTTTGGAAAACAAACTCTGTTGCTGCAATGAAGAGCCAACAATCTGATGAATGCTGTTTTTGTCTCGAAAATCCGATGTATTGACTTCAATGATCTCATACTGAAGGTCTTGTGCTAACGCGTACACGCTTGCTGTTTTCCCACAACCAACAGGACCAGAAAGGATGACTGGTTTTTTCTGTGCTACACATCGCTGCAAAAGAGAAAGTGCCTGATCTTGTCCTTTAATTTCTTGAAGTGATTGTGGTTGATACTGCTCTGCCCAAGGTAAAGGAATGGAAGTCATGGTTTTGCCAACACAAATCCAGATAAGAGCACTTCTAGTTGGATAAATTCATCACTGCCCTCCACCATCCGGAATTCAGCTTCTCCGCATTTCTCAATGAGCTGCATCTTTGCTTTGTCAGGAATGGGAAGATGCCAGACTTGTTCCTGAATCTGCTTCACGACTTCTTCGCCGGAAAGTCCATGTTTTAACATAACGTCGAGAAGCTCGTTCCTTGCTTTCAGAAAATCCCCCTCGAGAGCAGTCATCAATACTTTTTTCATCTCTTCAGGGTGTGCAGCACTGACAATCTCATACACTAATTTTTCTGTGATGGTTTTTCCCATGGCGCTGCAGCTTTGCAAGATATTCTCTGCACGCCGCACATCACCCCTCGCTACAGTGCAAATGGCTTCCAAGGCTTTTTCCTCAACTTTCAATCCTTCTCGCTGTGCAACATGATTGATGATACCTTTAATAGCTTCTTTCTCTAAAGGTTTGAAACGAAAGATAGTACATCGGGATTGTATGGGGTCGATAATTTTGCTGGAAAAATTGCAGTTATGCGATATAAATCCTTGTGAAATAAAATGGTGGTCTTTATTACAGGTTAGATCCATGACTATTTGGTTGTCTACTTCTTTGATTGTGTCAATACTATTGAGAATAAAGTTGCCGTAAACATACTTATTTTTCCATTCATCAAATGTAGGAAATCCTTTTCTAGGTAGATGGGTTTCTTTCTCTCTAACACTATTATTTACAAAATCCAAAGAAACTCCCAATTCATGTGATATTTGGATCTTTGTAAATCCCTGTGCTAGGAGGAAAGGGACATTTTTTCTTTTGAAATTCATTTTTTCTATTTTGGCGAGTTTATAGCGCAAGTATTCAGCACCAATTCTTGCGATTTTATCTTTGTAATCCTCATGTGCATAGCCTATCCTTGACAAAAATTTGAACATATTTTTTTGTTCAGCCTTAATAAAAAGTGCAAAAGTATATACAGGTTCATTATCTTTGGTTCTAATCTCTCCATTGTCAAGTATTTTTATATAAGTCTCTATTTGGAATTCTTTAAACAATGCTTGTAAACCACGATAGAAAAGCAGCATTCCTTCTTTTTTCTTTATTATCTTATTTTGACGCAACATCACAGCACAACAATTGTATTTATTAAATCTTGGCGTATATGCATCTGAGCCAAACAAGCCTCTCAAAAATTCTCTTTTAACGAATTTAGTACCTGCTTTTATAAATGTAGGCACTGTATAGTCCTTTACGACCTTATCCCCTCTTGGAATCCCAAGGTGTTCAAAAAACAGCGATAATGCACGATCATTCAAATAGAACCATGTACTCTTGCCAATAACAGCTCTTCCTCGTATAGTATTTCGTGCATCCTTTGAAAAAATTCTAGAGTATTTATGATATCCTAAAGCATCGAAATCTTTTTTTATACCGGATAGGGCTTTCTTATTGCCTGAAACGTGGATTAAGTGTTTATATGCAAGGTGTCCGTCCCCCAAGAGAACGCCACAAATCCTTGCAAGCGCTCCTATTCTTCTATAGTCATTATAATTTATATTAAAAATATTTTTTTTGTCCAACTCAAAGAGGGTTCTATCGAAATCTCCTTTCTTAATAGAGAACTCTTTATAGACTGTAGTGTAGCTGATATTTATCTTAAATTCTTTCTCTATAATCCTTTTGATGTGCATGTCGTTTCTGCATAGCAAAGGAGATTTATCAGTGATTTCAAAAGAATGAATTTTTTTATTAACTTTTCTTTTAATATACTCTTTTCTTTCTATGCTCTGTAATATCTGGACAGTTCTTATTCTACTTATATTTAATTTTTTTTGGATATCAAATCTACTAATCTTATGATATCTTTTTATAATCATATAAACCTCAAATTCACGCTCCGTCAAGCCCTTATTATTTTCGATGTATTGCTTCAATTCCCTAATCCTATTTAGGATCTTATATTTTTCTATAGTGCAGAGATCACAGAACCTTTTAGCTTCTTGTATACTTTTAAGCCCTCTTTGCTTTTCAACAGCAGTCAGAAAAGTCATAAAATCTCTTTTGTTAATAACCGGATCTTTCTTTTCTTCATAGACAGTGCCTTCTAGCGAAGGATAGACAAGCAGCTCATCGTCTTCTTGAAAGTCCTTAACCTCCTTCCACCCCCCAGAGGTTAAAAACTTATGATCGCCTGTAGCTCGAATAACTCTACCAGTATTAGTTTTTATTTCATAAACCTTTTTTCCAATCATTCTAGAATTGAGTTTAACAGCCGCTAAAACAAGTTCATCTTTCTTTACATTTTTGTTAAAGTTTTGTATGTGTATGAGCTCTTTATTTTCAAATCGTTTCATGAACTCTTCTATAGAAATTTCAACTTCTTCAGGAAGTAATATTTTTGTTTCAGGAGTTATACAGGACAAAATAAATCGCGCAGTTCTAGAAAATGTTTCCATGGTTCTGCGTAAAGCCTGTTGCGCTTCTTTGGTGAGAGAATCACATTCATCGAGGAGAATAATTTTTGGTAAATCTGTTCCTAAAGCCCTTGTGCGCGCGAAATCTTTTATCGTCTCCCGTACGACTTGAATTCCCCTGTCATCCGAGCTGTTCATCTCCAAAAAATTATGCTGCCACGTCTCACCGAAGAGAGTTCTAGCGATAATCAATGCCAACGTGGTTTTTCCGCAACCCGCAGGACCAGAAAGCAAAATATGCGGTATGTTTTTTTGTTCGACAAATGCTTGTAGCCGTTTGACAATCTCTTGATGCCCCTTGACCTCAGCAAATGTTTTTGGTCTATATTTCTCAATCCAGAGTTGGTGCTGTTCTTCTTTATCAGGCATGGATAGCAAAAAAAGAAGGGAGTTTATAAGGTTTATGAGATAAAAGAAGAATTGCTCTGTTTTTTGCAATTTAAAACAAAAATCGTCTTTACCTAAAAAGAAAGCCAATGTAACCCCTTTTTCCAGAGAGGACCACTAATAACCTAAGAAACAGCCATTGGTCTCTATTTCCAGAAGAACTCAAGAAAGATCCCTACAAAACTATATATAATGTTCCAAGGCTAGCAAAGGACATGTTGAGAAACAATGATCAAGGATATGGGGGAAATAAAATGAAAATAAACATGATGGCAACCATAGGAATGATGTTGGTACTGCTGGTAACCCTTGGTGCTAGTGCAGTATGGGCGCAGCAGACAACAGAACAAGAAAATGATGGTGAAACACAGATTAGCGCAAGTGATCTTGAAAAAGACATGGTAGACCTTGGTGAAAAAGTCTACAACTCCGCATTTCGCGAGTTTACCTTGAACTATACTGACACCGTTATTGATGTCCTAAGTCAGATTCTGGCAAAGAAAGGCGTAGACAACAAGGATCCAGCATCTTTGCAGAGATTCATAGACTACAATCAGATTAATAAAGATGCATTCTTCAGGGATGTAGAAACTGTCAGGAATCATATTGCATCAGCACAAGTGGATTTGTACAACGGTTGGTTCGCTTTGTTAGACAACAAAATCCCAGAAGCGCAAGCCTTGTATGATAAGGCAAAGGCATCGTACGATGTATTCTTGCCTGCTGCAAAGAAGGTCAATGACGAGATTGATCGATGGCAGAAAGTGCCAGCACCTTCAAGATCTGACTTAAAAGACGATATCCTGAAGTTAGGCGAGAAAGCGTACAACCACGCCTTAGTCATCTTCACGACGAATTATACAGATACAGTGATTGATGTCATCCGCAAGGATCTAATAAAGAACAATGTCAGTTCTGATCCACAATCTTTAGAGAATTTTATTAAATGTAACAGCATCAACAAAGATGCCTTCTTTAGGGATGTAGACAAAGCACGAGATTTCTTAGCAGAAACACAAGTTGATATCTTCTACGCATGGACTGCTTACCTAGATAACAACATGATTGAAGCGCAAGCGCAGTATGACAGGGCACTAGCAGCCTATAACCAGTTTATACCTGTGGCAGCAGCTGTGAATGCAGAGCGAGACCGATGGCGCCCATGCCCAAGTCCAAGTGGTGCACCTTCGGGTAATGGTCAATCCACTGTAAAGAAGCAGGACACTAAGGTACAGAAAACTATCGTGAAGAACAGAGATAAAGAGGAGATGAAAGACCAAAAGACCGTGCAAAAGGCCATAGACAAGACTGAGAAAGAAGATTCCAAAATAGCTCAGCAACAAAAGCCTGCTAAGATTACGGGCGCAGTTGTGAAAAATACTAGTACAGAAACAAAAGAACCTGCGCCAATAGGTTTTATTGCTAGAATAGTCGCTTTCTTGAAGAGCCTATTCTAATTTTTTCTTTTTTTAGTGCCTAAGATATAAAGAAGATTGTAAGAGAAATAAAAAAATAAAAAAGAAGATCTACTTAAAAGTCTTCAGAATCTCGAGGCTCCTCAGCTGCTTCCGTTTCAGTATATCCTTCTTCATCAGAAGTATCAGCAGCTTTTTTTGATGTAGCATCGCCGCTCACAACTTCAGCAAAACCAACGCTGCGTAAGACTCGTGTGACTTTGACGCTCACTTTATCGCCTTGCTTAACGCCAGGGACAAAAAGAACAAATCCACTGATCTTCGCAAGACCATCCCCTTTTTCACCGACAGCCTCTATAGTAACTTCTACTACGTCACCAACTTTGATCGGTGCTGTAGATTGTCGTCTAAATCCTCTATCGTATCTATCCATGTTATGTACTCTCCTTATCAGTTCTTGGTATGACACGTATCTCAGAAATAGTATGTATATTTCCTTGAAGGTGTTGATAAATCCACTATAAAAAGGGTATAAAAGCTTTATGGAAAGGCATAAAAACCATATAAACGAACCACAGCCCAGAAATAACCCTATTGAGTTGGAAACTATGGGACATAGAGAACGTGAGGAAATTATAGCTCTCTTTTGGGAAAAAAACAGGATCTTTGAGAAATCTGTAGAGCAACGTCCAAAAAACAAGCAGTATGTCTTCTACGATGGTCCTCCCTTTGCTACTGGCCTACCCCATTATGGGCATATTCTTGGCTTAACAAGCAAAGATGTCTTTCCTCGCTTTTGGACGATGAAGGGATTTCGTGTTGAAAGGCGTTGGGGATGGGACTGTCATGGTCTTCCTATAGAAAATATCGCTGAAAAAGAGTTAGGCATCAAGGAAAAGAAGCAGATCGAAGAAATGGGCGTTGCTAAGTTCAACGAGTTTTGTCGCTCTAAGGTATTATGGTTTGCAAAGGAATGGAAAAAAACTATTCGAAGAATGGGGAAATGGATTGAGTATGATAATGCTTACAAAACCATGGATAATGAATACATGGAGACTGTTTGGTACATCTTCAAAAAATTGTATGAGGATGGTTTTATCTATGAAGGAAAAAAAGTCTTGCTTTATTGCCCACGATGTGAAACTCCTTTAGCAGCTTCAGAAATAGCTCTGGATAATAGTTACAGAAATGTTACAGAAAAAACAGCCACAGTCAAGTTCAAACTGAAAGGAGAAAAAGATACCTATGCACTTGCCTGGACAACGACGGCATGGACGCTTTTGGGAAATGTTGCTCTAGCCATCAATCCCTTACTAACATACGTTAAGATTCTCCAAAAGAATGAGTATTACATTCTTGCCAGAGATCGGTTGAATGAAATCAAAGGAAACTACAAGATAGTTGAGGAGTATAAAGGAAGTCAATTGGTGAAGAAAGAGTACGAACCTCTTTATCATATCCCTTCAGAGAAAAAAGGTCACTACATCGTTGATGGCGGCAATGAAGTTGCTGCAACAGAAGGAACCGGTATTGTCCACATGGCGCTTTACGGCGAGTTTGATTATCGCATGGTTCGAAAATATGACCTCCCCACAATACAGCACATTAACCAGCAAGGAAAAATCCATCTCGGTCCTAAAGAATGGTTTGGCCTCTGGTTCAAGAAGGCAGATGAGAAAGTCCTAGAAGATTTGGAAAAGAGAAAGCTCCTCTACCAGACAGAAGACTACACTCACTCTTATCCCTTCTGCTATCGCTGTGACACTCCCCTGTTTTACAATGCTGTAGATTCATGGTTCGTTGATATTCAGAAAATTAAGCCAAAACTCTTGCAGAGAAACGAGCAGATCAACTGGTACCCACATCATATCAAAGAAGGTCGTTTTAAGTACATCATCGAGAATGCCCCAGATTGGAGTATTTCAAGGAATCGATTCTGGGCAACGGCTATTCCTGTGTGGAAATGTAAGAAGAACAATCATACTACAATTATTGGAGGTATCAAAGAACTCAAAGAAAAAGCAATCGAAAAAATAAGCAAAGATATTGATTTACATAAGCACGTCATGGACAATATCCATCTGAAATGTGATATATGTAAAGAATCTATGACGAGAATTCCAGAAGTCATGGACTGCTGGTTTGAGTCTGGCAGCATGCCTTACGCAGCAAAGCACTATCCCTTCGAGAATAAAGAACGGTTTAAAACAAATTTTCCAGCAGATTTCGTCTCAGAGTACATTGCGCAAGTGAGAGCCTGGTTCTACTACATGCATGTCCTCTCCGTCATTCTCTTTGACAAGGCGCCGTTCAAGAATGTCGTCGTCAGCGGCACTATTCTAACTAATGAAGGAACGAAAATGTCCAAATCCAAGGGAAATTTCTCGCCACCAGAAGTTGTCTTTGACAGATATGGTGCAGACGCACTCCGTTTCTACCTCATGCTCTCTCCTTTGATGCGTGCAGAAGATCTCAACTTCAATGAAGAAGCAATAAAAGATGTCTACAGGAAAGTTATTATGCTCCTGGAAAATATCAAGCAATTCTACGAGCTGTATAGAAAGAACAATGCAAAACTTAATGATACTTCCTCAGACCATATTCTAGACAGGTGGATTATCAGCAGACTACAGGAACTTCTAAAGACAGGAACTGCAACTATGGAAGACTATGACACCAATAAGACTTGCAGCGAGATAATGGTATTCATCGATGAGCTCTCCACATGGTACATTCGAAGAAGCAGAGACCGTTTCAAGTTTGAGAACAAGAAAGAAAAAGAGAAGGCAACAAGAACCTTAGCCTACGTCCTTCATGCTCTCGCAAAGATGCTGGCTCCTATTACCCCCTTCATTGCAGAAGACATCCAGCAGATGTTCAGAAAAACGAACAAAAAGATAGAAGAGTCTGTTCATCTAGAGTTATGGCCAGAGTATAATCCAGCGCTTTTCAATAAATCTCTTAATGAGAAGATGCAGCAAGTGCGAAATATCGTCAGCAGAGCTCTAGAAGAGAGGGAAAAAGCAAAAATCCCCCTCCGCCAGATTCTGAATAGAGTAGAGATAACCGGAGTTTCTCTAGAAAAAGAATTGGCACAGTTGATTGTAGATGAAGTCAATGTCAAGCATCTCGAGATGAAAAAAGGAACTACTTTTTCCGTTGCCCTAGACACCAAAATAACACCAGAACTAATCCGGGAAGGAACAGCCAGAGAAATCATTAGACTAATAAACAGCTATAGGAAACAGCAAAACTTAACGATCAATGAAAAAATTATACTTGCTATAGCCATTGACGAAGATCTTAACTCATTCAAAGAAGAAATCCAGCAAAAGGTAGGAGCAAAAATCTTATATCTCAAGAAACCAGGAGAAAAATTGGAAGGATATTCCTTTTCTGCCAAAGAAAAAATTAAAGAGAAAACTGTGGAGATAGCTTTCAGGCTGGCAAAAGATGCTTAAAAGAACATATATTGTTTTATGTACTCTGCTTCTTGTATTGCCAAGTGTAATAGAAGCGCAAGAAGAGCACAAACTGCAATTGATCCTAAAGCAAGCAGAAAACAGTAAAGAAGTAGATAATGTTCTGGCAAATATCATTATTCTCGACAAAGAAACAAATGACGAACGAATGATATCATCGTATGTGCAGAAGAATCCTGTAACCATGTCTCTGCAGCAAGGACGCTATGCATTTATCTTTAAGATTGATAGTTTGCAAACACCAGGAAAAGATTACTATGGCGAGATAGAGATTGATTTAGAGAGGGATACAGCCAGAGAGGTAATAGTGTTTCCAGTAGGCTCTTTCGACGGCGTTGTGTATGATACTCTAGACAATTTAGTGAGCAGAGCAGCATTGAAAATTGAATGCAATAAAGAATATGGAGAAAAACCGCCAGGAACAACAGATAAAGTAGGATCTTTTGCCATGGCATATGCTCCCATCGGTGAATGTTTGATTACAGCAACATCGCATAATGCAGTCGGCTCTCAGCGTATGAAGGTAGAGAAAGGAATGTCTCAGCACATCGAACTCAAGCTCAACAAACCAGTCATCGCTCCAGCATTTCCATACACTACGACTATTCTCATATTTATTATTCTGGGGGGAGCAGGCACTTTAATTATCCTATTCTTGAGAAGGCAGAAGAAGACCCTACACCATACACCGCAAGAAGTAGTACCCAAACAGGAAACACAGGAGAAAGTCCAAAAGCAACCAACCAGTCATCTAGGGAAACGCACACAGGATATCATCAATACGCTCAATGAAAGGGAAAAGAAAGTCGTTACTTTATTGCTGGAGCAGCATCATCAGAGCACCCAAGCGAAGGTACGCTACGGAACTGGCATCCCTAAAACCTCTTTAGTCAGAATTTTTACGAGTTTGCAAAACAAAAAAATTATCTCAGTAGAGACCATCGGAAAACTAAAAAAGATAAAATTAACCGATTGGTTCTTAGAAAAGGAGGATTGAAGATAAAAGAGAAAATGGACTACATTTTACCCTTTATTTAAAAAAAGGGCTAGAAGAGATTAAGGAGGACTGAAAAAAGACCTCTCAAGATATAAATAAAAGACCACTCTGCAACAACCCAACTCAACCTAAACCCATGGAGAGGGGTATGCACATCGTGCGTACTCCTTCCCACAAATATATAAAAAGGTAAAAGGTTAAGAAGGGTAAAGGAGGAATATACCATGGAGCACATCAACCCAATGAAAAACAGCATTCGCATGATTTACGGCATGATGATAACGCTTACTCTTCTAATTCTCGTAAGCATAGTGATTGATGCAAAAACAACGCCAGAGAAGAGAGATCCAGCGACACAAAGTCCAGCAAACCTCAATCCCCCATCAGCTGTTGATGCTGGGAGTAGTAATGAGGAAAGTGCAGTTGGTGGTGGAGGCGTTGGTAAAGGAGGGGTAATCCAAGTTCCTATAGAACGTGAGGAAGCACCTCAGAAAATAATTGACACTGCAACCGCCTATCTTCAGGCGCTCTTAGGACCAGAGCTCTTAGGACCAGACTATGTAAAAGAATTTATTCAATATAAAGAAAGTTATCTAGAAAAAGTCTATGTGGATGTGGGCATTATAAATCCGTCTCTTCCAGAAGATCTTCCAGAAGATGGAAGAGAAGCTGATATCCAAGGGGCTCCAGTCCAAAGAGATGTAGCAAAAAGTGAAGAATGGTGGATAATAGTTTACGATTACAACTTTAAAGCCCAAGGCCAAGTTGATCCTATGGCAAGAATTATTGTTGTTTATCTCGATAAGAATGGTAAGATTGTGAGGTATGAAGGTCCAGAAAGGGCATACACATTTAAACTAGGTGTTGATGATGTCAAGAAGATTGCTCGTGAAGCAGGCATGGAAACCCCCAATGAAGCCTACATTCGTGCAGGGTGGGTGGGATGGCTTGCCGATGATTCTTTAGTTCTTGGCGATGAAAAAGAGAGTATCCTGTGGCAAGTAATCTCCAACAATCCAGAGGTTGGAACACCAGAAATTGTGTATATACATCCAGATACAGGCGAAGTCCTGGGCATTTATACCAGACAAGAGATGGAATTTGTGCTCTTTGGAGGCATTATACCGACACCAGAAGCAGATAGTCAACAAAAAACAGCAACCCAGATGAATGAAAAAGTAAAGGCAGGACTTGCAAAGCTCCGCGCAAGAGTCCCTAAAGTGGATGAGGAAAAGATGAAACGCTTTATTGAAAAAGCTCAAGAACAGAAAGGAGAAAGCCAGAAAGGTGCCCTAGCCTACTTTTTCAGCAGAATTGCATCTTTCTTTGCAACCATCTTCTAAGGAGCGCAAAAATGAAACAGATAACAGCAGTACTCTTGATGCTCTTGGTAATAGGAATACAACCAGCATTTGCCCTAAAAGATCTTTCAAATGAAGAAATAAGCAGAGGGAAATATATTACACCAGTGACAGCAGCAGTCGCCGTTGCCGATCCAAATGACATTCCAGATAAATACAAAGAAGGCGAGCAACTGAAGATTGATGATAAAAGCTACTACCAGGACATTATCAAGCAACGTGAAAAGAATAAAGATCGCTTAGAGAAGGAAGCCATCGTTTTCGAGGTAGGAGAATCCCAAAACTTCTTTATCAGAAGCAATGGCAGAGAAGAACAAGTACAAGTGACTCTCACAGGAATTCATGAAAAAAGTAGAGAAAGTTTATTCTCCATTGCTAAAGAGCCATCAGATGTTATAGATGTTAAACCTAAAGAGAAAGAAAAGAAGAAAGCCAATTATTACTGTGCAAATTTTCTTATACAGACAGGAAGTATACACCCCCCACAACCAGAAGCAGAACCAGCAGCACCAGAACAAGCAGTACCATCAATAGTCACACCACCTTCTCCTCCTAGTGCACAGCCGTCTCTAGAAAAAGAAGTTGTAATAGGGGAAGGAGGAGTAATTCCCATTGGCAAGTTACCACCAATACCGGTCAAAGAAGATATGCCCTCCATCTACTATACTAATCAAGAACTTTGTCTCACACCAAAAGACATCGGCTTCATTATTGAAGTGTATACCATTGATGTGGAGAAGCAACGGGTAAAATTTGCCCTCAATGCAGAGGAGATGAGCACGGGCGTAGATGTTATCGCAATGGCCCAAGAAGATGAACGGGTGTTAGCAGCACAAGTAAAGAGAACAAGAACGTCTATACCTGCTATCAGTCCTGAAAAGGGAGAACGTGTCAAAACTACAGAAGAAAAGAAAGAAGAGAGAAAAGGATGCAGAGTCAATGGCGAGAGTATTGAAATAGGTACCAGGTTTATCGAAGAGCAGGATGAAAAAGGAAGGGCAATGTACTGCACTCCTTTAGGCGAGATAATGCCTCAAAAAGAAGCTGGAGAGGAAGCAGAAGACGAGTATGAATGCATCAGCGGAAAAGTAGCAGATGGGCGTTGTAACAACCCTTTAACCATTCTCCAGAGGATTTTGAGCCTTTTCGGCCTCTATTAACTTTTTGGTTTTTTATTTAAATACCTTTATAAACCCAGACTACTCTCCCCAACCCAGTCATAGTGAATTTGGGGGGTAGTTGTATGCCAAGAAGACCAAAGAAGGAAATCAAGATCCAAAACATAGTAGCATCTGCTTCTCTAGAAAAAGACATTCCCTTGATTAAACTTGCGGAAGCACTACCCAATACTGAATATAACCCAGAGCAATTTCCCGGCTTAGTCATGCGTATCAAAGAGCCAAAAACATCTGCTTTGATCTTCAGTTCAGGAAAAATTGTCTGTACAGGCGCAAAATCCATGACGAAAGTCAAGGAAGCCATAAAAAAAATTATCCAAAATATTGAAAAAATCAAGATCAAAATCACCGTTGACCCCCAGATCAAAGTCCAGAACATGGTTGCTTCCGGTTCTATTGGTATGGACCTCAACTTAAACATGCTTGCGATGGAGCTAGAAAACACAGAGTATGAACCAGAACAATTTCCGGGCCTTGTGTACAAACTTCCAGGAACGCGGGCAACCTTTTTGCTCTTCAGCAATGGGAAGATTGTCTGCACAGGAACACGTTCGGAAAGCAAATTACGTGAGTCTGTCGACAAATTAATTACCACGCTCCTCCACGTCAACAAAAAGTAAGCATCTCATCCTCCTTAGGAACCTTTTTATACCTCCTCTTGCTTACAGCACACGGGGGTTGAAAAAGTGGTCGATGCTAGAGAGCAAATTCAGCGGTTTCAAGAGTTCCTAGAAGCAGCCTATCTCAAGAAAATTCACGAGCTCGTCAGCAGTGGCAAGCGTTCTATCTACATTAGTTTTCCAGAACTGGCTAAACATGATCCTGAACTGGCAGAACAACTCTTAACTGAACCAGAAGAAACCATCAGGGCAGCAGAAATCGCAGTACAACAATTTGATCTGCCTAAAGAGGATTTCAGGGTTCGTTTTCTTTCTCTACCAGACTCGCAGAAAGTAAAAATTCGTGATATCCGTAGTACTCATCTAGGCAAATTCATTGCTACTGAAGGGATAGTTCGTCAGGCATCAGATGTTAGGCCGCAAGTGGTCACAGCAAAATTTGAATGCCCATCTTGTGGCAATATAATTACTATTCCGCAACTAGAAAGCACCTTTAAAGAACCAAGCAGATGTTCTTGTGGTAGAAAAGGTCGTTTCCGAGTTACTGAGAAAATACTAGTTGATGCGCAACGCCTAGTGGTAGAAGAGTCTCCAGAGTCAATGCAAGGTGGTGAACAACCAAAAAGAATCTCTGTCTTTGTCCGTGAAGATTTGGTTGAGCCCAAAATGGAGAAAAAAACCACTCCAGGTTCTAAGATAAAAGTGACTGGTATTTTGAAAGAAGTGCCTCTTACTGCTAAATCAGGCGGCCAATTAACCAGATATGATCTTGCCCTAGAAACAAATTCTATTGAGGCCATAGAAGAAACATATGAGGACATTATAACAACGAAAGAAGACGAGCTAAAAATCCAGGAACTAGCGAATGATGCAAATATCTACCAAAAATTAGTGAATGCCATTGCACCTTCCATTTATGGGCATGAAGAGATTAAAGGTGCACTCGTCCTCCAATTGATGGGGGGTGTCCGGAAGGAAAAAGCTGATGGTACTGTGACTCGGGGAGATATGCATATCCTATTGGTTGGAGATCCAGGCGCTGCTAAATCAACTTTGCTTACCTTTATCTCAAAAATGGCTCCTCGTGCTCGTTATGTTGCAGGTCGTGGCGCTTCTGCTGCTGGTATTACTGCTTCCGTTGTCAAAGATGAATTCTTGCGAGGTTGGGCTTTAGAAGCTGGAGCAATTGTTCTCGCATCAGGGGGTATTTTAGCACTAGATGAAATGGACAAGATGTCCATGGAAGATACCTCTGCATTGCACGAGGCTATGGCACAACAGCAAGTCACGATTAGCAAAGCAAACATTCAAGCAACCTTGACTGCACGAACAACAGTGCTAGCAGCAGCAAATCCAAAGTTAGGTCGCTTCGATCCATTCCAGCCAATAGCATCGCAGATTGATTTGCCTCCAGCGCTCATTAATCGCTTTGATTTAATCTTCCCTGTTCGTGACATTCCTGATAAAGAGCAAGACGCGAAGATTGCTTCACATATCTTAGAGGGGCCAGTGACCAAAGAACAGGAAATCCCAACAGACCTCCTCAGAAAGTATATCGCCTATGTCCACCAAAACGTCTTTCCTAAGCTATCACAGGGGGCTATTGAAGAAATCAAAGAATTCTACGTTGGTCTTCGTAATTCAGCAACCACAAGCGGTGAAGGCATCAAGCCTATTCCTATATCAGCAAGGCAACTAGAAGCGCTCGTTCGTTTAGCTGAAGGATCAGCTCGTGTTCGCCTTTCCAATCAGGTTACCAAGAAGGATGCACGCAACGCAATCAAAATTCTGAAGTTCTGCATGATGCAGGTCGGCTTTGACTATGAAACAGGACAATTTGATATGGATCGGGTTGCAACAGGAGTCCCAGCATCGACGAGAAACAAAATCCTCATTATCAGGGAGATTATTCGTGAACTCGAATCCCGAGGAAAAAAGACTATCCCTGTCGAAGACATTTTTGCAGAAGCAACAGAAAAGAATTTAACAGAACTGCAGGTAGAAGAGATCCTGGAAAAGTTAAAAAAGGAAGGTGAAATTTATGAACCAAAACGTGGCTGGATCTCCAAGCTATAACAATGCAAGGTCGTCAGACTGCCTACAAACTCTGGATTGCAGAAATTATTGATGCTGATTATACTCGCCAAGAAGGGGAATGGGAACCAAATTCTCTTGATATCAAAGGAATAAAAGTAGCACGGGTGAATGTTCTTGGAACCATCACTGAAGTATTTGTGAACCCCACAGGAGACTATGCAGCAGTTACCATTGAAGATGGAAGCGCGAGTGTTGCAATTCGGGTATTTAAGGGGGATGTTCGATTAGTCACAGGCCTAAACATCGGTGATTCGATTCTCGTTATAGGAAGACCGAAACAGTATCAGAATGAAATTTATATTGTGCCAGAAACTGTGAAGAAACTTGACCATCCTGCTTGGATGAAAGTCAGGAAGGCGGAACTCATGCAAGCACGAGGGATCATACAGCAAAAAGTACAGCCAGCGCCGCAAGAAGCAAGCGTTCGCGAAGTACGTGAAGAATTGATTGCAAATAATAAATCATTAGTGAGCAACGAGGGAGTCAGACAGAAAATGCTTAATCTTCTAGAAAAGCAGGGTGAACTTGGCATGGACATTGACATGCTCATTCAAGCTACAGAAACAGAAGAAGAGGAAGCAGAAAAGATTATTGAAGAGTTGATTAAGGAAGGTGAGATCTATATGTCTCGCCCCGGTGTGTTGAAAATTATTTAGGGGGATAAGATTTAAATAGGTAGAATTTGCCGTTCTTGATAATGAACCTAACGTACGTAGAATTGCTCAAGAAGGCGAAAGCGCACTTGCCTGAAGTAAAGGCAAGCACAGAGCGTTTTGAAATACCGAAGGTGACAGGTCACATTCAGGGAGTCAAAACAGTCATTACCAATTTTAGTCAGATTTGTTCTGTTATTCGTCGTGATGCTGCAGAGCTTTTGAAATATTTACAACGGGAATTGGCAACGCCAGCAACGCTTGAGGGTCCTCGCCTTGTTTTAGGAAGAAAATTGCCCTCACAGATCATTAATGAAAAAATTTCTCAATTTTGTAAAGATTTGGTGCTTTGTCGAGAATGTGGCAAACCAGATACGCAGCTGATCAAGGAAGATCGTATAACATTTATGAAGTGCACGGCTTGTGGCGCAAAGCAACCGGTGAAAGGAACATAGGATGTATATTAAAATCCACAAAGCGCCAGCAGGGGAGGTCATTGCCGTGTGTGATGAAAATATTCTAGGAAAGACATTGGAAGATAAAAAGAAGCATATTAAAGTTTCAGAGCATTTCTATAAGGGAGAAATTAAAGATGCAGCAGCAATAGCACCTATCCTAGAAACTGCAACCAATATTAATCTTATAGGAAAAGAGGCAGTTGCTCTTGGTCTCAAACTCGGCATCATTGCTGAAGAAAACGTCATGGTGATAGCAGGAGTCCCCCATGCACAAGTCTATGCACCATAGGTATTATGAAGCGACACTCCAGATACGCCCGTTTAATCAGGAAGTGTTCCAATGTGTCATTAAGGAGGTAGGGAGAAGAAAAGATGTCTCTATAGCTAAGATAGAGGAGCTCAAGACAGGCATTGACGTCTTTCTTTCATCACAACGGTTTGCTCGTGCTCTAGGGAAAAAACTCAAGGATCGCTTTGGTGGGAGTTTGATCATTTCCAAAAAAATAAATCGCAGAGACAGACAGACAGGCATTATCCTCTATCGTGCAACAGTTCTTTTCCGCCCAAAATAGTAAATTATATAAAGAATCGGATGTATGAGGAAAGTAGCAAAAGAGGTACGATGAAAAAAGTAATTCTTTTTATCACTATATATATCCTATTTATCCCCCTCACGTATGCAGGTTCCTTCGACTTCAGAGGGACTACAGATAAAATGACTGTTGGGGAGGAGATGGGAGATGTGCTAGAAGCAGTTACTTCTTCACACCTTAGTGATATAAAAGGAGGATCAGTCACTACAAAAGAAGGAACAACGAAGTATAGCCAATTCTTGCGCTTTAAGGATGTAACTACAGCATTAAATACTTCTTCAGTGCTCTATACCAAAACAGAAAGCGATGACGTTGGCGATTTTCTAAAGGTAAATAAAGGAACTGCTGTAACAGACGCATTCTTCGAATGGCACATCAATTTCGAAGAGGGATTGAAAAGCAAAATAACAGACAAGAGACTTGCTGGCCTCGATGACGTGAAGATTCCTATCATCAGCGATGAGTACACTATTATCGACTCTTTGGTTGAGGGAAAGAAGATTAAGCTGACGCTTGCTAAGGGGGCAATCAGTGATATCTTAAAGCAACAAGAAAAGAAAGTGTATACCATAGGTGACAAACCCTATGAAATAGAGGTAACAGTCATTGAAACAGCTACAAAAAAGGCAAGGTTTAAAGTTGCAGGTAAGGAAACGCAGCTTCTCCAGAAAGGAGAGATCGAAAGTATCGATACTGGTGTTTTTATTGGGGTCAATGATATTCTTATCAATAGCAATGATCCAAAAGGAAGTGCAGTAAAATTCTTTATTGGTGCCAGCATTCTCGAAATCATCGATGAGAATTACGAAGATGACACGTTCAACAAAGACTTCTCTTTCAGCAAGGAGAAATTAGAGTTTGGGTTTATCAAGATTGCAGCATCGCTCATTAGTGACACATTAAAGATTTCATCAATCAAGTACAGGCTTATCAATGACCAAAATATTTATGCTCGACCTGGTGAAGGCATCAAGAAACATCTTAAAAAACCACAAGGCCTGATCGCAGACTGGGACATACGATATGCAGGATTAGAAAGCGTGTCAACAAGCAAGATCAAGCTTTTACCTTCAGGAGCAGATGATGAGTATCGCTTGGAATTTACTTCGTCAGAAGGAAAGACGATCAACATTCCCTTTGTGTCCAATAAAGGTTCATTCAAACTGGGGGATAACACGAAAGATCTTATTATTGTTGAAGGATCAAGCACGACAGATTTTACAGTTGATCAAAATGATTACTTTGTCCTAACAACAGCAAATACCAAAGGAGGAAAAACATACGTCTTAACGTACGAGTCACTAAACAATGAATCCAACACCGTCCTCTTCAATGAAATTGGTGGTTCGCAACAATCGTTTAGCTATACCAACTCTTCAAATGGTGCAATATTGGGCGAGGGGACTATAGCAATAGGCACTATCTCAGCAAAATTTTACATTGAGCTTGCTTCGCCAAATAGATTGGCAATCGATATGGATGGGGATGGCACGGTGCAAAACACTGATCAGATGGACATCATTGTAAAAGGAGGAGGCATCTTTGATCCAGGCACAACCAATAGCCCTACCGCGCCTTATGATATCACACTCAAAACAGACGGCAGTCAATTCGAAGAGTCCACAACTTCGGAAACACTGACATTCACCATACAAACAACGCAGAGCACACGGATCGGTATCTCGGAAACTATTACAGGATTGTCCACAGTCAAATCAAAAGATAACCATGTCCTTGGCATTTCAGACTATGGTGCCAAAGTAGATCTCTTAGCTAGTACAGATAAGGCAGATACACTAACCATCGACTACCCACAGTCACAACAATTTGCAAAAGTTGTCATCGATGTTGGTGTTGGCTCAAAAATTCAGACGAAAGTGGAAGAATCAAAAGAAACGCAGTGTAGCAATGGCAAGCAAGATGGCGATGAAACAGGCGTTGATTGCGGTGGATCTTGTAGTCCTTGTCCCACATGTACTGATAGTGTTCAAAATCAAGGAGAGGAAGGCATTGACTGCGGCGGCCCTTGTCCAAAGATTTGTACACCGCAGCAGAAGCAGGAGACAGAAACATGTAAAGGATGTTGGCAACAGTTAGAAAAGGGCCAGAAAAAATGTATTCCTGCAGGAACTATTGTTGGTACGCTCTACTGTGGAACGGCAGGACTCCTTGTTCCCTTAAAGGCTAACGGGGAATCGTGCTCGGCTGCATACGAATGTAAAACAGGACGTTGCGAAGAAGGAAAATGCGGAAGAAAAATAACCGCGGGACTTTTAGCAATCAACATCGGAATAGTAGCATTGATTCTAATCATTCTCTATTTTGTATTTACCCTCATTAAATAGCAATATGTTTATAAAGTGCTCTTCTTCAGCCACCAGAGAAGATGTCCAGAAAGAAGGAAGAATTAGAACGGCAGCAGCAAATCGAAGAAGAAATTCGCAGAGTTCGCTTACCGCGGGGTAAAGAAACCTTAGGGATCCTTGATCAGCGTCTCGGTGCATCCCGCATGCGTGTTCGCTGCATGGATGGCAAAACAAGGATATGCAGGATTCCTGGTCGTTTGAAGAGGAGAATCTGGGTCCAGGAAGGCGATACGTTATTAGTAGAGCCATGGGAGCTCGGCGGTGATAACAAAGGTGATATTATCTTCAAATACAAGCAAACCCAAGTAGCTTGGTTGCAGAAGAAAGGCTACTTGAAGCAGCTGGAAGAGTTTAAAGAATTCTAAGATGTACCAGGAAGAACTCAAGATACCTAAGGAAAGGGTTGCAGTCCTCATCGGCAAAAAGGGTGAAACAAAGCGCACTATAGAAAAAAGAACAAAAACAAAAATAAAGATATCTAGGGATGGAGATGTGAAGATAACAGCAGAAGAGAGCGTTAACACCTTTATAGCAGCACCAATAGTGAAAGCAATAGGTCGCGGTTTTAATCCTGAAATCGCAGCATTATTAACACGTGATAACTTTCATCTCGAACTGATTGACCTGCGCGACTTTGCCAAAGACTCTAAAGCAAAATTACAACGTATTCGTTCACGTCTTATTGGCACAGGGGGAAAGGCACGGAAGATGCTTGAACAATTAACAAACACATATATTGTAGTACAGGGAAGAACTGCTGCTATTATTGGTGCAGTGGAAGAGGTGCATATTGCGCGACAAGCAATTGAAAAATTGTTGGGCGGTGCTCCGCATAGTAATGTCTACCAGTTTATTGAAGCACAAATGCGCACACTCCGAGAATAAAGTATCAAGAAAAATTTATAAAGCCTTCCAAAGCATACTGTCCTCGTGGCGAAGACAAAAGGGAAAGGGGTTTGTTATAATGATAAAAAAGAGTGATAAAAAAGAAGAAATTCTTGCAGAAGAGTTAGCAAAAAAACAAAGAGAAATATCTATTTCTGCATTCTTCGAAAAAAACAGACATTTATTGGGATTTGATAA